>JBDTQF010000061.1:0-17311 GCA_039932275.1 Burkholderiales bacterium
CGCAGCGGCTGCGCCAGAGGTTCCCGCCGACGCCGCCGATTTTGGCGGTTCAGTACTCGGCGCGGCGGTGACGGGCGCGGGGGCGGTAGAAGCGGCGCTGGCGGCAGGCGGCAACGGCGCCTTCGACGCCAGCGGTCCATTCGGATCCCAGTGCTTGTTCTTCTCGGTCTCGGCGGCGTCCTGCTCGGCGGTGCGCTGCGGCACCTTGTCGACAAAGGGAATGGGCACTTTGGTGACGTAGATCGCCACGCCCAGCGCCAGCACCAGGCCGACCAGCAGCCCCACCACCGTACCGAGGAAAAAACCTCCGCGCTGCGACTTCGACTTCACGGCCATGGTTGATTTGCCCCTCGTTGTGTTTCTTGCGGTCAGCGCCCAAGGCGCATTCACATCTTGCGCGGCGCCTGCACGCCCAGCAGCCCCAGCGCATCGCGCAGCACCTGCGCAGTCGCTTCGAGCAGCGCCATGCGGGCCCAGGTCAACGCGGCATCGCCTTCCACCAGGAAGCGTTCGGCCACGTAGTAGCTGTGGAACAGCGCCGCCAGTTCGCGCACGTAAAAGGCCACGTCATGCGGTGCCAGGTCGGCCGCGGCCCGCGTCAGCACGGCGGGGTAGTCGGCCAGCTTGTTCATCAGCGTGTACTCACTGGGCGCCGTCAGCCGCTCCAGCGGCGCCTGGGGCAGCGTCGCCGCCTGGCCGCCTTGCGCCATCCACTGGTCGAGCACCGAGCAAATACGGGCATGGGCGTATTGCACGTAGTACACCGGGTTCTCGTCGTTCTTCTTCAACGCCAGGTCGACGTCGAAGACGAACTCGGTGTCGGCCTTGCGGCTGATCAGGAAGAAGCGCACTGCGTCGCGGCTGGTCCAATCGATCAAGTCGCGCAGCGTCACGTAGCTGCCGGCGCGCTTGGAGATCTTGACCTCCTCGCCGCCCTTCATCACCGTGACCATCTTGTGCAGCACGTAGTCGGGCCAGCCCTGCGGCACACCCACGCCGGCCGCCTGCAGCCCGGCGCGCACCCGCGCGATGGTGCCGTGGTGGTCACTGCCCTGGATGTTGATGACCTTGTCGAAGCCGCGCTCCCACTTGTGGATGTGGTACGCCACATCGGGCACGAAGTAGGTGTAGACGGCTTCGGATTTGCGCCCGTCGTCGCCGGCAGATGGCGACTTCCTCATCACACGATCTTTGTCGTCGCCATAGTCCGTCGAACGCAGCCACAGCGCGCCGCCTTCTTCGAAGGTCTTGCCGGCCGCCACCAGTTTGGCCACCGCCTGCTCGACCCGCCCGCTGCTGTACAGGCTCGACTCCAGGTAATAGTGGTCGAAGCGCACGCCAAAGGCCTGCAAGTCCAGGTCCTGCTCATGGCGCAGGTAGGCCACCGCGAACTGGCGGATCGAGTCCAGATCCTCCGGATCGCCCGAGGCGGTGAACTCGCGGTCGTCAGCCCGCACCGTCTTCTTGGCCAGGAAGTCGGCGGCGATGTCGGCGATGTAGTCGCCGTTGTAGGCTGTTTCGGGCCAGTCGGCGTCGCCGGGCTTGAGGCCCCGCAGGCGCGCCTGCGTCGAGCGGGCCAGGGTGCCGATCTGCACCCCCGCATCGTTGTAATAAAACTCCCGCTGCACCGACCAGCCCTGGGTCTCGAACAGGCGGCAGATGGCGTCGCCCAGCGCGCCCTGGCGGCCATGGCCCACATGCAACGGCCCGGTGGGGTTGGCGGAGACGAACTCCACCATCACGCGGCGGCCATGCGAGGGCTGGCGGCCAAAGCCCGCACCAGCGGCGAGCACATGCGCCACCGCCTGCTGGCGGGCCGCCGGCTTGAGCCGCAGGTTGATAAAACCGGGGCCGGCGACTTCGAAGGCCTCGACCCAGCGCTGGCTCGCCGGATGAGCCTGCAGTGCCACCACCAGCGCCTGCGCCAGCTCGCGCGGATTCTTCTTCAGCGGCTTGGCCAGCTGCATCGCGGCCGTGATCGCGAGGTCGCCGTGGCTGGCCTGCTTGGGGTTTTCGAAGGCGGGTGCAGCGGCATGGCCCGGCACCAGTTCGTTCATCACCGCGCCCAGCGCTGCCAGCAGGTCCTCTTTCGCTTGAATCATCGGTCGATTCTACGGGCGGGGTTCTTGCCCACGGTCTCACGGGCACAGTGCACACAGCCGGCCGCCACGGCCCACCCGCAGCCGGCGCCACCGCGCGCGCCCCCACGACAATGGTGGCCCACGCCACCCCCTTGATGATGAGCTCCAGCCCGGACACCGCCACGGCCCCTGAACGGATCGGCAAATACCGCGTCATCCGCCGCCTCGGCGAGGGTGCGACCAGCGAAGTCTTCCTGTGCATGGACGAGTTCAATGACCGCGAGGTGGCGGTCAAGCGGGTGCGCGCCGCGGCCATGCGCGACGCCCAGGACGGCCACGTGTTCGCGCGCTTCTTCGCCTCCGAGGCCGCGCTGGCCGGCCTGCTGCACCACCCCAATGTGGTCGAGATCTATGACGCTGTGCCCGACCCCGAGGCGCCGTACGTGGTGATGGAGTATGTGCCCGGCTCGACCCTGCGGCCCTACTGCGACCCCGGCCGGCTGCTGCCGCTGGAGCAGATCGTCGAGCTCGGTTTCAAGTGCGCGATGGCGCTGGGCTACTGCTTCGAGCACGGCCTCGTTCACCGCGACGTCAAGCCGGCCAACCTGCTGGCGGTGGAGCGCAACGGCAGCATCACCGACGTCAAGATCAGCGACTTCGGCAGCGTGCTCAACCTCGGCTCGGATGCCACCCAAGTGCACCGGGTCGGCTCGCTGGCCTACATGTCGCCCGAGCAACTCGACGGCGGCGAGCTCGACTGCCGTGCCGACATCTATTCGCTCGGCGCAGTGCTGTTCCACATGATTGCCGGCCGGCCGCCGTTCGAAGGCGGCAGCCAAGCGTCGCTGATGCACAAGGTCTGCCACGCCGAGCCGGCCTCGCTGACCGGCCTGCGCCAGGGCACCACGACCGCGCTCGACGAGGTGGTGCAGCGCGCGCTGGCCAAACGCAGCACCGACCGGTACCCGAACTGGGAGGCCTTCGGCCAGGCGCTGTCGGGGTTGATCGCGCACCAGCAGGTGCCGCGCGGCGGCATGCAGGGCGTGCTCGACTCGGAGCGCTTCACGCTGCTGCGCTCGCTGGAATTCTTCAGCCAGTTCGGCGACGTGCAGCTGTGGGAGGTGGTGCACCGGGCCAAGTGGCAGCGCTTTCCGGTCGGCCATGCGCTGTACAAGCGCGGCGAGGAAGGCCGCACCTTCCACATCATCGCGGCCGGCGGTGTCGAGGTGATCCGCGACGGCGCGGTGGTGGCGCAACTCGGCGCCGGCACCTCGGTGGGCGAGATGGCCTACCTGGCGCCCAGCCCCGAGCTGCGCCAGCACAGCACCGACGTGCTCGTCACCACCACCGCGACCACCATCTCGTTCACGCCCGACACGCTCGACCACCTGAGCCAGCACTCGCGCCACCTGTTCGACGAGGCCTTCATCCGCGTGCTGGTGAGACGCCTGCATGCCGCGCATGAAGCCATGGCGCACCCGCGCCGCATTCTTTAGGGCCGCGCGGTCAGCCGCGGAGCCGGCCACAGCGTTGAATCGCTTGTCGGTGCCTGCGCCCTCTGTTGCAATGCACCGGTTGGTCCCCATCAGCCTCATCTGCACAAGGAGCCCCCGATGAAATCCCTGCTCACCGCTGCCACGCTGTCCCTCGGCCTGCTGGCCGGCATCGCGCACGCAGCCGAACCCACGGCCCAGCAATCGAAGATGGCCACCTGCAACAAGGACGCCGCCGAGAAGAAGGGCGACGAGCGCAAGGCCTTCATGAAGGAATGCCTCTCGGCCAAGAAGGAAACAACGCAGCAGTCCAAAATGACCACCTGCAACAAGGACGCCGCCGACAAGAAGGGTGATGAGCGCAAGGCCTTCATGAAGGAATGCCTGTCGGCCAAGAAGCCCGCGTAAATGGAGCCCCCAGGCGGTGGCGACGCCACCGCCGTCCCCCGAGGGGAGTCGAGAGAACTTGGGGCGGCCCGGCGTTCTCTCGGCGCCCCCAGGCGGTGGTGACGCCACCGTCGTCCCCCGAGGGGAGTCGAGAGAACTTGGGGCGGCCGGGCGTTCTCTCGGGTTGGCGCCCCCGGGTGGTGGCGATGCCGCTGCCACTGCTTGCCTATCATCGGCCCCATGAGCACCACGTACCTCTGGGTCAAGGCCCTTCACATCATCTTCATCGCCAGCTGGTTCGCCGGCCTGTTCTACCTGCCGCGCCTGTTCGTCAACCTGGCCAGCATCGCCGCCGACAGCCACGCCGAACGCGAGCGCCTGCTGCTGATGGCGCGCAAGCTCTACCGCTTCTCCTCCCTGCTGATGCTGGTGGCGCTGGCCAGCGGCCTGTGGTTGTGGCTGGGCGAGGGCATCGGCCGCGGGCCGGACAACGGCTGGCTGCACGCCAAGTTGGCACTGGTGGTGCTGGTGGTCGGCATGCACCACGCCAACAAGCGCCTGCTGCATCGCTTCGAACACTTGGCCAACCGGCACTCGCACCGCTGGTACCGCGTCTACAACGAGCTGTCAGTGCTGCTGTTCGCAGCCATCGTCGTACTGGTCGTGGTCAAGCCCTTCTGACGGCACCGAGATGAAGCCCCAGCGCTCGTCGTCCGCCTGGCCGCTGGCCTGGGTGTGGATCGCCCTGATCGTCTACGCCTCGCTGCACCCGTTCAGCGGCTGGCGCTGGATGGGCATGCTGGACGGCCCGGCGCTGCTGGCGTTGGCCAAGCTGCCACTGGTGCGGGGCTTCTCGCGCTTCGACATCGTCACCAACTTGCTGGCCTACATCCCACTCGGCGGCCTGCTGGCGCTGGGCGCACTGCGCGACGGCCGCCGGCCCTGGCGCGCCATGCTGCTGGCCACCCTCAGCGGCAGTCTGCTGTCGTACGCGATGGAGGTCACCCAGCACCTGCTGCCGATGCGCTACCCGTCGCTGATCGACTGGGTCAGCAACACCCTCGGCACACTGGCCGGCGCACTGATGGCCGGCATCGGCTACCGGATCGGCCTGCTGCGCTGGTGGCAGCACCAGCGCGACCACTGGTTCGTGCCGCATGGCACCACTGGCATCGTGCTGCTGTTGTCGTGGCCGGTGGCGCTGTTGTTTCCGCCGCCGCTGCCGCTGGGCCTGGGGCAGGGCTTGGGCCGGCTGGCCGAAGCATTGGCCGGCGTGCTGGCCGACACGGCCTTCGACGGCTGGGTGCCGCTGCCCGACGTCGCCGCCCAACTGGCCCCCGGCGGCGCCCTGTGCGTCGTGGCCCTGGGCGCCCTGGCACCCTGCTTCGTCGGCTACGCGATGGTGCGCAGCCCCTTCCACCGCCTGGTGCTGCTGGCCGGCGGGCTGCTGCTGGGCGTGGGCGCCACCACCTTGTCGACCGCGCTGAACTTCGGCCCCGAACATGCGATGGCCTGGATCAGCGCCCCGGTGCTGCCCGGCCTGGGCCTGGCGGCGCTGCTCGGGTTGGCACTGGCCTGGCTGCCGCACCGCTTCATTGCCGCGCTGGGCCTGATGGCCCTGACCATCCTGGTGGCGCTGATCAACCAGGCCGGCAGCACGCCCTACACCACGCTGAGCCTGCAGGGCTGGGAGCAGGGCCGCTTCATCCGCTTCCACGGCCTGGCGCAATGGGTGGGTTGGCTGTGGCCGTTCGCGGCGCTGCTGTTCCTGCTGGCGCGCAGCACCGAGCGGCGCAACAGCCCGCGCTGAGCCGCCGCCCCCGACCGGCCGCCGCCACTGACCGCAGGGCCTTCACCACGGCCGGTCTGGCCGAGTTCCTACAATCCTTTGATGAGCAGCTACTACGCCCGCCACATCTTCTTCTGCCTCAACCAACGCGAGCCGGGCCGCGACGCCTGCGCCAACCATGGTGCACAGGAAGGCTTCGAGCACTGCAAGATGCGCGTCAAGGCCGAAGGGCTGTCCGGCACGGGCCAGGTCCGCGTCAACAAGGCCGGCTGTCTCGACCGCTGCGCCGGCGGCCCGGTGGCGGTGGTCTACCCCGAGGCCGTCTGGTACAGCTTCGTCGACAAGCAGGACATCGACGAGATCGTCGATTCACATCTCAAACAAGGCAAGGTGGTCGAGCGCCTGCTGCTGCCCGACTCGGTGGGCCGTTGAACCCACGCCGCGCGACCCGGTCTGCTGCAGCATGAACATCCACACCGAACGGCTGTTGCTGGATGGCGCGGCCGGCCCGATCGAATGCGCCATCGACGCCCCGGCCGAGGGCACCGCACTGCGCGGCGTGGTGGTGCTGGCGCATCCCCACCCGCTGCACGGCGGCACGCTCGATAACAAGGTGGTGCAGACCATGGCCCGCGCCTTCACGCAGCTGGGTTACCGCAGCGTGCGCTTCAACTTCCGCGGCGTCGGCCAGAGCGCCGGCACGCATGACGAAGGCCGCGGCGAAACCGACGACCTGCTGGTCGTCGCGGCGGCCCATCGCGCTGCCGGGCTGCCGCTGGCGCTGGGCGGCTTCTCCTTCGGCGCCTGGGTCACCGCGCTGGCCGCGCAGCGCCTCACCGGCACCGACGCCGCCGAGCGGCTGCTGCTGGTTGGCCCCTCGACCCAGCGCAATGTGCCGCCGCCAGTGCCCGAGGACACCCTCGTGATCCACGGTGAAAGCGACGACGTGGTCCCCCTGGCGGCCACGCTCGACTGGGCCCGGCCCCAGCACCTGCCGGTCACCGTGATGCCCGGCGTCGGCCACTTCTTCCATGGCCAGTTGGCCACGCTGCGCAAACTCATCCTGCGCAGCTGGCATTGACCGCATTGACCTATTACTTCTGCCGGCCCCTGCCGGCCTGCCACGAATGTCCCGCATGAAAAGACTGATTGCCCTGTTCGCCCTGTGCCTGTCCACCGGCTTCGCCGCCGCACAGGTGCAGCCGCCCGAGATCGCGGCGCGCAACTACATCCTGTTTGACGTCACCGCCAGCCAGGTGCTGGCCGAGCGCGACGCCGACACGCCGGTCGAACCCGCTTCGCTGACCAAGCTGATGAGCGCGTACCTGGTGTTCCAGGCGCTGCGCGAGAAGAAGCTGGCACTGGACCAGCCACTCACCATCTCCGAACGCGCCTGGCGCACCGGGATGAACGATGCCTCGCGCATGTTCATTCAGGTCGGCACACAGGTGAAGGTCGAGGATCTGGTCAAGGGCATGATCATCATCAGCGGCAATGACGCCACCGTGCAGCTGGCCGAGGCCGTGGGCGGCTCGGTTGAGGGCTTCGTCGCCATGATGAACCGCCAGGCCCAGGCCTGGGGTTTGAAGAACACCCAGTTCAAGAACCCCGAAGGCCTGCCGGCGCCCGGCCACATCAGCACCGCGCGCGACTTGGCGCTGATCGCCACCATGCTGCTGCGCAGCTTCCCCGAGTACATGAGCTACTACTCCACCAAGGAGTTCGCCTACAACATCAAGCGCCCACAACAGAACCGCAACCTGCTGCTGTGGCGCGACCCCAGCGTCGACGGCCTGAAGACCGGCTACACCGATGCCGCCGGCTACTGCCTCGTCACCACCGCCAAGCGCGAGCTGCCCGGCACCGGCCAGCGCCGCCTGCTCAGCGTGCTGCTGGGCGCCAGCTCGAAGGAAGCGCGCGCGACCGAGAGCCAGAAGCTGCTCAACTGGGGCTACACCGCCTTCGACGTGGTCAAGCTGTTCGACGCCAACCAGGCCGTCACCACCGCCCAGGTCTGGAAGGGCGCGCAGGCCACCGCCAAGGTCGGCTCGGCCAGCCCGGTGGTGGTGGTGGTGCCGCGCGGCGAGGGCGCCAAGCTCGCCTCCGAAGTGACCCGCACCGACCCGCTGATCGCGCCGCTGCAGCAGGGCCAGCGTGTCGGCACGCTCAAGGTCAGCAGCGCCGGCCGCACGGTGGCCGAGGTGCCGATGACGGCCCTGGAAACCGTGCCGCAGGCCGGCCTGTTCGGCCGCCTGTGGGACAGCATCCGGCTGTGGATCCGCTGAGAGCCCAGGCTTGATCGGCCCGGGTGGTCAGACGCTCGTTGCCGCAGTAAGCTGGACATCCCAATCTGGAGGATGGCAATGACCGCAGCGCTGCCGCACACCCCCTGTTACCTCAACGGCCAATGGTTGCCGTTGAACGAAGCGCGGGTCTCGGTGATGGACCGGGGCTTCCTGTTCGGTGACGGTGTCTACGAGTTCATCCCGGTGTACGGCCAGCGCTTGTTCCTCTGGCATGAACACCTGGTGCGGTTGGAGCGTTCGCTCGAAGCGGTGCGCATCAACGACCCGCTCGGCCCCGACGACTGGCTGGGCCTGGCGCGTGAGCTGGTCAGCCGCGTCCACGCCGCCACCGGCGCGCAGGACCAGTGCCTGTACCTGCAAATCAGCCGCGGTGTGGCGCTGCGCGACCATGCCATGCCCGCCGGGCTGACACCGACCGTGTTCATGATGAGCCAGCCCTGGCCCGCCCGACCGGTCGACGAAGCCCGCCACGGCGTGGCCTGCGTGACGGCGCGCGATGTGCGCTGGCAGCGCTGCGACATCAAGACCACCTCGCTGATGGGCAACGTGATGGCGCGCCAGATCTCGGCCGACCGCCAGGCCAGCGAGACCATCCTGCTGCGCGAGCAGGCCGGCCATGGCAACCTCGTCACTGAAGGCGCCACCTCCAATGTCTGGGCGGTGCTGGAAGACGCCCTCATCGGCGTGCCGCCATCGCACCACACGCTGGCCGGCGTGCGCATCGAGCTGCTGCAGACGCTGGCGGAGGAAGAAGGCATTGCCTGCCACCTGCGGCCCATTGCCGAAGCCGAGCTCACCCATGCCGACGAGATCCTGCTGAGCTCGGCAGCGCGCGAGATCCAGAGCGTCACCCACCTCGACGGCGAACCCGTCGGCCATGGCGCCGGGCGTGGCCGGCCCGGGCCGGTGTACGGCCGGCTGCGCGCGGCCTATGAACGCGCCAAGCTCACGCTGTCGATCTGACGGCGCACCCCGACCCACAAAACGTTCTCCCATGCGCGACATCCCGCCCGAACAATCGCTGATCACCTACCCGTCGCTGTTTCCGATCAAGGTGATGGGCCCCCACGCTGACGGCTTCCTGGAGGCCATCGTCGCGGTGGTACAGCAGTTCGACCCCGGCTTCGATGCCACCTCGGTCGAGCAGCGGCCCAGCAAGGCTGGCAACTACCTCGGCCTGACCGTCACCGTCACCGCCACCAGCCGCGAACAGCTCGACGAGCTGTACCGCACGCTGTCCACGCATCCGATGGTCAAGGTGGTGCTTTGAGCGGGCCGTGCTCAAGTTCGGCCCAGCCGCAGCCGAAAGCACCGTAGGGCCCTGCAAAGGTGGATGGGGCTCGGCATCCGAAAGGAGCACGCCCGTGCCTCTATTGACCACTGCCCTGCGCGACCTGAACGCCTGGGCTGCCTATTTTCGCGACACGCCGATCCCGGTGCTGTCGACGACCGTCCATGAGATCCACGCGCTGGCCGAACTCGAAGAAGCCCGCAGCTGTGTCGACGCCCAGATGCTGGCGCAGGCCATCGGCAACGATCCGCTGATGACCATGCGCTTGCTGGCCCATGCCGGCCGCCACCGCACATCGCGCCAGATCACCGACGCCGAAACCGTCACCGCCGCCATCATGATGATGGGCATCGGCCCCTTCTTCCGCGAGTTCGGCAATCTGCCGCCGGCCGAGGCCGCGCTGGCCGATCTGCCGGAGGCGCGCGAAGGCTTGGCCCGCGTGGTGATGCGCGCGCACCGCGCCGCGCACTTCGCGCTGGGCTTTGCAGTGCACCGCATGGATGGCGATGCCGCCGTCATCCAGGAGGCCGCGCTGCTGCACGACTTCGCCGAAATGTTGCTGTGGTGCCATGCCCCGGCACTGGCGCTGGAAATCCAGCGGCGCCAGCACGAGGAGCCGGCGCTGCGCTCGGCAGACGCCCAGCGCGCCGTGCTGAACATCGATCTGCCGGCACTCGAACAAGCCCTGATGAGGGCCTGGCACCTGCCGGAGCTGCTGTTGCAGATCACCGACGACGCCCACACCCATGCGTTGGTGGCGCCCCAGCGGCGCACCGTTCAACTGGCCGTGCGGCTGGCGCGCCACAGCGCCCGCGGCTGGGACAACACGGCGTTGCCCGACGACCTGAGCGACATCGCCGAGTTCCTGAACCTGTCGGTCAAGGCCACCGAGCGGCTGCTGCACCAGCTCAACGACTGAGCCAGTGCCGCGCCGGCTGTGCCGCTGGCCACATGCGGCACACTGCCGGCATGGACCTGCCACCCTCCCCCTCCATGGCCTTCATCGGCGCCGGGCGCGTGGCCCAGGCGCTGGCGCCCGCCTTGCTGCAGCGCGGCTGGGCCATCTGTGCGGTGGCCAGCCGCAGCACTGCTGCAGCCCAAGCGCTGGCTCATTCGCTGAGCCAGTGCGCCGCAACCTCGCCCGGCGCCGCCGCGCCGCCGCTGGCCTGCGACCCGCAAAGCGCGGTCGACCGGGCTGATATGGTCTGGCTCACCGTGCCCGACGACGCCATTGCAGCGCTGGCCGCGCGCCTGCGCTGGCGCGCCGGCCAGGCCGTCGTGCACTGCAGCGGCGCCACCGAGGTGGCCGCGCTGCAGGCGGCGGCCGACGCGGGCGCCCACACCGGCGGCTTCCACCCGCTGCAGATCTTCTCCGACCCGCAACGTGCGGCCGAGCGGCTGGCCGGCAGCAGCGCCACCATCGAAGCCGATGAGCCGCTGCGCACCCTGCTGCAGCGCATCGCCGCGAGCTTAGGGCTGCAGCCCTTGACGCTGCCGCCCGGCGCACGCGCGGCCTACCACGCCAGCTGCGGCTACTTCGCCAGTTTCATGCTGCCGCTGTTCGCTGAAGCGCTGCAGGTATGGGGCCGCTTCGGCATCGACGAGGCGGCTGCGCTGCAGGCCCTGCTGCCGCTGGCGCGCGGCACGCTCGACGCGGTGCAGGCGCGGGGCCTGGCCGGTGCGCTCTCCGGCCCGCTCTCGCGCGGCGACAGCGCAGTGCTGCAGCGCCAGCTGGCCGCGCTGGGGCAGTTCGGCGAGCCGCACCGCACCTTCTTCCGTGAGCTGGCCCAGCGCCAGCTACCCCTGGCCGCCGCCAGCGGGCGGCTCAGCGCCGAGCAACTGGCGCGGCTGCAGCGAGTGCTGACGCAGGCACCGCAAGGCCCGACCGACCCTACCTGACGCCACGCCGCGACCGGTGGCACGGTGGTTGCAGCCATCGGGCGGCCGCCGCCCCTTCACCGCTACGCCAACCCGCCTGCGCCATGACCAAACGTTCGCCAGTCAGCACACCGATCAAATCGCTGCTGATCGCCAACCGCTCCGAGATCGCCATCCGCGTGATGCGCGCCGCCGCCGAGATGCACATCCGCACCGTGGGCATCTACTCGCGCGAGGACCGGCTGGCGCTGCACCGCTTCAAGGCCGACGAAAGCTACCTGGTCGGCGAGGGCAAGAAGCCGCTGGCGGCCTACCTCGACATCGACGACATCCTGCGCATCGCCCGCGAGGCCAAGGTCGACGCCATCCACCCCGGCTACGGCTTCTTGTCGGAGAACCCCGACTTCGCCCAGGCCGTCATCGACGCCGGCATCCGCTGGATCGGCCCGGCCCCGGCGGTGATGCGCACGCTGGGCAACAAGGTGGCCGCGCGCAATGCCGCGGTGGCCGCCGGCGTGCCGGTGATGCCGGCCACCCTGCCGCTGCCAGCCGACCTGGCCGAGTGCGCGCGCATGGCGGCCGCGGTGGGCTACCCGCTGATGCTCAAGGCCAGCTGGGGCGGCGGAGGGCGGGGCATGCGGGTGATCGAGGGCGAGGCCGACCTCGAACCGTCGCTGGCCGCCGCACGGCGCGAGGCGCTGGCCGCTTTCGGCAACGACGAGGTGTACTTCGAGAAGCTGGTGCGCCGCGCGCGCCATGTCGAGGTGCAGATCCTGGGTGATGAACACGGCAACGTGGTGCATCTGTACGAGCGCGACTGCACCGTGCAGCGGCGCAACCAGAAGGTGGTGGAGCGCGCGCCCGCCCCGTACCTTGACGCCAGTCAACGTCAAGGCCTGTGCGACAGCGCGCTGAAGCTGATGCGCGCGGTGGGCTACAGCCATGCCGGCACGGTCGAGTTCCTGATGGACGCCGACACCAGCCAGTTCTACTTCATCGAGGTCAACCCGCGCATCCAGGTTGAGCACACGGTGACCGAGATGATCACCGGTGTGGACATCGTCAAGGCGCAGATCCGCATCAGCGAGGGCGGCCACATCGGCCTGATCGAGGACCAGCTTGACGCCGCCGGGCGCATCAGCCAGCGCTGCACCGGCGTGCCGCCGCAGGCGCAGATCGCGCTCAATGGCCATGCGCTGCAATGCCGCATCACCACCGAGGACCCGGAGAACGGCTTCCTGCCCGATTACGGCCGGCTCAGCGCCTACCGCAGCGCCGCCGGCTTCGGCGTGCGGCTGGACGCCGGCACGGCCTACGGCGGCGCGGTCATCACGCCGTACTACGACTCGCTGCTGGTGAAGGTGACCACCTGGGCGCCCACCCCACGCGAGACCATCGCCCGCATGGACCGCGCGCTGCGCGAGTTCCGCATCCGCGGCGTGGCGTCGAACCTGCAGTTCCTTGAGAACGTCATCAACCACCCGGCCTTTGCCGATGGCTCGGTGATCACCCGCTTCATCGACCAGACCCCCGAGCTGCTGGCCTTCACACGCCGGCGCGACCGCGCCAGCAAGATCCTGCGCTTCGTCGGCGAGGTCAGTGTCAACGGCCACCCGGAGATGAAGGGCCGCAAGCTGCCCGAGCTGCCCCTGCCCAAGCCGGTGCTACCCAAGGTGGACCGGCAGGCGCCGCTGCCCGAGGGCACGCGCGACCGGCTCAAGGCGCTGGGCCCGGAGAAGTTTGCGCAGTGGATGCTCGACCACAAGCCCGTGCTGCTGACCGACACCACGCTGCGCGACGCGCACCAGTCGCTACTGGCCACGCGCATGCGCACCGCCGACATGCTGCCGATTGCGCCGTTCTATGCGCGCCACTTGGCGGGCCTGTTCTCGCTGGAATGCTGGGGCGGCGCCACCTTCGACGTGGCGCTGCGCTTCTTGAAGGAAGATCCGTGGCAGCGCCTGGCGCTGCTGCGCCAGCAGGTACCCAACGTGCTGTTGCAGATGCTGCTGCGCGGCTCCAACGCGGTGGGCTACACCAACTACGCCGACAACGTGGTGCGCTTCTTCGTGCAGCAAGCCGCGACGAATGGCGTCGATCTGTTCCGCGTCTTCGACTCATTGAACTGGGTCGAGAACATGCGCGTCGCCATCGACGCGGTGCGCGAGGCCGGTGGCCTGTGCGAAGGCGCCATCTGCTACAGCGGTGACCTGTTCGATGCCGGCCGGCCCAAGTACAACCTGGCGTACTACGTCGGCATCGCCAAGCAGCTCAAGGCTGCCGGCGTGCACGTGCTGGGCATCAAGGACATGGCCGGCGTGTGCCGCCCGCGTGCCGTGGCTGCGCTGGTCAAGGCACTGAAGGAGGAGACCGGCCTGCCGGTGCACTTCCACACCCACGACACCAGCGGCATCGCCGCGGCGTCGGTGCTGGCCGCGGTGGAAGCCGGCTGCGACGCCGTGGACGGCGCACTCGACGCGATGAGCGGCCTGACCTCGCAGCCCAACCTCAGCAGCATCGCCGCCGCTCTGGCCGGCAGTGAACGCGACCCCGGCATCGACCCGCAGGCGCTGCACGAGGCTTCGATGTACTGGGAGGGCGTGCGGCGCTTCTACGCGCCCTTCGAGAGCGACATCCGCGCCGGCACCGCCGACGTCTACCGCCACGAGATGCCCGGCGGCCAGTACACCAACCTGCGCGAGCAGGCCCGCTCGCTCGGCCTGGAACACCGCTGGACCGAGGTGTCGCGCGCCTATGCCGAGGTGAACCAGCTGTTCGGCGACATCGTCAAGGTCACCCCCACCTCCAAGGTGGTGGGCGACATGGCGCTGATGATGGTGGCCAACGACCTCACGCCCGACGACGTGGCCAGCCCGGCGCGCGAGGTTGCCTTTCCGGAATCGGTGGTGTCGCTGTTCAAGGGTGAGCTGGGCTTCCCGCCGGATGGCTTCCCCGCCGCACTCTCACGCAAGGTGCTCAAGGCCGACCCGCCGCAGCCCTACCGCCCCGGCGACCAGATCGCCGCGGTGGACCTGGAGGCCGCGCGGGCGCAGGGCGAGAAGGACTGCGCCCACAAGCTCGACGACCGCCAGCTGGCCTCGTACCTGATGTACCCCAAGGTGACGAAGGATTACTTCGAACACCGCCGCCACTACGGCGACACCGCGGTGCTGCCCACGCCCACCTTCTTCTACGGCCTGAGGGTGCAGGACGAGCTGGCGGTGGAGATCGACCCCGGCAAGACGCTGCTGGTGACGCTGCAGGCCGTGCAGCCGGATGCCGAAGGCGATGGCCGCAAGCTGCAGTACGAGCTCAACGGCCAGTCACGCATCGTGCATGTCGAGGCTCGCAGCGAGGCCACGGGCGGCGCCAAGACCAGCACCAAGCGCCAGAGCGCCGAGCCCGGCAACCCGCTGCACGTGGCCGCACCGATGCCCGGCGCCATCGTCTCGGTGTTGGTCAAAGCCGGCCAGAAGGTGACCGCTGGCAGCATGCTGGTCTCGCTGGAGGCGATGAAGATGGAAACCCACCTCACCGCCGAGCGCGACTGCGAGATCGACAAGGTGCTGGTCGGGCCCGGCGAGCGGGTGCAGGCCAAGGACCTGCTGATCGTGCTGCGCGCGGCCTGAGGCGACGTCAGAGCGTGCTGCGGTCGAACAGCGGTGGCGGGCCGCCGACCTGGTAGACCTGGGTGTCGTACGCGGCGAACTTGGAGTTCTCCAGGTCCAGGAAGCGCTCGGCCAGCGGCTTGAGCACCTCCTGGTAGTACGGCAGCTGGTGCATGGTCTCGCGGTCGGCCGCGTTCTCGAACCAGGCCTCGGAGAAGCCGTCGAAGCCCACGAACTGCGTCGGCGTGTCGTCCTGCGGCTTGAGCTGGTGCTGGGTGTAGCGACGCAGGTACTTGTGCAGCGCCGGGTTGTTGGCGTACAGCGGGCCGTACTCGGTGGACCAGATGCGCCAGAAGTCCTCGGTGCTGAGGCCGGGTTTGCGCTTGTAGAAACCGAGCGTGATGATCATCTTTATGCCTCCTCGTGGCAGCAGCAAGCCGTGCAGCGGGCGGGCTCGCGCAGCGGTACACGCAATCTAATGGCCTTGGGCCAGGGCTTGTGTCCCCCTGCGACGGGACGCGCAGCGCCTCAGCACGACAGGCGACAGGCGTCGCCGCTGGCCTCGCGCCGCACCTCGATGGCGGCCAGTTGCTCGCCATAGTGCGGCTCGAAGGCACGCCACAACCAGGCGCAGAGGTTCTCCAGCGTAGCCGGGCCGAGGCCGGGCACTTCGTCGAGCAGGTGGTGATCGAGCTGCTGGCGCACGGTCTCGATGCGGCGGCGCACCTCGCCGAGGTCGTGCAACATGCCGGTCGTCAGATCGGGTTCTCCGCACAGCGTCAGCTCGGCCACATAGGTGTGGCCATGCACACGCCGACTCGGTGCGGCATCCACCTGGCGGCGCAGCGTGTGGGCGGCTTCGAAGTAGAAGCGCTGGCGCAGTTCGGTTCTCATCGTCAGCGGATGCCGATCAGCTTGTGGGTCTGCACGCTCAGGCGCCAGCGCGGGTCGCGCTGGCAATGCGCGATGGCCCAGCGCAGATGGTCACGCGCCAGCGGCCCGTCCATGGCCTGCAGGAAGTGGTGTTCAAAGGGCAGCTCGGCCAGTTGGTCGAGATCGAGCTCGGGCTGTGGCACCACCACCTTGAGCTCCTGCCCTGTGGTGACCACCAGCGACGAACCCGCCTTGGGGCTGACACAGACCCAATCGAGCCCCTGCGGCACCGGCAGCGTGCCATTGGTTTCCACCGCCACGGTGAAGCCATGGGCATGCAGCGCCGCCGTCAAGGCTTCATCGACCTGCAACAGCGGCTCGCCGCCCGTCAACACCACCAGCCCGGGCCGGGTGCCGGCAGGCCATTGCGCCGCCACCTGATCGGCCAGCGCTGCAGCCGTGTACCTGCCACCCAGCGTGCCGTCGGTGCCGACGAAATCGGTGTCGCAGAAGCGGCAGACGGCGTCGGCCCGGTCGGCCTCGCGGCCGCTCCAGAGATTGCAGCCGGCAAAGCGACAGAACACGGCCGGGCGACCGGCGTTGGCGCCTTCGCCCTGCAAGGTGTAGAAGATTTCCTTGACCGCGTAGGCCATCGTCAGACGTCGATGTTGGCCGCCCTCAGCGCATTGGCTTCGATGAAGTTGCGGCGTGGCTCGACCTCGTCGCCCATCAGCATGGTGAACACGCGGTCGGCTTCGATGGCGTCTTCGATCTGCACCCGCAGCAGGCGGCGCACGGTCGGGTCCATCGTGGTTTCCCAGAGCTGCGAGGGGTTCATCTCGCCCAGGCCCTTGTAGCGCTGGCGGCCGACGCTGTTCTCGGCCTGCGCCATCAACCAGGCCATCGCGGCGCGGAAGTCGCTGACCTTGATCTCCTTCTGGCGTTCGCCCTCGCCGCGCTTGGCCACGGCGTCCGCGCCCAGCAGTCCCTTGAAGGTGAGGCCGGAGCGGCTCAGGGCTTCGTAGTCGGCGCCATGCACGAAGTCGGCCGTCAGCACGCTGGCCTTCAGGTTGCCGTGGTGGTGGCGGCTGATGCGCAGGATGTGCTTGTCGGTGCGGGCGTCGTACTCGGCCGTCACCTCGGCGCCATGCAGCGCAGCCTTGAGCGCCTTGGCACTGGTCTCGGCGGCGGGCAGGGTGTCGAGGTCGAGCGTCAGGCCGTCGGCGATGGCGCGCAGCGCTTCCACGTCCATCCAGTTCGACAGCCGTCCGATCACGTTGGTGGCCAGCAAGTACTGGCGGGCCAACTCCTCCAGCGCCGAGCCGCTGATGGCCGGTTTGCCGGCACCGGGCTCCACCAGCGCACCGTCGAGCGCCACCTTCAGCAGGAAGATGTCGAGCTCCGGGCCGTCCTTCAGGTACTGCTCGTGCTTGCCGTGCTTGACCTTGTACAGCGGCGGCTGGGCGATGTAGATATGGCCACGCTCCACCAGCACCGGCATCTGGCGATAGAAGAAGGTCAGCAGCAGGGTGCGGATGTGGGCGCCGTCCACATCGGCATCGGTCATGATGATGATGCGGTGGTAGCGCAGCTTGTCGATGTTGA
>JBDTQF010000062.1:0-17308 GCA_039932275.1 Burkholderiales bacterium
ACGTCGCCGCCATGTGGGCAGAGATGGAGAAGGGCGCGCAGAACCTCACGACTGCCGAAATCATGGAGGTCGCTGTTGCGAACAGCGTTCCGATGTCGCGCGTGAACACGGTTGATGAGCTCATGGCCGACCCGCAGGCCATACACAACCAAGTATTTGTCGATTATCAAGACGAAGTGGTTGGGACGCTGCGCACGCTCAACTTCCCGATCCGCTTCGGGAAGACGCCCGCCAACGTCGACGCGCGCGCACCGCTGAAGGGCGAGGACACTGAGCAGGTGCTCTCGAAACTTGGCCTGCCGGCTGAGCGCATAGAAGCGCTGCGAGCCGACGGCAAGGTTCTGCAAGGGCCGTAACCCGGCGATCTGAACCGCCCCGGTATTGAACTGACCCCCAGAAGTTTGTCCAACTTTTGGGGGTCAGTTCATTTGGATGGCGGTTCGACCTGTGCCCGGCCTTGTGGTGGTTCGCAGATGTCGTTCAGATGATAGAGTTATATCTATCAATTGGGAGTCGTCCGCATGTACGCAGCCTTGGTTGAACCGGGCAGGATCGCCCAGGTTCTGGGTCTACGCCGAAAGGTCACGTCGGTCGAGCAACTCGAGCAACAGATCGAGGCGGGCCTGCCCAAGGCCTCACTCAGCACCGTTGCGCGCCGCGTCTACGGTGCGTCGCCCGATGCGGCGGCCTTGATGCAACGCGTCATCCCGGCGGCCACCTTCCACCGCAGGGGTGAGGAATTGAAGCCTCAGGAAGGGGAACGGGTGGAGCGTCTGGCGCGGGTGATCGCAACCGCAGAGCACGTGTGGGACAACGCCGACGATGCTCGGGCGTTCTTGTCCACCGGCCACGCCATGCTGGGCGGCAAGCGTCCCATCGAAGTGGCCCTGACTGAACTGGGCGCGCGCCGGGTCGAGAACCTGCTCTGGTCGCTGTTCCATGGCGTCTCCGCCTAAGGCACGATCCAGGGCGGGGACAACCAAGCAGGCTCAGTCCCAAGCTTGGCAGGCTTGGCGCATCGCTGACGGGCGATTCGACCCGTTCAGCCCCATCGGTGCGTCTCTCGTGGGCGGTCGGTGGAATTCGCCGGGCCACGGCGTTATCTATGCAAGCCGCTCCTATGCGGGCGCCATGCTCGAGTGCCTAGCGCATGCCGGCATCGGGCGGGTGCCCAGGACGCACGTCGCCATCGAAATCAGCGTCGCGGGTGTCGTGACGACCGAGCGACATGACGAGAGCAGCCTGCCCGTCGGGTGGGAACATGCGGATCGGCGGGTGGCCAGGGCTTTCGGCGATACCTGGATCCGCGAGCGCAGAACTGCAGTTCTGGTGGTTCCTTCGGTCGTGGCGCGCAGGGAAGGGAACGTGCTCCTGAACCCGCAGCATCCCGATTTCAGGATGATCGTGGCCAGCAGCCCGGAACCGGTGGTATGGGATGCTCGGCTGTTCGGGCGGCACTGACAGCCAAGCATCGAGTGATGCAGGGCAGGGCGCCTGACTCCAAGGCTGTCGTCTGGGACATCTCGGGAGCGACGGGATGCTGTGAAGCCGCCCCTCGTGGCGGGCTCTTCACGGCCATTTGCGGCAGTTGGTGACAGTCAACAATGTGGCCGGCCGTCGCACGGTCGGCAACAGGGGTTCCGATCAAGTCTGGCCGGGCACTGCAACAGATTCTCAGCCTCGTGTCCCATAGTGAACGAGCAGCACGATCACTTGGCGCGCGGCAGATCCAGCATCGCACGCAACCCGCCGCCGACCCTGTTCTCCAGGACGAGGGTTCCGCCGTGGTACGCCGCCGCGTCCCGCACGATCGCCAGACCGAGCCCCACACCCCCGGTGTCCAGACGGCGCGCCGCGTCCAGGCGAACGAAGGGCTCGGTGACTCGGGCTAGGTCGGCTGCCGGAATTCCCGGCCCTGGCTGCGCCTGCTGAACGCGGCCGATCTGATGTCGGGCAACGCCAGCCGCACTTACCTCGAACTCGAACGGGAGTAGGTGCTCGGCATGTTTCGCAACCTTGATCCCTCTTTCTTGACATCGATCATGTCGCCCGTTGGCGATCGGCCGCACCGTGGGTTAGACCTTTGACGGATCACCCCATGAGCATCGACCGACCTGAACCCGCCGACGACCGCGAGCCCGCGCTCGTGGCCGACGGCCTCACGCGCCGCTTCGGTGACCGCGTGGCGGTGGATAACGTCAGCTTCAGCGTGGGCCATGGCGAGGTGTTCGGCTTGTGCGCCAGAACGTGCTGCTGATGGCCGAACTGCACGGTGTGGCGAAGGCGGCGCGTGAGCAGCGCTGCACCGAACTGCTGGTTCTTCACGGCGTCGGCCGTCGGTCCCTTGGTCACGCCCTGGGAACGCCAGGCCCGGACCTTCGAGCGCCTGGTTCGTGCCCCATACGCAGATGCCGCAATGGGGCCAGTGGCTGTCGCCCGTGTCGCCGCGGTCCTATTGCGTCGACCTCATCCGCGGCTTCGGCAGCCCGTCCTACTTCGGCGTCGCCACCGATGTCGCCGCCCTCGCCGGGTTCGTCGTGGTCTTCATGGCCGCCGCGCACTTCTTTCACAGGCGCACGCGCAATCGGCTGGCCTGACATGCAATCCCCAAGGAGAACCCCATGAGTCTTGTCATCGCAGAAGGCCTGAGCAAGACCTACCGCGCCGGCGATGTCGAGGTGCACGCCATCAAGGGCGCGGATTTCGTCATCGAGCCGGCCTCGTTCGTCGCCTTTGTCGGCCCGTCCGGCAGCGGAAAGAGCACGCTGCTGAACATGATCGGCTGCCTCGACCACCCGACTGCCGGCAAGCTGACCGTGCTGGGAACCGACATCTCGACGCTCGACCGCCGCGCCGCGGCCGACTTCCGCGGCAAGAACATCGGCTTCATCTTCCAGGATTTCAACCTGGTGCCGGTGCTCACCGCCTACGAGAACATCGAGTACCCGCTGATCATGGTGCAGGAGTGGCCGGCCGAGAAACGCAGAGAACAGGTCATGCGCCTGCTCAAGGCCGTGGGCATGGAGTCCCAGGCCGACAAGCGACCCGACCAGATGTCGGGTGGGCAGAAGCAGCGGGTGGCGGTGGCGCGCGCGCTGGTCAGCAACGCCAGGATGGTGCTGGCCGATGAGCCCACCGCCAACCTGGACCACGACACCGCCCACCGCATCATCGACCTGATGAAGCAGATGCGCGACGAGTTCGGCACCACCTTCATCTTCTCGACCCACGACCCCAAGATCATGGCCGAGGCCGAGACCACGTACACGCTGGAAGACGGCCGGGTGCTGTCCAGCACGAACCACCAGGAGGCCGCCCATGCTTGACGTGCTCAAGATCGCCGGGCGCAACTTGTCGCGCTACCGCCGCCGCACCATGCTGACGCTGCTGCTGATCATCATCGGCATGGTGGCGGTGCTGCTCTTCATCTCCGTCACGGGTTCGTTCAAGGCCATGATGGTGGGACAGATCACCGACTCGGTGCTCGGCCACCTGCAGGTGCATCGCAAGGGCTATGTCGCCTCCATCGACACCTTGCCGCTGAACCTGAACATGAAGCCGATGGCGGTGGCCAAGGTCGAGGCCGCATTGAGCCAGGACAAGGCTGTCGAGACCTGGTCGCCACGTGTGAAGTTCGGCGGCATGTTCAGCAACTTCACCGAGACCACCAGCATCCGCATCAACGGGGTGGACCCAGCGCGAGAAGCCGCCACGGCGCCGCTGTTGCCGGGTCGCATGGTCGAGGGGCCGAAGGGCGGCGCCCTCGTCGAGAAGGGCCAGATCGTCATCCCGCTGCTGCTGGCCCGCGGCATGAAGGTCAAGGTGGGCGACACGGCGGTGATCGTGGCCACCAACCGTGACGGTTCGGTCAACGGCAAGACCTTCGTCATCCGCAGCGTCACTGAGGCCATCTCAGGCCCCGGCGGCCGCGACGGCTACATGCACATCGACGACGCGCGCGAGCTGCTGCGCATGAAGGACGCCGAGGTCAGCGAGATCGCGATCCGGCTGAAGGACCCGGCCCAGCTCGACCGCGTGACAGCCTCGCTCAGCGAAGCACTGGGCTCCACGAAGGGCAAGACGGCCACTCCGCCGGCCGGTGCCGCCAGTGCAGGCGCGGGGCCAGGCAGCGGCCAGCCGCAGCTGGAAGTCCACACCTGGGCCGACTTGTCGCCGTTCGCCAGCCTGGCACGGATGATCGACCTGATGACGGTGTTCATCAAGGTGGTGCTGGTGTCCATCGTGCTGGTCAGCGTGATGAACGTGATGGTGATGGCGGTGTACGAGCGCATCCGCGAGATCGGCACCATCGCCGCCATCGGCACGCGACCGTCGCGCATCCTGTCGCTGTTCCTCTCGGAGGGGCTGCTGCTCGGAGTCATCGGGACCGTGCTGGGCACGGTGCTCAGCCTGGCGGCGATCTATGCCATCAACCTCTGGCAGCCGCATTTCGCCTTCGGCCAGCAGTCCGATCTGGTGATGGCACCGACCATCGGCGCCGGCCAAGTGGTCACGGTCGCCCTGCTGGTGGTGGGCGTGGCCATCCTGGCGAGCCTGCAGCCGGCCTGGAAGGCGTCGCGGCTCGATCCGATCAATGCGCTGCGGCACGTTTGAGCGCAGCCTGGAGAACAAGATGAAGAAGCTGTTGTCCCTGATTCCTGTGGCCTGGCTGCTCCTGTCTGCGCCTGCCTTCGCCGTCGACGGTACGGCCTTGCTGCAGCAGCTCGATCGCAAGATGGAGCCCGAGACCTACGAGATGGTGCGCAAGCTCGTCACCATCGAGCCCGACGGTTCGCGCAAGGAGTTCGTCCTGTACTCGGTGAAGAAGGGCAAGGACAAGATCGCTGCGCTGTTCCTCGACCCGGCCAGTGAACGTGACCGCGCCACGCTGCGCCTGGGCGAGAACATGTGGCTCTACATCCCCGCCGTGGGCAAGCCGGTGCGCATCACCAGCCTGCAGTCGGTGACCGGGGGCATCTTTAACAACGCCGACATCCTTGCGCTCGAGTTCTCGGTCGAATACACGGTCGAGAAGGTTGTCGAGGAGGCTGCGACCTACACGCTGTCGCTCAAGGCGCGCACTGGCGACGTGGCCTACGACCGCTTGACGATGAAGGTCGACAAGAAGACGACGCTGCCGGTCTCGATCGAGTGTTATGCCGCCAGCGGGCTACTGATCAAGACGCTGACCTACAAGGACATCAAGGACTTCGGCGGTGGCATCAAGCGTCCTGCAACGCTGGAGACCGAAAGCCCGCTGCACAAGGGCTACAAGTCGCTGATGCTCTACGGCACGATCAAGGCGCGCAAAGTGCCCGACGAAGCCTTCACGCTGGAGTACCTGCCGCGACTCAAGGAACTGCGGTGAGTCGTCGCACGGCGCCCGTGCTCGCCGTCCTGGCCGCGTTGGCAGGCCTGCTGGCCTTGCCGGCAGTGGCCGCCGACGAGAGCTTCGACCCCTCGGCCTATGACAAGAAGGCCTTCGAGTGGACCGGCTTTGTCGAGGGACGGCCTGAGCACCAGTGGCTGCGGCCCGGGTCGGCGGGATACGCCTTGCAGTACCCCGGCGAGGCCCGCAGCAGCGCCAACCGGCTGGGTGCGGCGGCCGAGTTGTCGGCGGTGCTGCGACACCAGTCGCTCAGCTTCAACTTCACCGGCCACGCCAGCTGGCTCGACGAGCCACGCGGCACCACAAGCGACTACCGGCACTACGAGGCCTATGCCTCGTGGCAGATCGACGCGGGCAGCAACCTGCAGATCGGCAAGCGCGCGCTGCGCTGGGGCAAGGGCTACGCGTGGAGCCCGGTCGCGTTCCTGGAGCGCGCCAAGGACCCGACCGACCCGGAGCTGGCGCGCGAGGGCTTCGTCATGGCCACGGGGGCATGGGTACGCAGCTTCGACGGCCCGCTCCAGACCCTGGCACTGACCGCAGCGGTGGTGCCCACCACGGGCGACCTCAACGAGGACTTCGGCGGCGGCGCAACGAACGCTGGCCATGCCAATCCGGCGCTCAAGCTTTATGCGCTGGTCTACGACACCGACATTGACGTGATATGGGCTGGCCGCGGCAGCCGTGGCCCACGCTTCGGCATCGACTTCTCGCGCAACCTCGGCAGCCAGCTGGAGATCCATGGCGAGTGGGCCCGGGTCGCGGACGCGCCGCGTGCCGTGCTGGAGGGCGGCACGTTGAAGAGCCAGGTCCGCAGCTACGACAGCGCACTCATCGGCCTGCGCTACCTCACCGAGCGCGACACCACGGTCATCTTCGAGTTCTACCGCAACGGCGGTGGCTACGGCACCGAGGAACTCAGTGCGTTCTACGACCTGGCGCGCACGTCGGCTGGCAATCCAGCGCTGGCGTCGCTGGCCGGCCGCGCCGCGGTTCAGGGCTACAACCGACCGAGCCCCGCCCAACGCTACGCCTACCTGCGCGTGAGCCAGAAGGAGCCGTTCGACATCCTCGACCTCACCCCGTCGGTCACCTTGATTGCGAACACCGGCGACCACAGCTGGTCACTGATTCCCGAACTGCTGTACACGGGCATCAAGAACGTGGAGCTTCGGGTCCGCATGGCGCTGAACCGCGGTAATCCGGGCAGCGAGTACGGCGAGCGTGCCGTCCGGTCGCGGGTCGAACTGCGCGCACGCCTTTACTTCTGAGCTGATCACCCAGTCGCTGTCCGGGCGACAAGCCATTTCTAGCACTCACCGTGAAAAGCCCAACTTGCTCACATTAGTCTTGGCGCGCGTACTTGCTCTTCCAAGCGTAATAGGTCGGTGAGCTGATGCCATCCTTGCCGCACACCTCGGCCACCGGCACGCCGGCCTCTCCTTCCTTCAGGGTCGCCACGATCTCGCTCTCGCTGAGCCGGGGGCAGACCTTGGAAGGTTGCTCGGTGCCTACTGCACTAAGGCTGCGTAGGTTGGCGACAACGACGACTCGGTCTGACTCCGTGCCAGGCAGGTCAAGTGGCATCGTGGATTGTCGAGCGGGGCTGACGGACGATCGTGAACGAGCCTGGCGTGGACCTACTGCAGCCGGTTGGCGTTGGCACCTTGCAGCGCAGCGACGACGAGCTTCTCGGTCCGGCCAATGTGACGTCGCAACAGATCGACCGCACCGTCGGCGTCGCGTGCCAGCACTGCCTTCAGTAGCTGTTGGTGCTCATCGTGCTTGTCGCGGGGTGCTTGGCGGTACCGCGCCGACCAGCGCCGGTAGCGCTCTGCGTTGTCGAACAGCAGATCGGCTAGCTCGATCAGCATCGGGGAGCTGCAGGCGGTGTAAAGGCTGAGGTGGAAGGCGCGGTGCCGCGCCGACCAGTCGTCGTCCAGCACCTGCGCCTCGCCGCCGAGACGCCGCTCGGTCAGCTCCAAGGCGTGTGCTGCACCGACTACCTGCGCCTCCCAGGCGTCGTTGCCATGGGCGATCGAGTCGCGAAGCGCTTCCGATTCAACCAGTGTCCTCACCCGTGCGGTGTCGCTCACACCTTGCGCCGTCAACGGAGCGACGCGGAACCCGCGGTTCTCGAGTGAACGCACCAGCCCCTGCCCCGACAGGCGGTTCAGCGCTTCGCGCAGCGGGCTGCTGCTGACCGCGAAGCGCCGCGTCAGTTCCTCGACGCGCAGCCGTGCCCCGGGTTCGAACTCGCCGCGCACGATGGCTTGGCGCAGGGCGCGGTAGGCGCGATCGGCAAGGGGGAGGTCCTGATCTGGCATCTGGGGAGGTCCTTTTAGACGAGTGTACTGTCTTATGCACAAAATGCGGGTTTGTGCTTACTACATTTTGTGCGTATTATTTATAACAATGCATATTGAAGCGATCAACCGGAGGAATGTATGAAGCTTTTGTCCTATGCCAACCAGGGGCGTGAAGATTGGGGTGTCGTCATCGGCGACGGTGTGGCGTCGCTGCGCGCACGCAGTGGCTGCGCGACGCTGGCCGACTTCCTGGGCAGCGAGGCCTACGCTCGGCGCCATGAGTTGGTGCAAGGTCTCGCGGCCGAGCTGCCGCTGGCAGGGCTCACCTACTTGCCCGTCATTCCGCGTCCGGAGAAGATCGTTTGCGCGGTACGGAACTACATGGATCACCATCAGGAGGTGATCGCCTCGGGCCTGCAACGGGAGTTGTCCGAGGAGCCGCCAATTTTCCTGCGCGTGTGGCGCTCGCAGGTCGGTCACCAGGCGCCGGTGGTGCGGCCACGTGTCTCTGGCACCCTCGATTGGGAAGGGGAGCTGGCGGTGATCATCGGCAAGCCGGGTCGCGACATTCCGGCCGAACGTGCCTACGAGCACGTCGCCGGCTACTCGATCTACAACGACGTCAGCGTGCGCGAGTGGCAGTTCCACGCCAAGCAGATCGCGTCGGGCAAGAACTTCGAGGGCACCGGCCCGTTCGGCCCGTGGATGGTCACCGCCGACGAGATTGCGCCGGGTCGGGAGCTGCGCTTGGTCACGCGCCTGAACGGTGAGACCGTGCAGGACAGCCACACCGGCCACATGATCTTCCCGATCCCGCGACTGATCGCCTACGCGTCGACCATCTTCACCTTGATGACGGGTGACGTGATCGCCACCGGCACGCCGGCGGGAGTGGGCTGGAGCCGCAATCCGCAGCGCTTCATGAAGCCGGGGGACACGGTCGAGGTCGAGATCGAAGGGATCGGCACGCTGCGCAACCCGGTCGTCGCGCAGGACTGAGGTCACCGGCCCGTGCAGGGCGCGCGGCAACGAAGGTTTGCCCGCAGACCGCCCTGATGCCCCCGCTTGCCACCACACTCGTATCGAGGAAATGATGAACTTCGTGATCCAACGTCGCGCATTCGCTGCGCTTGTGCTGTCTCTGGGCGGCATGTCGCCCGTCCTGGCCGACACCTGGCCTGCCAGACCGATCCGGGTCGTGCAGGGCTTCGCTGCCGGTGGCAACGCCGACACCATCGCGCGGCTGATGGGGGCAGAGATGAGCAAGGGGCTGGGTCAGCCCTTGGTCGTCGATGCGGTCACCGGGGCAGGGGGGACGTTGGCCTCGGCGACAGTGGCGCGTGCGGCGCCCGATGGTTACACGATGCTGCTGGCCACCGGCGGGCATGCCGTCGCTGGCGCGATCTACGAGAAGCTGCCGTACCAGACGGTCAACAGTTTCCAGATGGTGTCGACGATCACCTATTTCCCGTTCCTGCTCGTCGCCAGGCCGGATTCGAATATCCGCAGCCTCGGTGATCTGATCGCCGCCGCGAAAACCACGCCCGGCGGGTTGGCCTACGGCACCGCGGGGGTCGGCTCGACGCACCACCTGGCCGGTGAACTGCTGGCCAAGATGGCCAGCGTGCCGCTGCTGCACGTGCCGTTCCGCGGCGACGCGGCCTCCATCACCGCCGTTCTGAGCGGTGAAATTCCGGTGGTCATTGCGCCTGCCACCGCCGTGCTGCCGCAGTTGAAAGCCGGCAAGTTGAAGGCCATCGCCGTCACCGGGCCGCAGCGGTGGGCGGGCATGCCAAGTGTGCCGACGGTGGCCGAGCAGGGTGTGCCGGGCTATGACGTGCGTTCGTGGGCTGGATGGATGGTGCCGGCCGGCACGCCGATGGCCATCGTCGAGAAGCTCCATGCCGAAACGTTGAAGGCGCTGCAGGTGCCTGCAGTCAAAGCTCGGCTCGAGGAAATGGGCGGCGAGCCGCGCGCCAGTACCCCGCAGGAAATGGCGGCGATGGTCGGCGCCGAAACGCAGAAGTGGACCCAGGTCGTCAACGACGCCAAGCTGCCTCGCCTGTAGTCGTTTCCACGGAGCCTACCCGCCGCCAGATGCGCGCGGCCGGCTCCGATCACCAAGGAGAACATCCGATGTCGTTGATCCAGATCCGCAAGCAGGTCCTGACGATCGAAACCATTCACCATGAAGGCGGCCCTACACCGCAGGTGCCGCTGCGCATGGTCGCGGCTGGCGCCGTCGTGCGCAATCCGTATGCCGGCCGCTACGAGGCCGACCTGCTGCCGTTCATGGCCGAACTGCGCGAACTGGGCCGGGAACTTGCCGAACAAGCCGCGGCCGTGCTCGGCAAGGAGCGCGTCGAAGCCTATGGCAAGGCGGCGATCGTCGGTACGGCCGGCGAGATCGAGCACGGTGCGGTCTGGCACGAGGCGGGCGGCTGGGCGATGCGCGCCGTGCTCGGCGAGCCTAAGGCTATCGTGCCGGCGGCCAAGGCCGTGGCCGCCACCGGCTACCGGCTGATGGTGCCGCTGCACTACATCCACGCCGCCTACGTGCGCAGCCATTTCAATGCCATGGAGGTCGGCGTGCAGGATGGGCCGCGGCCTGACGAGATCTTCTATGCCCTGGTGATGGCCGATGGTGGCCGGGTGCACGCCCGCCTGGGTGGGCTGACCAAGGAGCAGGTCCGCGTGCACGACGGCCAACGATGAAGCAGGAAGCAGGGATGAAGGCTATCGTCATACGCCGGCCGGGTGGGATCGAAGCGCTTGAGCTGATTGAGCTGCCGCTGCCCGTGCCCGGGCCGGGCCAGGCGCGCATCAAGGCGCTGGCCATCGGTGTGGGCCGGCCCGACGTGTTGATGCGCACTGGCCGCTACAAGTGGATGCCGTCGCTGCCGGCGGTTCCGGGCAACGAGGTGGCCGGCGTCGTCGAGGCGCTCGGCGCTGGCTGCACCGGGGTCGCGGTCGGTGATCGCGTGCTGCTCAGCTCGCGGGAGCTGGAGCAGCGCGGCGGTGGCTACGCCGAGTACGCCGTCGCGCCGGCCGAGGCGCTGTACCACCTGCCGCCTAGCATCGACTTCATCGACGCGGTCAGCCTGCCGAACTTCCAGCTGGCCCAGGCGTTGCTGTTCGGCTGTGGCGGCGCAGTCGAGCCGCGTTCGGTGCTGCTCACGGGTGCCGCCGGGGGGGTGGCGTCGGCGATGGTGCAGCTCGGCCGTTCGCGCGGCTTGCGTGTCATCGCGGTGGCCAGCACCGAAGCCAAGCGTGCCTTCGCGCTCGACAACGGCGCCGACGCGGCGATCGAGCCCGAGCCGGCCTCATTGGCCGGCCGCGTGATGGCGCTGACCAACGGCCGCGGCGTCGACCTCGCCATCGACCCGGTCGGCGGGGAGCTCTTCATTGCCTGCCTACATGCGCTGGCGCCGCTAGGCATGGCAGTCTCGTACAACATCGTCGGCGGGCCGCCGTCGCGTGACGCGTTCGCCGAGCTGCGTCTGCTGCTTGGCCGCAGCCTGGCTGTACGCACCTTCTCGATGCACACCTTCGATGCCGACCCTGGCCGCCGCCAGGCGTTGATGCATGACGCGATCGACGCGATGGCCCGCGGCTCGATCCGCGCGCCGCGCGCCACGCTGCTGCCGCTTGCCGAGGCTCGGCGCGCGCACCAACTGCTGGACGCCTCCGACACTGTTGGCAAGATCGTCCTCCAACCCTGAGGGATCCGCGATGACCACCCTGACCAGTCCGCAGCTGTCGCACTTCGGCATCTTCGTGCGCGACGTCGACGCCATGACTCGTTTCTATACCCAGGTGTTCGGCCTGCGCCTGACCGACACCGGTGTAGGGAAGAACTTCAAGTTCCAGCTCAATTTCCTCAGCGGTTCGCCGACGCAGCACCACCAGCTGGTGCTGGCCGGCGGGCG
Organism: Burkholderiales bacterium; assembly: GCA_039932275.1. Taxonomy (GTDB): domain Bacteria; phylum Pseudomonadota; class Gammaproteobacteria; order Burkholderiales; family Burkholderiaceae_C; genus Sphaerotilus. The sequence continues at coordinate 11,628 of JBDTQF010000062.1, forward strand.
CGATCCCGCAGCCCCGAGCACCGTGATGCAGCTGTCGTTCAAGGTGGGGGCGATCGACGACCTGCGCCATTTGCGCGCCCGTGCGCTCGAAGCGGGTGCCACGCAGATGCGGGGCATGAACCACGGCAATGCACTGTCGATCTACTTCCAGGACCTCGAAGGCAACACCGTCGAGGTCTACCTGGACACGCCGTGGTACGTGCCGCAGCCGCATGGCGACCCGTTGGAGCTGGACAAGCCCGACGCCGAGATCTGGGCCGAGACCGAAGCCGCCTGCCGCGCCGACCCGGGTTTCGAGCCGGTTGAGAGCTGGGCCGCACGATTCGCGATCGAGCAGACCGGTGCAGTGAAGTGAGTGTCGGACGCTGGCGGTGCTGCAGCGGGTGGGGCCGCTACTGGGAGCCGGCCTGGACGATCTTTTGTCCGAAGGGACCATGCTTGCGGTGGCCGCGGCGTCCTGAGCCAGGCGCCACCATGCCGCAGGCCTGCCGTGCTCCTGGGTCTGCGGACCCGACTATCAATGCTCGCTTGAAAACGGTCCCCGAATCTATTGATTGTCCGTGCGCTGATTGCTCGCGGACACTCACGTCCACTCGCAGCGCAGTGGGACCTGCAAGGTCGGTCGGCGCCTGTTCGATGCGAACCACCACGCGGCGCCGGCCCGCGAGCTGCTGCAGGCTGACCGGCGCCGGCAGGCTGCAACGGCTATTGAGGGGAGGCACCGAGCCATGGACCTGACGACGCTGCGCCACACCTTTTCCGGTCGGCTCTACACCGAGCCGACGGAGATGGCGCCCTTCCTCACCGACTGGCGCGGCAAGTGGCGTGGCGACGCGATTGCCGTCGCCCAGCCCGATTCGGTTGCCGATATCGCCAGCATCCTGCGTTGCTGCCACAGCCAGCGCGTCCCCGTCGTGCCGCAGGGTGGCAACACGGGTCTGTCCGGCGGGGCGACGCCCGATGTTTCAGGCCGTGCACTGGTGCTGTCGCTGACGCGGCTCAACCGGGTGCGTGCGATCGATCCTGCCAACAACACGATCGAGGTCGAAGCCGGCATCACGCTGCAACAGGTGCAGGAGGCGGCCCGCGAGGCTGGCCTTCTGTTTCCCTTGAGTCTCGCGGCCGAGGGCAGCTGCACGATCGGTGGCAACCTGGCAACGAATGCCGGTGGCGTGCAGGTCCTGCGCTACGGCAATGCGCGCGACCTGTGTCTGGGGCTCGAGGTGGTCACGGCGGAGGGCGAGGTATGGAATGGCCTGCGCGGGCTGCGCAAGGACAACACCGGCTACGACCTGCGCGATCTCTTCATCGGCAGCGAAGGCACGCTGGGCATCATCACCGGCGCGGTGCTGAAGTTGTTCCCGCAACCGGCGGCGCAGGTTGCCGCCTTCGTCGCGGTGCCGGCGCCGCGGCAGGCGGTCGAGTTGCTGCAACTGGCGCAGGCGCGGATAGGGCCAGGGTTGACCGCCTTCGAACTGATGAGCGACACCTGCATCGGCCTGGTCGAGAAGCATGCCGACGCTGCCCGGCTGCCTCTGGACCAACGGTCGCCGTGGTATGTGCTCATCGAGATCAGCGACAGCGAGAACGAGGCGCACGCCCAGGCGGCGCTTGAATCGCTGCTCGAAGCCGCGATGGATCAGGGGCTCGCGAGCGACGCTGCGTTGTCGAGCAGCTTGGCGCAGTTCAGGTCGTTGTGGGCGCTGCGCGAGGGCATCTCCGAAGCGCAGGGGGCCGAGGGCCGGACGATCAAGCACGACATCTCGTTGCCCATCTCCTGCATCGCCTCGTTCATTGCCACGACCGACGAGGCGATTGCGTGTGAGTTTCCGGGCCAGCGGCTGGTTGTCTTCGGCCATCTCGGCGATGGCAACCTGCACTACAACGTGTCGCCGCCGGCCGGTGGCAGCGGCGCCGAGCTTGACGCGGCCTTCGCGGCGCTCGAAGCGCCGATGAATCGCCGAGTGCATGACGCCGTGGTGGCGCATGGCGGGTCGATCTCGGCCGAGCACGGCCTCGGTGTGCTGCGGCGCGACGAGTCGGCGCGCTACAAGTCGGCCGTCGAACTGAAGTTGATGCGCGCACTGAAGCTTGCGTTCGACCCCTTCAACCTGATGAATCCAGGCAAGTTGCTGGACCTCGAAACAACGCAGACCGACGCATGAACATGAACCGACCCGATCCAACGAGCGGCACGTTGCGCGGACCCGTATCGTTGTTGACGAGGGACTAAAGAGGCCATGATGACCAAAATTTGCATCGTGGGCGCTGGCGCCATCGGTGGATTCATCGGAACGCGTCTCGCAGCCGCAGGGCGCGAGGTGGCCGCGCTGGCACGGGGCGCGACGCTCGACGCGTTGCGCCGCGACGGCTGGCGCATGGAGACCGCGGAGGGACCGGTGAGGGGTCCGGCACGGGCCAGCGACAGCGCGGCAGAACTCGGTGTGCAGGACCTCGTCATCGTGGCGGTCAAGGGACCTGCGTTGACGGCCGTGGCGCTCAACATCGCACCGCTGCTTGGGCCGCACACGCTGGTGCTGCCGGCGATGAACGGCGTGCCTTGGTGGTTTTGCCATGAGGTGGCCGGCTTCCCCGGTGGGCCGCTGCAGAGCGTCGATCCCGGCGGCACGATCGCGGCGGCGATCCCGTTCGAGCAGACCCTCGGCTGCGTCGTGCACGCGAGCGCGGCAAGCCCCGAGCCAGGGTTGGTGCAGCACCGCATGGGTCGGGGCTTGATCGTCGGCGAGCCTCGCGGTGGACACAGCGCGCGCGCCCAGGCCGTGGTCGATCTGCTGGCACAAGCCGGCTTCCAGGCCACCCAGTCCGTCGATGTGCGCCGCGACATTTGGTACAAGCTGTGGGGCAACCTGACGATGAATCCGGTCAGCGCGATCACCGGCGCCACCATCGACCGGCTTCTCGCCGATCCACTGGTACGCGGGTTCTGTTCGGCGGCGATGCAGGAAGCGGCTGCCATCGGCGAACGCATCGGGTGCCAGGTGGCCGAGGGGGCCGAGGACCGGCACGCGGTCACCGCCCGGCTCGGCGCGTTCAAGACGTCGATGTTGCAGGACGTCGAAGCCGGTCGAGCCATCGAGCTCGATGCGATCGTGGGTGCGGTGTACGAAATCGGCGAACGTCTTGGCCAGCCGATGCCGAACATCGGCGGCTTGCTGGGCCTCACACGCTTGTTCGCCCGCACCCGTGGCCTGTATCCGGAGAGCAAATGACCACCCAGCGCAACTACATCGCCGGCGAATGGGTCGACGGCAGCGCCAGCACCGAGAACATCAACCCTTCGGACACCCGCGACGTGATCGGCCAGTACGCCCATGCCGACGCGGCGCAGGCCAATGCCGCGGTGGGCGCGGCGCTGGCCGCGCAGCCGAAGTGGGCGGCCTTCACGCCGCAACAGCGTTCGGACGTGCTGGACCGGGTCGGTGGCGAAATCCTCTCGCGCAGCGCGGAGCTTGCCGATCTGCTCGCGCGGGAAGAAGGCAAGGCATTGCCCGACGCGCTTGGCGAAGTGCAGCGCGCCGCGCAGATCTTCAAGTTCTTTGCCGGTGAGGCGCTGCGTGTGCCTGGCGAACTGCTCGCGTCGACCCGTCCGGGCATGACCGTGGAGATCACGCGCGAACCGATCGGCGTGGTCTCGATCATCACGCCGTGGAACTTCCCGATCGCGATCCCGGCCTGGAAGATCGCGCCGGCGCTGGCCTACGGCAATGCGGTGGTTTTCAAGCCTGCCGAGCTGGTGCCCGGCAGTGCCTGGGCGCTGACCGAGATTCTCAGCCGTGCCGGGCTGCCGGCCGGCACCTTCAACCTGGTCATGGGCCGTGGCCGGGACGTGGGCGAGGCGCTGCTGAACGATGCTCGCGTTGCCGGCGTCACCTTTACCGGATCGGAGGGCACCGGGCGCCGGGTGGCACAGGCCTGTGTGGGGCGCCAGGGTGCCATGGCCAAGTTCCAGCTCGAAATGGGCGGCAAGAATCCGCTGGTCGTGCTCGACGATGCCGATCTCGATGTCGCTGTGGCTTGCGCCATCAACGGCGCCTACTTTTCGACCGGCCAGCGCTGCACCGCCAGCTCGCGGTTGATCGTTACCGCTGGCATCCACGACCGCTTTGTCGAGGCGATGCTGGCCAAGCTCAAGACATTGGTCATCGGTGATGCGCGCCGCCCCGGCACCGTGATCGGACCGGTGGTCGATGCCACGCAGCTGGCGCAGGACCTGCGCTACATCGAGGTCGGCCGCGCCGAGGGCGCGACGTTGGTTTTTGGCGGCGAGGCGCTGGCGGAGATCGACGGCCAGCCCGGGTTCTATCTGCGCCCGGCGCTGTTCACCGGCGCGACCAATTCGATGCGCATCTGCCGCGAGGAAATCTTCGGCCCCGTGGCCGCAGTGATCCGGGCCGTCGACGCCGATGAGGCGCTGGCGCTGGCGAATGACACCGACTACGGCCTCTCGGCCGGCATCTGCACCACGTCGCTCAAGCTCGCGGCCCATTTCAAGCGCCATCTGCAGGCCGGTATGGTGATGGTCAACGCGCCGACCGCCGGCGTCGATGCACACGTGCCCTTCGGCGGACGCAAAGGGTCGAGCTTCGGCCCACGCGAGCAGGGCCGCTATGCGACTGAGTTCTATACGACGGTGAAGACGGCCTACGTTCAGCCCTGAGGCCCTGTTCTGAACCGATTCGATAGCATTCTTTGCTGGGAAGGCTCACCATGAACATCACACTGTCTGTCGACGAACAAGTGGCTGAGCGTGCCCGGGCTGCTGCCCAGGCCATGGGCAAGAGCTTGAACCAGGCGGTTCGTGATTACCTTGAGCAGTTGGGGGGTGGCCAGCAACTGCAGGCCGAGCTGGATGCCTTCGAGCGCTCGGCGTTGTCGTCGCCGGGCCAGCTGCGTGGGTGGAAGTTCGATCGCGACGAGGTCAATCGGTGTGCGTAAGTCTTATCGGCGCTGCACTCGATCTGGCCACTTCATCGCGCCGTGGACGGGGTCTGCTTCGCTGCGCTTGCGCGCGCAATGGCCCGTACGGCTTTCTTGTTGGCCTGCCCACCCGGGCCTGCCAAGCAGCCCAGCAACCTCAACCGGGCAAAGGCCTGGAAGGTGGCGTTGACAGGCTGCCTCGGCAGCGTGTGCATGGCGGTATCAGAACAAAAAATACCGCTGCGCCATCGGCAACTCAGTCGCCGGCTCGCAGGTCAACAGCTGGCCATCGGCGCGCACGGTGTAGGTCTGCGCGTCGATCTCCATCACCGGGGCGTAGTTGTTGAGCAGCATCTGCGCCTTGCCGACGTTGCGGCAGTTCTTCACCGCCGCGAGCTTCTTGCTCAGGCCGTAGGCCTGCGCTTGGCCGAGCACCAGTGAGGCCTGCGAGACGAAGCTGATCGAGGTGGCTGCGGTCACGCGGCCGAAGCTGCCGAACATGGGGCGGAAGTGCACCGGCTGCGGCGTCGGGATGCTGGCGTTGGGGTCGCCCATCGCGGCCGCGGCGATGAAGCCGCCTTTCATGATGAGGCTGGGCTTGATGCCGAAGAACGCCGGCTTCCAGAACACCAGGTCGGCCCACTTGCCGGTGCGGATGCTGCCCACCTCGTGGCTGATGCCGTGGGCAATGGCCGGGTTGATGGTGTACTTGGCGATGTAGCGCTTGGCGCGGAAGTTGTCGT
>JBDTQF010000063.1:0-17232 GCA_039932275.1 Burkholderiales bacterium
TCTACCGCTACACGCTGGCCGGTACCGAAGTGTCCGCGCTGCTGGGCCGCATGCCGTCCGCCGTGGGTTACCAGCCGACGCTGGCCGAAGAAATGGGCCGCCTGCAGGAACGCATCACGTCGACGAAGGTGGGTTCGATCACCTCGATCCAGGCCGTGTACGTGCCTGCGGATGACTACACCGATCCGTCGCCTGCCACGACCTTCGCCCACTTGGACTCGACCGTGGCGCTGTCGCGTGAAATCGCCTCGCTCGGCATCTACCCGGCCGTCGATCCGCTGGACAGCACAAGCCGTCAAATGGACCCGAATGTGGTGGGTGCAGATCACTACGCGACCACCCAGGCCGTGCAGCAAACGCTACAGCGCTACAAGGAACTGCGCGACATCATCGCCATCCTGGGCATGGACGAGCTGTCGCCGGACGACAAGCTGGCCGTGGCCCGTGCTCGCAAGATCCAGCGCTTCCTGTCGCAGCCGTTCCACGTGGCCGAAGTGTTCACCGGCTCGCCCGGCAAGTACGTGCCGCTGAAGGAAACCATCCGCGGCTTCAAGATGATCGTCAACGGCGAGTGCGACCACCTGCCGGAACAGGCGTTCTACATGGTTGGCACGATCGACGAGGCTTTCGAGAAAGCCAAGAAGATTCAATAAGCAGCGACGAAAGGTTCCAGCATGGCAACCATCCACGTAGACGTCGTCTCCGCCGAGAAGTCCATCTTCTCGGGTGAGGCGAAGTTCGTCGCGCTGCCGGGTGAAGCGGGTGAACTGGGCATCCTGCCCAAGCACACCCCGCTGATCACGCGCATCAAGCCGGGGGCGGTGCGCATCGAGCGGGCCGACAACGGCGAGGAAGAGTTCGTTTTCGTCGCCGGCGGCATCCTGGAGGTGCAGCCGGGCACGGTTACCGTGCTGGCCGACACTGCCATCCGCGGCCATGACCTTGACGAAGCCAAGGCTGAAGAGGCCAAGCGCCTTGCTGCCGAAGCGATGAAGAATGCCAAGAGCGACCTCGACCTGGCCAAGGCCACCAGCGAGTTTGCTGCCATGGCCGCGCAGATCGCTGCGATCCGCAAGTTCCGCAAGAAGTGACGCACCGGCTGTCGGCGGGCTGTGGCCCGCGCGGCAGCCGCGTCAGACGCCCGGCGCCCTGGTGGTGACCGGGCGTTGTGTTTTCAGGCCCCTGTACCGCATCGGCGGCCACGATCCACGGTTTCTACAATCCGCCCATGTACGCGCCTCTTCAGAACGACACTTTCCTGCGTGCGCTGCGGCGCGAACCCACCGACCACACGCCAGTGTGGCTGATGCGCCAGGCCGGGCGCTACCTGCCGGAGTACCGCGACATCCGCGCCAAGGCAGGTAGCTTCATGGGGTTGGCCACCAATGTCGACTACGCCACCGAGGTGACGCTGCAGCCGCTGGCGCGTTACCCGCTGGATGCGGCCATCCTGTTCTCCGACATCCTCACGGTGCCCGATGCGATGGGCCTCGGGCTGAGCTTTGCCATCGGCGAGGGCCCGCGTTTTGCCAAGACCGTGCGCGATGAAACCGATGTCGCCGCGCTGGCCGTGCCCGACATGGCCAAGCTGCGCTACGTCTTCGACGCCGTCACCTCCATCCGCCGCGCCCTCAATGGCCGCGTGCCGCTGATCGGTTTTTCCGGCAGCCCCTGGACGCTGGCCTGCTACATGGTCGAGGGCGGCGGCAGCGACGACTACCGCCGGGTCAAGAGCCTGATGTACAGCCGGCCCGATCTGATGCACCGCATCCTGGCCGTCAACGCCGATGCGGTGGCGGCCTACCTGAACGCCCAAATCGATGCCGGCGCCCAGGCGGTGATGATCTTCGACAGCTGGGGCGGGGTGCTGGCCGACGGTGCCTTCCAGACCTTCAGTCTGGCGTACACCCGGCGGGTGCTGAGCCAGCTCAAGCGCGAACATGACGGCGCCCCGGTGCCCCGCATCGTGTTCACCAAAGGCGGCGGCATCTGGTTGGATGAGCTGGCTGGGCTGGAGACGGACGCCCTCGGGCTGGACTGGACGGTCAATCTGGGTGGGGCCCGCGAGCGCGTCGGCCACCGGGTGGCCTTGCAGGGCAATCTGGATCCCAACGTGCTGTTTGCGCCGGCTGCGGCGATCGAGGCAGAGGCTCGTCGCGTGCTCGACAGTTTTGGTCCGCACCCGGGCCATGTCTTCAATCTCGGTCATGGCATCAGCCAGTTCACGCCGCCGGAGGCCGTGGCCGTGCTGATCGAGACGGTTCATGCTCACTCACGTGCCATGCGGCGCGCAACTTGAGTTCCAGCCGGGTGTTGCACTGCACGCTAGGCGGGCAGTTATCCCCAACTTGGTTGGTGCGATGGGCCCGCCGCAGAAAATTTCAATCGACCCCTTGACGGTCCGTGCGAATTCGCTAAGTGCTTGATTTGCGCAAATCTTTCTGCGGGCAGCGAGGAAGGTGCCGGCATGGTTCGCTGCGATTTCTCATCATGAATCTCTGCCGGTGGCGTTGGTTGCTCACAAAGTTATCCACAATCCCCGTGGATGACTTAAAAAACAGCAATAGGAACAGTGACTTGGCGTCATTTGCTCGATTGCACACGAAGTTGCAGGGCCAAGTGTGAGTGCTGCTGCGCAGGCCTGGACCGTCGCCGTATTGGTGGAGCTACCGCGCCACAGCGGTCTGGAGGGCGCGCTGGACTACCGAAGCACCGGCGTTTTGCTGCCTGGGCAACTGGTACGGGTGCCGCTGGGCCGCCGCACGGTGACGGGGTTGGTGTGGCACTGCGAGCCGGCGTCGGTGTCGGCGACAGCGACCGAGCCGGCGCTGCGCGAGGTGATCGAGGTGCTGGACGCGCTGCCGCCGCTGGCCGGCGAATGGCGCGAGTTGCTGCGCTTCGCCGCGGCCTACTACCAGCGCAGCCAGGGCGAGCTGGCACTGGCCGCGCTGCCGCCGGAGTTGCGCAACCTCGACCAGGCGGCGCTCGGCCGGCGCCTCAAGCGGCTGCACAAGACGCTGGCCGCCCCTCGAGAGGCCGTCGAGCCACCCGTGCTGCCGGCCTTGAGCGCTGAGCAATCCGCGGTACTCGCGGCGGTCGCAGCCGCTGCGCCGGCCACCACCCACTTGGTGCACGGCGTCACCGGCAGCGGCAAGACCGAGGTGTACCTGCGGGCCGCGGCCGAGGCGCTGGCTGAGGGCCGACAGGCCCTGGTGCTGGTGCCCGAGATCAACCTCACACCGCAGCTGGAGGCGCGTTTTGCCGCGCGCTTTCCCAACCACCGGTTGGTGTCGCTACACAGCGGGCTCACGCCGGCGCAGCGGCTGCAGCACTGGTTGGCGGCCCACCTCGGCCATGCCGATCTGGTGCTGGGCACGCGCATGGCGGTGTTCGCCAGCCTGCCGCGGCTCGGCCTGATCGTGGTCGACGAGGAGCACGACCCCTCGTACAAGCAGCAGGAGGGAGCGCGCTACTCGGCCCGCGATCTGGCGGTGTACCGGGGCAAGGCCACGCAGGTGCCGGTCATCCTCGGCTCGGCCACGCCGTCGCTGGAGACCTGGTTCAACGCCCAGCGCGGCGAAGGCGGCGCGGCGGTGCGCTACCAACTGCATGCCATGCACGAGCGCGTTGCCGGGGCGGCCTTGCCGGCCGTCCACACTCTTGACCTGAAGCGTGTGATCGAGGTGCACGGCAAGCAGGTGCTGCGCGACAGCTTGGTCGCGCCGTCGTTGCTCGCAGCGATGCGCGAACGCATCGCCTGCGGCGAGCAGTGCCTGGTGCTGCTCAATCGCCGCGGTTACGCACCGGTGCTGCATTGCGCCAGTTGCGGCTGGAAAAGCGGCTGCCCGCACTGCAGCGCCTGGCGGGTGTTCCACAAGAGCGATCGCACGCTGCGTTGCCACCACTGCGGTTTTGTCGAGCGCGTGCCGCGGGCCTGCCCGGAATGCGGCGACCTCGACCTGCAGCCCCTCGGCCGCGGCACCGAACGGGTGGAGGAACAGCTCGCCGCGCTGCTGCCCGGTGCCCGCGTCGCACGCATCGATGCCGACACCACGCGCACCAAGGGTAGCCTGGAGGCGCAACTGGCCAGCATGCACGCCGGCGACACCGATGTGCTGGTGGGCACGCAGATGGTGGCCAAGGGCCACGACTTCCGCCGTATCGGCCTGGTGGTGGTGGTCAATGCCGACGCCGCATTGTTCAGCGTCGACTTCCGCGCCGCCGAGCGTTTGTTCGCGTTGCTGATGCAGGCCGCCGGCCGGGCCGGGCGCGATGCGATGCACTCGGCCGGCGCCCAGATGTGGGTGCAGACCTGGCACCCCGAACATCCGCTGTACGCCGCACTGTTGAAGCACGACTACGAGGCCTTTGCTCGCAGCCAGCTTGCCGAGCGCCGTGCCGCCGGCCTGCCGCCGTTCATGCACCTGGCGCTGCTGCGTGCCGAGGCGCGCACGCAGGCCGCGGCGCAGGCATTTCTCAACAACGCAGCGCAGGCCGCTGCCGAGTTGGGCGACGTGGCTGCGAGTGTCCTGCTCTATCCTTGCGTGCCGGCGTCGATGCAGCGCGTGGCCGATGTCGAGCGGGCCCAGATGCTGGTCGAGGCCAGCCACCGCCAGGCGCTGCAACGCTTTCTCGCCGCCTGGCATCCGCTGCTCGGCGCCTTGACCGGCCGCGGCGAACAGCGGGTGCTGCGCTGGGCGATCGACGTCGATCCGCTGTCGATCTGACCACCTTGCGGCCGCTTTGTTGAAGGGAGCTCGACATGTCCACCACTGCTGCGATGGCTGCCACCGGACCGCTGCAACTGGCCGTCATCGGCGCCGGCCCGGTGGGCCTGTGTCTGGCCCTGATGGCCGCGCGGCGCCTGCCGCAGGCACAGATCACCGTCTACGACGCGCAGGCCGACGATGCCGCGGTGGCATGCGACGCCCGCACGCTGGCGCTGTCGCTGGGCACCGTGCAGACGCTGGAGCGGCTGGGTGTGTGGCGCGACATCGCGCCGCGCTCGGCGGCCATCGAGGCGGTGCACGTGTCGCAGCAGCAGCCGGCGCTGCTTGAACTGCTGCGCCCCGGTGGGCAGGGTGTGGCCCGCGAACCCGCGGTGTGGATCCGTGCGCGTGAACTCGGTGTGGGCCAGTTGGGCGCAGTGGTGGCTTATGGCGCGTTGACACAACCGCTGCGGCAGGCCTGGCGCCAGTTGTGCGAGACCGAGCCGCAGCGCCTGGCGGCGCGTTTCGGCGTTCCAGTAACGGCGCTGCGCCCGGTAGCCGGCGGCACCGAGGTGGACGCTGGCGTGGTGGAGCGGGTCGATCTGGCGGTGGTGGCTGAGGGTGGCGTGTTCGCTGACCAGGCCCGCAAGGCCGTGCACCGCGACTACCACCAGACCGCCTGGGTCGGCCGCCTGCGGATCGAGGGCGGCGAAGCGGGCGTGGCCTTCGAGCGCTTCACGCCCAACGGCCCGGCGGCCTTGCTGCCTTTACCTTTACCTTTCCCGCACCAGCCGAACGAGCCGGCGGAGATCCACGAGGCCGCGCTGGTGTGGTGCGTGGCCAGCGACGACGACCCGGTGCGCGAGCTGAACGATGCGCAGCGCCTGACACTCCTGGGCACGCTGTTCCCGGCCGAGGTGGGCCGGCTGGTGGGGTTGAGCCCGCTGAAGGCTTTCCCGCTCGGGCTGAACGCTGAACGCAGCCTGGTGCAGGGGCGCACGGTGCGCATCGGCAATGCGGCGCAGACGCTGCACCCGGTGGCCGGGCAGGGCCTCAACCTGGGCCTGCGCGATGTGCATGCGCTGGTGCAGCGGCTGGCGCGTGAGCCCGATGTCGACCGCGCGCTGCGCCAGGTCGAATGGCAGCGTGCGCCCGACCGCTGGGCCATGATCGCTGCCACCGACTTCCTCGCACGTAGCTTCACCTGGCAGCTGCCGGGCCTGTCCACCGTGCGTGGCGCCGGCCTCGCGGCGGTGCAGCGGCTGCCGTGGGTCAAGCGCCAACTTGCTCAGCGCATGATGTTCGGCACCCGCTGACCCTCGATCACAAGATGCGGTGCTCCAGCGCCGGCAGTTGCGTGCGCACCTGCTGCATCACCTGCAGGTCCAGCTCGGCGCAGACCACGCCTTCGCCCTCCGGCAGTTGCGCCAGCACGCGGCCCCACGGGTCGATGATCATCGAGTGGCCCCAGGTGCGGCGGCCGTTCTCGTGCCGGCCGCCCTGCGCACTGGCCAGCACGTAACACTGGTTCTCCACCGCGCGGCCACGCAGCAGCAGTTCCCAGTGCGCCTGGCCGGTCTCAAAGGTGAAGGCGGCGGGCACGGTTAGCAGGTCGGCCGGCGGGCGCATCATGGCGCGGTACAGCTCGGGGAAGCGCAGGTCGTAGCACACCGACAGGCCCACCCGCAGCGTGCGGCCCTGGCGCGGCACGGCATCGAAGGTGGTGGGCGTGTGGCCCGCGGTCAGGCTGGCGGCTTCGTCGTAGCGGCGCTCGCCATCGTCATAACGGAACAGGTGGATCTTGTCGTAGCGCGCCACCTGCCGGCCATCCGGGCCGAAGACGAGGTTGGCGTTGTAGACATGGGCCTCGTCGCCGGGCACCTTCAGTGGCAGCGTGCCACCCACCAGCCACAGCCGGTGGTCGCGGGCAATGCCGGCCAACGTGTCCTGGATGGGCCCGCTGCCAGGCTCTTCGGCATGGGCCAGCTTGTCCTTCTCGCGCAGACCCATCAGGCAGAAGTACTCGGGCAGGGCCACCAGTTCGGCGCCTTGCTGCGCAGCTTCAGCGCACAGCGCGGTGGCGCGGGCGAGGTTCTCGGCCACGCGTGGCGTGGCGATCATCTGGACGGCGGCGATCTTCATCTGTGTACTCCGGCTGATCAGCTTGAGCCTGCATCATGCCGCCTCAGGGACCGCTCGCAGGGACGCTGGGGGCTTCGGCGGGTCGTGCGGGCTGAGGTTCGGAGGGTGTTCCGCGGCTCTCGGCCGAGCCGAGCTGGATGACCTGCGGGGCGTCCCAGCGGCCGGTGACGCGGAACTCCCGCGTGGCGGCTTCGGCCAGCGACTTGCGCAGGAACAGCTGGCCGATCAGCGTGCTCAGCCCGATGACCGGGTTGATCGCGGCATAGGCCAGCGAGGCCGCGCCGGCGTTGATGTCGGGGACTACCCAGATGTGCAGGTCCTGCGTCTCGCGCGCCAGGTCGGCGCTGCCCTCGGTGAGGATGGTGGCTTGCACGCCGCGGATGCGCAGGTTGCGGGTGCTGGCGATGCCACGGTCGATGGTCACGTCGCCATCGATGTGGTCGAAGCTGAAGCCCTGCTGGGTCACGTCGCTGAAGTCCAGCAACAGGCGGCGTGGCAGCGACTGCAGGCTCAGCACGCCGAGCAAGCGCGCGATGCCGGGGTCGGCGCGCAGGAACTGGCCCTTGTTGACGTCCAGCTGCAACGCGCCGCTCAGGCTGGGCCAGTCGAGCGCCAACGGTGAGCCGCGCCAGCCCAGTTGCCCGCGCAGTTGCCCGGTGCCATGGCGCACGGTGCCGGGCAGGCCGAAGCGGTTCAGCAGCGCACCGCCGTCTTCCAGGTCGAGCGTGAAGGTCAGGGCGGTGCGGCGCGGGCCCTGGGCCGTGGAGGCCCCCGTGGAGGCCCAATTGCCGGTGGCGTTGAAGCGGGCCTCGGGCAGGGTCAGCGCCAGCTTCGACAGGCGCCATTCGCGCGGCGAGGCGTTGCTGCCGTCGCCTCGGTTGACGGCCTGCACCTCCAGTTTGCCGAGCTGCTTGCCGCGCAGCTCGAAGGCATCGACCACCACATCCAGCGCCGGCAGCCGCTGGGGCGCGCTTTCGAGCGCGGTTTCGAGCGCCACCGAGGCCTGTTCGTCTGGCACGTTCAAACGTGACAGACGGGCTCGGACACGGCCATCGGTGCTGCCGCTGCCTTCGCGGAATTCAATGCGGCCGGCCAACTGATCGGCCTGCACATCCGCCCGCCAGTCGGTGACGTTGCGCGGGCCGTCGGCCGTGCGTTCGCGCGACAGCGTGGCCGCGACGTTGCTGAGCTGCCGGCTCTTCACCCGCAGTTGCGCCGTGCGCAGGGTGGCGCGGTTGGGCAGGTACGGTTCCACGTCGCTGGCGGCGGGGGTACCCGCGGTGGCAGCGCTGTTGGCTGCGCCGGCCTGGGCGGGCGGGTAGCTGGCATCCCACCAATCGGTCCAGGCGTCGATCGACAGCTGCGGCAGCACCACCTGGGCCTGCACGCCTGAGCCGCTGCCATCGGCCAGGCTGGCGGCGCCGCCGGTGCTGCCTGCGCCTAACGCGATCAGGCCGCGCAGCACACGGGCATTGCCGTCGCCCCCCGGCTCGCGCAGGTATTGCACGTCGAGCAGCGGGCCATTGCCATTGGCCAGCTCTACCCGCAGCAGCTCGCGCGCCGCCGCACTGGGGCTGGCCTGCGGCAGCGGCTGCAGGCTGACTTTCAGCGGCCAGGCTTGCGCTTCCGGCTTGGCCAGCGGCATCGGCAGCCGGGTGCCGATGCCTTGCAGGCTGCTGGTCACCGCGACTTCGGTACGGCCACCCGGCAGGAAGCCCAGTTGCAGCCGGTAGGGCGCCTGCCCGGTGAGGTGCCCAGCCAGCGCCGGCAGCAGCGGCAGCTCGGGCGTGCGGCGCAGGCCCTCGGCACTGGCGGTGCCCTGGGCCGTGAAGCGCAGGGCACCGTCGCGCTGCTGCCCGCCGTCGAAGGTCAGGCCGCCGCCCAAGGCGCGGGCGCTGCCGTTGCGCAGGCTGAAGCTGTCGGTGGAGAACGCCACCTGCGCGTGTACATCGCTGAGCACGGGCACATCGGGCCGCAGTTGCACGGTGTTGCCGCCCAGATCCACGGTGCCGCGCACGTGGGTCTTGCCGGCCTCGTGCAGCGGGATGTCCAGCGCCAGCGTCAGGTCGGTGTTGCCGCTGCCGGTGGTCGGGTCGAGCGCGTGGTCGAGCAGGGCGCCGACCGGCGACTCGCGCAGGTACAGCAAGGCGTCCGTCAGCGGCCCGCGGCCACGGCCTTCGACGTGCAGGGCTGGCGCGTCGGCAAAGTTGGCGATGCGCCCATCGATCTGGCTGAGCGCGAAAGCGCCGCTGCCGAGGTGCCCGAGCTGCGCCGAGCCCTGCTGGATGCGCAGGCTCTGGCGCTCGAACAGCAGTTGCGCCGAGACCTGGGTGAACACCGGCCAGTGGCCTGCGGGCTCGGGCACGTAGGCCAGCTCACCCTGGCGCACGTCCGCGCGCAGCGTGAACTCGCCGCTGCCGCTGCGAGCAAAGGGAAAGTCACGCAGCGGGCCGCGCACGCGTGCCACCACGTTGCCAGCCTCGCCGGCGCGCACCGCGTCGCGCACGTAGTGGCGCACTTGCGCGGGGATGCCCAGCGGCAGGTAGCGGTGCACGCGTTCGGCGCGGGCCTGGCCCAGCCGTGCCGTGAGGTCGAGCAGCCCCGGCAGATAGGCATTGGCGCGTGCCGTGCCCTTGTCCTCGCCGCTGCGCCAACTGCCTTGCAGCTGGCCTTGTGTGTCGTCGTTGCCGAAGCGCATGTCCGGCAGTTCGACGAGGAGGTCGGGCCGTCGGCCGGATTGCGGCGTGATGCGCCAGCGCACATCGCCGGCCAGTGTGGTCAGCGGCAACAGCGGCTCTTCGAACACGCCGGGAAATTCAAGCGCGCCGTTGCGCATCGCGATGTGCGCCTGGCCGCCGCGCTCGGTGAACTCGAAAGCGATGTCGGCATTGCGGATGCCGGGCCGCCCGGGGGTATGACCGTCCGGATCGCCGCTGGGCGGTGCGCCCGCCAGATGCAGGCCCTGGGCCTGGCCGCTGGTCCAGTAGCTGGTCGGTGCATCCGGGCTGCCCTGCCAGCGCAGCTTGGCGTCGTTGATGCGGCCTTGCGGCCGGGCCTGGTCGATCAAGGTGCGCAGCGGCCGGGACAGCGGTAGCCGCGCGGCGAGTTCGGCCATCACGGGCAGGTCGAGCACGCTGGCTTCGGCGCTGCCACTGCGCACCGTGCCATCGGCCAGGCGCTGCAGCGACAGCGACACATCGGAGGTGGGCCACTGCACGCCATCGCCGGTGGTGAAGGTCAGGTCGTGCAGGCTGAGCCGCGCGGCCTCGGTCTTGCCGAAGGTGCTTTCATGTTGGCGCTGTACTTCGACACGCGCGCTCAGTGAGGTCAGCGACAGCGGTTCGAGGTCTTTGGCCAGCCGCGCCGACACCTCCCGCAGCCCGATGCTGGCGGCACCACCGATGACGGCGGCATGGTCGATCTGCAGCCAGGCCTGCAGGGCCAGACGGCCTTCGTTCAGCTCGAAGGGCAACGTCAGGTAGCGGCTCAGCGCATGCACGTCGGCCAGCGGCAGCGCGGCATGGATCTCGCCGCGCCACAGCCGCCAGTCGCCCGGCCGCTGCAGGCCGGTGACGGCCAGCAGCGGATGGCGCAGATCGCCCTGCACGGTGAAGCGTTCGCCCCAGGCTGGCGGCGGCGTCGCATCGATGCGCAGGCGGTGGCGGGTGAAGCGGTTGCGCAGCACCACCTCCACATCGGTCAGCACCAGTTCGGGGGCGCCGCGCTGCTCGTCGATCCAGCGCAGCTCGCCATGCCGCAGGGCCACCTCGCCCTGGCTGAACAGCCAGTCGGCGGCGCGGGTGTCGTCGCCGGCCGCGCCGCTGTTGACCTGCAGGCCAGCCACCCAGAAGCGGCCCTGCGGATCGCGGCGCACCACCACGTTCGGCTGGTCGATCACCAGTTGCTCGAAGCGCGGCGCCCAGTGGGTGAGTGAACGCGGCAGCAGCGAGCGCGGCGCCAGCACTGCGCGCACTTGCTGCAGTTGCAGCGCCTCGCGACCGCTGGCATCGATGAAGCGCAAATCGCGTACGGTCAGCACCGGCGCCCACAGACCGCCCTCGACATGGATCGAGGCAATGTGCACGGGCGTGCCCACCCAGCGTGAGGCCCAAGCCTCGATGTCGGGCCGCCAGTACTCGATGCGCGGGAGAATCCCCCATTGCAACGTCAGCCAGGCTGTCAGCAGGATACTCGCGCCCAGCAACGTCAATGCAATCAGTGCCCGCACGACGCGGCGTAGCCAGGAACCCAGCGATGACGCTGAGGGCAGGAATGAGACGAGGGGCATGAAGGACGAAGCAGCCTTGGATACGACAGCCGCAGGATCGCTGGGTAACGGTGCGCCGTTTCAGCAGACGCTAGCACAGTCAGGTCAAGCCAATGCGTCGCATTGCCGCTTCGTGCAGCGTGTGCGGCGGGCCCAGGCCGACGAGCTGGCACTGCTGTCGCCCGGCCCACCGCTGCGCGCCTGCATCGAGGCCACGATCGATGCGCTGATCGCCAAGGGCCGGGCGCTGCCGGCAGCGCTGCGGCGCGCCCGCCAGCTGGTGCTGGAACGGCTGGCGGTGCTGGATGTCGAAGCCCAGGCGCCCTTGTCCACCGTGGTTCAGGCCATGACCGACCTGGCCGAGGTGACGCTCGAGCGCGCGCTGGCTGCGGCCCGCACCGAGCTGGACGAGCACCACGGTGAGCCGCGTGACGGGGCGGGCCGGCGCATCGACTTCTGGGTCATCGGCATGGGCAAGCTGGGTGCGGGTGAGCTCAATGTCTCGTCCGACATTGACCTGATCTATGTTTACGAGACCGATGGCCACACCGCAGGCCAACCCGACGGTAGCCGCGCCATCAGCGCGCATGAGTACTTCAGCCTGGTGGCGCGCAGCCTGCGCCAGCTGATCGGCGACGTCACCGAAGACGGCTTCGTGTTCCGCATGGACCTGGCGCTGCGGCCCAATGGCAATGCCGGCCCGCCGGTGGTGAGCCTGGCGATGCTGGAGGAGTACTTCCTCGTGCAAGGCCGTGAATGGGAGCGCTTTGCCTGGCTCAAGAGCCGGGTGGTGGCGCCGCGGGAAGCGGTGACCAGCGGCCGCGCGCGCGCGCTGCGTGAAGTGGTGATGCCATTCGTCTACCGACGCTACCTCGACTACGGCGTGTTCGAAGGGCTGCGCCAGCTGCACCAGAAGATTCGTGACGAAGCCAATCGCCGCGCCGCCGGCCGGCCGGAGCGGGCCAACGACGTCAAGCTCTCGCGCGGCGGCATCCGCGAGATCGAGTTCATCGTGCAGCTGCTGCAGGTGGTGCGGGGCGGCCAGTTCCCCGAGATCCGCACCCGCCGCACGCTGACGGCGCTGGAGCGTCTGGCGGCCACGGGCGTTATGGTCCGGCCTACCGCCGAGCGGCTGGCCGTGGCCTACACCTTCTTGCGCCGGCTGGAACATCGCATCCAGTACCTCGACGATCAGCAGACCCATGTGCTGCCCACCGACGATGGCGACCTGCACTGGATCGCCGAGTCGATGGGCCTGCAATGCCGGGCCGATGCCTGCGAGCTGCTCGATCAGCTGTGCGAGCACCGCGAGTTCGTCGCCACCGAATTCGACGCGCTGCTGCACGATGGCCGCGCCCCTGGCAAGGGGCCGGGCAATTGCCGCAGCTGCGGACTGCCGCCGCCGTCGGTTGACGACCCGCGCCTGCTGGAGGAGTTGCCCGAAGTGCTGGCCGAGCGGCTGAAACGCTTCGTCGCGCACCCACGCGTTGGCCTGATGCGCGAGGAAGGGCGCGAGCGCCTGGCCCGGCTGTTGATGCGCGCCACCCGCATGCACGCGCAGGTGGGCATTGAGGCGGTGCTGCGCTTCCTCGATTGGCTGGAGCCGCTGCTGCGGCGCGACAGCTACCTGGCTCTGCTGGCCGAGCGCGCCACCGTGCTGGCACGGCTGCTCAACCTGCTGGGGCTGGCGCGTTGGCCGATGCGCTACCTGATGCGCCATCCCGGCGTGATCGACGAACTGGCCGACGTGCGGCTGCAGCATGAGCGCTTCGAAGCGGCCGTCTTCGCCCGCGACCTGGCAGAGCGGCACCAGGCCTGGGTGCGATCCGGCCAGGCCGATGAAGAGGCCCTGTTCGACACGCTGCGCCGCGCCCACCAGGCCGAAACCTTTCGCACGTTGGTGCGTGATGTCGAGGGCGAGCTGAGCGTCGAAGCGGTTGCCGATGACCTGTCGGCTTTGGCCGACGCCACCCTGACGCAGGCCATGGCCTGGGCCTGGCCGCACCTGCGCCAGCGCCACCGCGATCAGCCGCGTTTTGGTGTCATCGCCTACGGCAAGCTTGGCGGCAAGGAGCTGGGCTACGGCAGCGATCTCGACCTGGTGTTTGTCTACGACGACGACGATGAACGCGCCGCCGAGGTCTATGCCGCCTTCGCGCGCAAGCTCATCACCTGGCTGTCGCTGCAGACCGCGGCCGGAGCGCTGTACGAGATCGACACGGCGTTGCGGCCCAACGGCAACTCCGGCCTGTTGGTGACCTCGATGGCCTCGTACGAGGCCTACCAGGCCCAGCGCGGCAGCAACACCGCCTGGACCTGGGAACACCAGGCCATCACCCGTGCGCGCTGGTGTGCGGGCCTGGCCGAGCTGGCCCCGCGTTTCGAGGCCGTGCGGCGTGCGGTGCTGACCGCGCCGCGCGACCGGGTGGCGCTGCGCGACGAGGTGCGTGGCATGCGTGAGCGCATGCGTGCGGCGCACCGGTCGGCAGCTGGCCGCTTCGACCTGAAGCATTCAGCCGGCGGCATGATCGACGTCGAGTTCGCGGTGCAATGGCTGGTGCTGGCGCACAGCGCCAGCCATGCCGAACTGCAAGGCAATGTGGGCAACATTGCGCTGCTGCAGCGGGCCGAGGCCGCCGGCCTGTTGCCAGCGGGTGTGGGCAGCGCGGCGGCTGATGCCTACCGAGCGCTACGCCGGGCGCAGCACCGGGCCCGGCTCGATGAAGCCGGTACCGAATGCGATGAGGCGCGGCTCGGCGAGCTGTCGACCCACGCGGCGGCAGTTCGCCGGCTCTCGGCGGCGGTGTTTGGCTGAGGCCTGATCGGTCTCAGATCTCGACCTTCGAGCCCAGCTCGACCACCCGGTTGGCGGGCAGGTTCAGGAAGTCGGCCGCACCCGACGCATTGCGGTGCATGCTGGCAAAGAGCTTCTCGCGCCACATTGCCATGCCGTCGCCGAAGGTGGGGATGACGATGTCGCGCGACAGGAAGTAGCTGGTGTCCATGTCGTCCAGCGGTACGCCGCGGCCTGCCAGCAGCTTCAGCGCTTCGGGCACATCGGGGTCGTTCTTGAAGCCGAAGTGCAGCGTGATCTGCCAGCAGTCGTGGCCCATTGACTCGATCTCGATGCGTTGGTCGAAACCGATCCATGGGATCTCGTGGTGGCGCACCCTCACGAACAGGTTGTGTTCGTGCATCACCTTGTTGTGCTTCAGGTTGTGCATCAGCGCGTTCGGCGTCAGGCCCTCCTCGGCCGACAGGAACACCGCCGTGCCGCTGACCCGTGTGGGCGGGCTGATGAACACTGCGGCGAGGAAGCCGCGCAGGTCGATGGCCTCGTCGCGCAGGCGCTCACTCATGATGCGCCGGCCCTGCGTCCACGTCAGCATCAAGATGAACATGCCGATGCCGATGACCAGCGGGAACCAGCCGCCGGCCAGCAGCTTGAGCATGTTCGACGCGAAGAAGGTGATGTCTATGACGAAGAAGAAGCCGGTGGCGGCAATGCACAGGGCCCAGGGGTAGCCCCAGCCGTAGCGGATCACGTAGAACGTCATCACCGTGGTGATGGTCATGTCCAGCGTCACGGCGATGCCGTAGGCCGCGGCCAGGTTCGATGACGACTTGAACAGCGCCACCGCCAGCACGATGAAGACGAACAGCCCCCAGTTCACGAACGGCACGTAGATTTGCCCCAGGTCTTGTACCGAGGTGTGGCGCACCTGCATGCGTGGCAGCAGACCGAGTTGGATGGCCTGTTTGGTGACCGAGAAGGCCGCCGTGATCAATGCCTGGGAGGCGATCACCGTGGCCATTGTGGCCAGCACGACCAGTGGCAGCTGCGACCACTTCGGGGCCATGTTGAAGAAGGGGTTGTCCACCAACTGCGGGTCTTTCAGCAGCATCGCGCCTTGGCCGAAGTAGTTGATCACCAGCGCCGGCATCACCAGGCCGAACCAGGCCAGCCGGATGGGCAACTTGCCGAAGTGGCCCAGGTCGGCGTACAGCGCTTCGCCGCCGGTGACGCACAGCACCACCGCACCGAGCGCGATGAAGCCCACCAGCCGGTGCTCATTGAAGAAGTCGAAGGCATAGGCCGGGTTCAGCGCCACCAGCACGGCCGGGTTGTCGATCACATGCGGCAGCCCCAGCGCGATCAGCACGCCGAACCACACCAGCGTGATCGGCCCAAAGGCCTTGCCGATGCCACCGGTGCCGAAGCGCTGCACCGAGAACAACAGCGCCAGCACCACGAGCGTGACGGGAATCACCACATCGTGCAGCCGTGGCGCCGCCACTTCCAGGCCTTCGACGGCCGACAGCACTGAAATGGCCGGGGTGATGACGCCATCGCCGTAGAAGACGGCGGTGCCGAACATGCCCACCACCAGCAACACGCTGCGCAACCTTGGCCGGTCCTTCACCGCGGTGGTGGCCAGCGCCAGCATCGCGATCAGGCCGCCTTCACCGTTGTTGTCGGCGCGCAGGATCAGCAGCACGTACTTCAGCGAGACGATGACCGTCATCGTCCAGAAGATCAGCGACAGCACGCCCAGGATGTTGTCAGGCGTGACCGGCACATGGCCGGCATGGAAGACTTCCTTGAGGGCGTAGAGCGGGCTGGTGCCAATGTCGCCATAGACGACTCCCAAGGCACCGAGTGTGAGGGAGGCGAGCGCGCGCGGCGTGGCGCGGGAAGGGTTGGCGGAGCTCAAGCGCTGGCCGGCCTGAGGGGCCGCGGAAGTCGGAACAGACTATTCTGCGCTGGATTGGGCCACGCCGATACCTTGCTGAACGCGAATTTTGCGGCGCTGCAGCATGCTGGAGCGGGTGTTCAACCCTGCAGCAAGGGCAGCAGACCGCCGGTTCGGTCCAGCGCCATCAGCTCGTCGCAACCGCCCACGTAGGTGTCGCCGATGAAGATCTGCGGCACCGTGCGCCGGCCGGTCACTTCCATCATGCGCAGCCGTTCGGCGGGATCAAGATCGATGCGGATCTCCTCGATGGCCTCCGCGCCGCGCTGCTTCAGCAGGGCTTTGGCGCGCAAGCAAAAGGGGCAGACCTGCGTGGTGTACATCTTGATCGGTTTCATGACGAGCGGCGTATTCAAACAGCGTGCCAGCAATGAGGAAGGCCGGATGGCCGCGGTCCGTGGTATCAGAGAGCCGCATTGTCCTGCGGCGCCGCCCTCGGCGTAGCAGCGGGGGTGCAAAGCCGAGCCCGCGGTCCGGGCGTAGCGCACGCGGCGCGCCGCGGCTGACCCGGGTCAGGCCGATTTTTCGACCGGCAACTGCGCTTCGCGCCAGGCAGCCAAGCCACCGGCAAGCACATGCACCTGTTCGTGACCGCGCTTTTGCAAGGCCGCGGCCGCCCGCGAAGCCCGACTGCCGGTGGCGCACAGCACCACCAGCGGCAGTGCCTTGTTGCTGGGCAGGTTCTTGGAGGTCGCGATGTCGGCCAATGGCACATGGCGTGCGCCGGCCACATGGCCAGCGGCGTACTCGGCCGGTTCGCAGACATCGATGACCACCGCCTTCTCGCGGTTGATCAGCCGCACCGCTTCGGCGGTGGAGACACCCGAGCGGCTGCTGCCCAGGCGCGGCCACAGCAGCAGGCCCCCCGACAGCGCGGCGGCGACGACCCAGATCCAGTTGTTGTGTTCGAGAAGAAAGCTCACGTCGGGATGACTCGTTAGGGACGATCGTTGGAGGCCGTTCGCGCCAGCCTCAGAAGGCTTGTTGGCGTGACAGGGATCGCGCTGCAGGCCGAACGCTTTGGGGCAGGTCGCGGCAGCAAAGCAGCGGATTATAAAATC
Source organism: Burkholderiales bacterium (assembly GCA_039932275.1). Taxonomy (GTDB): domain Bacteria; phylum Pseudomonadota; class Gammaproteobacteria; order Burkholderiales; family Burkholderiaceae_C; genus Sphaerotilus. Next base: position 16,934 of record JBDTQF010000063.1, read on the forward strand.
GCGGCATGTACAAGCTTGTCCTCATCCGCCACGGCGAATCGACGTGGAACCTGGAAAATCGATTCACCGGCTGGATCGACGTCGATCTCACGCCCACCGGCGTCGCGCAGGCGCAGCAGGCCGGGCGCCTGTTGAAGGAGGCCGACATCGACTTCGATGTCACCTACACCTCGGTGCTCAAGCGTGCGGTCTGGACGCTCTGGCATTGCCTCGACCAGATGGACCGCACCTGGTTGCCGGTGGTGCACGACTGGCGCCTGAACGAGCGCCACTACGGCGCCTTGCAGGGCCTGAACAAG
>JBDTQF010000064.1:0-17183 GCA_039932275.1 Burkholderiales bacterium
GCCGCGAGATGACCGACAAGCCCTTCGGCGTGAACCTCACCATCCTGCCGTCGATCAAGCCGCCGCCGTATGCCGAGTACCGCCGGGCCATCATCGAAAGCGGCGTGAAGATCGTCGAGACCGCAGGCTACAAGCCGCAGGAGCATGTCGATGACTTCAAGGCCCATGGCATCAAGATCATCCACAAGTGCACGGCTGTGCGCCACGCCTTGTCGGCCGAGCGCATGGGCGTCGATGCGATCTCGATCGACGGCTTCGAGTGCGCCGGCCACCCGGGCGAGGACGACATCCCCGGGCTGGTGCTGATCCCCGCGGCAGCCAACAAGGTCAAGGTGCCGATGCTGGCCAGTGGTGGCTTTGCCGACGGGCGTGGTCTGGTGGCGGCGTTGGCGCTGGGCGCCGACGGCATCAACATGGGCACGCGGTTCTGCGCCACCAAGGAAGCGCCGATCCACGACAACGTCAAGGCGGCGCTGGTGGCCAACGACGAGCGGGCCTCGGACGTCATCTTCCGAACCTACAAGAACTCGGCCCGGGTGGCGCGCAATGCCATCAGCCAACGCGTCCTGGCGGCGGAGAAGGAAGGCCTGCCCTTCGACAGCGTGGCCTCGATCGTCAAAGGCGTGCTGGGCAAGGAAGCCTATGAGATCGGCGACCTCGACCACGGCATCTGGAGCGCCGGCATGGTGCAGGGCCTGATCGACGATGTGCCCTCGGTGAAGGACCTGCTTGACCGCATCATGAGCGATGCAGAGGCCCTGATCCGCCAACGCCTGAGCGGCATGCTGGCCTGAACGCGCAGGCCCCGCCTGCCCGTGTAGAAAGAGCAAGGGCCTGGACACGTGAGCGTCCAGGCCCTTGATTTCTTTGGTGGCGGTAAGGGGCGCATCGCCCCATCGAGGTCCTGAAGGTCAACCTCGCCGACGCCGCCGCGTGACGGAGCCGAGCACACCCAAGCCAGCCAACAACATTGCATAGGTCTCGGGCTTTATGACACAGTAAGACCAAGGCAACGCAACAGGAGGGCATCACCATGTCGGACCACTCGCCGTATCACCCCGGCATGCGCCAGCTGCAGGACCAGCGCGACACGCGGGCCATTGCTGACCGGCTGGCCGAGGTCACGCTGCGCACCGAGTTCAGCGCCGAAGACCGCGCCTTCATCGAGCGCTGCGCCATGTTCTTCGTCGCCACGGCCGATGCCGACGGCCAGCCGGATTGTTCGTACAAGGGCGGCTTGCCGGGCTTCGTGCGCGTGCTCGATGGCCGCACGCTGGCCTTTCCCGACTACGACGGCAACGGCATGTACCGGTCGTGGGGCAACGTGCTGGTCAACCCGCGTGTGGGCCTGCTGTTCCCCGATTTCGAGCAGGGCAAGCGCCTGCGCGTCAACGGCACCGCGCAGCTCAGTGCAGACGACCCGCTGCGGGCCGAGTTCCCGGGCGCGGTGTTCATCGTGCGCGTCACGGCCGAGGCCATCTTCCCTAACTGCCCGCGCTACCTGCACAAGATGCAGCTGGTCGAGCATTCGGTGTATGCGCCCAGCGCGAGCGGCCCCACGCCGCCGGTGCCGGCCTGGAAGTCGTTCGAGGTGTTTCGCGATGCGCTGCCGGCGCGCGACCGGGCGGCAGGCAGCGCCGACAGCACCACACCGGGCGTGCCACCGCCGGCTGTAGCGTCGAAGCCGGGTCAGCCCTGACGCCAATCTGAGGCCCGCCGGCCCGCTGGTGCCGGAGGCTTGTTCGATGAATCCGAGGGAACAGCCATCATGCTGAACGAAGCCGACAAGTACCAAGAGCTGCGCGACGCGGTGCGGCAACTGTGCCGCCAGTACACCGACGAATACTTTCGCGAGGTGGACGCGCGCCGCGGTTACCCCGATGCGTTCGTCGATGCGCTGATGGCTGCGGGGTGGCTGGCCGCCATGGTCCCCGCGGCGTACGGCGGTCCCGGCCTGGGTCTGGCCGAGGCCAGCGTGATCATGGAAGAGATCAACCGATCGGGCGGCAACGCCGCCACCGTGCACGGGCAGATGTACAACATGGGCACCTTGCTGCGCCACGGCAGCAAGGCTCAGAAGGAGAAGTACCTGCCCGGCATCGCGGCCGGCAAGCTGCGCATGCAGTCGATGGCGGTCACCGAACCGACCACGGGCACCGACACGACGAAGATCAAAACCACCGCGGTCAAGAAGCAAGGGCGCTGGGTCATCAACGGGCAGAAGGTGTGGATCAGCCGCGTGCAGCACTCGGACCTGATGATCCTGCTGGCACGCACGACGCCGCTGGCCGAGGTGCAGAAGAAGAGCGATGGCATGTCGGTCTTCATCGTCGATCTGCACCAGGCGATCGGCCACGGGCTGACGGTCCGGCCGATCCGCAACATGGTGAACCACGAGACCAACGAACTCTTCTTCGAGAACCTGGAGATTCCTGAAGAGAACCTGATCGGTGTGGAAGGCCAGGGTTTCAAGCACATCCTCGACGGCCTGAACCCCGAGCGCACGCTGATCGCGGCCGAATGCATCGGCGACGGTTACTGGTTCGTGGAGCGCGCGGTCAAGTACGCCAACGAGCGCGTCGTGTTTGATCGGCCGATCGGCAAGAACCAAGGCGTGCAGTTCCCGATCGCCGAGGCGCTGATCGAGATCGAAGCCGCCAACCTGATGCGGTTCAGGGCCTGCGAGCTGTACGACGCGCATCAGCCGTGCGGGGCCCAGGCCAACATGGCCAAGTACCTGGCCGCCAAGGCTTCGTGGGAGGCGGCCAACGTGTGCATGCAGACCCACGGCGGCTTCGGCTTCGCCACCGAGTACGACATCGAGCGCAAGTTCCGCGAAACGCGGCTGTACCAAGTGGCGCCGATCTCGACCAACATGATCTTCTCGTTCGTGGCCGAGCATGTGCTGGGCCTGCCGCGCTCGTTTTAGGGCCCTGTGATGAAACCTCTCGAAGGCATCACGGTCGTCACGCTCGAACATGCCATCGCGGCACCGCTGTGCACCCGCCATCTGGCCGACCTCGGTGCGCGTGTGATCAAGATCGAACGTCCGGGCAGCGGCGATTTCGCGCGCGGCTACGACGAGCGGGTGCGGGGTCTTTCCTCGCATTTCGTGTGGACCAATCGCTCCAAGGAGAGCCTCACGCTCGACGTCAAGCACCGCCAGGCCCGCGAGGTGCTCGCGCGGCTGCTGGCGCGGGCCGACGTGCTGGTGCAGAACCTAGCGCCCGGCGCCGCGGCGCGCCTGGGCCTGTCGTACGAGGCGCTGAAGGACCAGCATCCCGGGCTCATCGTGTGCGACATCTCGGGCTACGGAGACGACGGCCCCTGTCGCGACAAGAAGGCCTACGACTTGTTGATCCAGAGCGAAGCGGGCTTCCTCTCGGTTACCGGTACGCCCGACGAGCCGTCGAAGGCGGGCTGCTCGATTGCCGACATCGCCGCGGGCATGTATGCCTACTCAAACATCCTGGCCGCGCTGATCGCCCGGGGCCGCACCGCACGCGGGTGCCGCATCGACGTCTCGATGCTGGAAAGCATGGTCGAGTGGATGGGCTTCCCGCTGTACTACGCTTTCGACGGCGCCGCGCCGCCACCGCGCGCCGGCGCCGCGCACGCCACGATCTACCCGTACGGCCCGTTCCCGGCCGGTGACGGCAAGACCGTGATGCTGGGCCTGCAGAACGAGCGCGAATGGGCGCTGTTCTGCGAGGGTGTGCTGCAGCAGCCGGCCTTGGCGAGCGACGAACGGTTCGCGTCGAACTCGAAGCGACTGGCGCAACGCGAGGCATTGCGCGCGATCCTCGTCGAGGCGTTCGCGTCGCTGACGGCCGAACAGCTATTGGCTCGGCTGGATGCAGCCCAGATCGCCAACGCCCGCGTGAACGACATGATTGATGTCTGGCAGCACCCGCAGCTCAAGGCCCGAGCCCGCTGGACCGAGGTCCAGACCCCGGCGGGCCCCATTCCGGCGTTGTTGCCGCCGGGCGCGGGCGATGCGTTCACACCGCGCATGGACGCCGTGCCCGCGCTTGGGCAGCACACCGATGCGATCCTCGACGAGTTGGGCTGGCGCCCCGACGAGGTGGCCACCCTGCGCGAGGCCGGCATCGTCTGAGGATGCGCGGGCCGCGGCGGGTCGGTGCAGCGCCGCGTGCATCATGTTGTCGAGCGTCGCTTTGCCGGCGGCCATGCCCCTGGGCCAGCGGGGGCAGGCCAGAACGATCAACATCGCCCCATCATTTCTTGCAGGAGCACCACCCCATGGCCACGCGCCGAGCCCGTTCGTCATCCACCTCCCTGGCCACCCGGTCGTTCGAGCTGTCAGTGGCCGCACCGCAGGTGGTGGCGCATCGCCTCACGCGGATGATGGCCGCCGGGCCGGGGCTGTCGCCGCGCGACCAGAAGGAATTCATGGGCATGGGCACCGAGAAGATGGCGGCGTTCGGCCAGTCCTGGGCGGCGATGTGGATGCAGGCCTGCACCGTGCAGATGACCGCGCTGCAGTCGATGTGGCGGGTGCCACCGGCCAGCCCGGCGGCGGTTTCGCGCATGGCCCAGCGCCTGGTGACCGACCAGGCTGCCGGTATGTCGCAGGTGCTCAGCGCCGGGCTCAAGCCCATCCATGCCAAGGCGGTGAGCAATGCCAGGCGCCTGTCGCGCAAGAGCAGGTAAACACCCCCCCGTCGATGCAGCGCCGGCTCAGTCCGGCCCACCGTCTTCATCACCGCCATAGCGCCGCCACTGGCCCAGCGCACTGCGCATGAAACCCACCTGCTGACGAAAGCGCGTGCAGGCGTCGCACATGGTGATGTGCAGGCGCACGCGCAGCCGCTCGCCCACGCGCAGGGGGCGGTCTTCGCCCTGGAGCACCAGGCGGGTCACTTCGCGGCACTTGGGTAAAAGGCTCATGACTTCGTCGGCAAGGTGGCGGCCGGCAGGCCAAACCAGCGGGTTTCGAGGCAGGCCCGCAGACGCAGGCGGGCGCGGTGCAGCAGCACCCACAGGTTGGTCGCGCTGACGCCGGCCTGCTTACAGATTTCGTCGGCGTCCAGCTCCAGCCATTCGCGCATCAGGAACACCCGGCCTTGCTGCGCGGGCAGCAGTTCCATGCAGGCTTCGAGCACTTCAAAGAACTGGCGCTGCTTCAGCGCGGCCGTCGGGTCGCCCCAGTTCTGGGGTCCGTCGCGCCAATGGCCATCGGCGGTGAACAGGTCGTCGTCGAAGTCTTGATCGTCTTCGCGGGTGGTCGACATCTCGCGCGCATGGCGGCGGATCTGGTCGATCAGCTTGTGCTTGAGCACGCCCACCAGCCAGGTCTTGAGCTGCGACTGGCCGGCGAAGGCCTGCGGCTTTTCCAGCGCGGCCAGCAGTGTCTCGGAGACAGCATCCTCGGCCCAGGCGTCATTGCGAAGCTGGTTGCGGGCATAACGCAGCAGTTGCGGTCGCAGGGCTTCGACCTGGCGGGGGAAATCTGGGGTCACGGCTCACCGCCATTGGGCGGGCAAGATTTTTGTGGGCGCAGTGTAAGCAATCGACTGCGGGGCCCGACACAACCCGGTCTGCGTTTCGATGGCCCTGCGATGCTAGGCCTGCGCGACAACTTCAACTCACTCAACGTCAAGGAGCTTCACCATGAACCAACGCCTCATCCTTTCATCCGCCCTCGCTTCCGTGCTCGCTCTGGGCCTGGTCGGCAACGTTGCCGCACAGGACAAGGCCAAGGAGAAGTGCTTCGGCATCGCCAAGGCCGGCCAGAACGATTGCGCCAACCTCAGCGGCAGCCATTCGTGCGCCGGTCAATCGAAGATGGACATGGGCGCCGACGAGTGGAAGTACGTGGCCAAGGGCACCTGCAAGGACATGAAGGGCCACACCGAGGCCGATGCCAAGGCCATGATGCCGAAGAAGGGCTGACTTCTTTAGGCTGCAGCCATGACTACCAGTGCACTGCGGTCCGAGCGCCGGGCCGCCCCAAGCCGGCCCGCCATCCCCTCGGGGGATCGTTCGCCGTACTCGGCGAGCGAGGGGCTCGGGATCGGCTGGCGCCAGCCGCACTACCGCGAGCTGCTCGAGCGCCGCCCGGCGCTTGGGTTCATCGAGGTGCACTCGGAGAACTTCTTTGCCGAGGGCGGTGCGGCGCTGGCGGTGCTGGCGCAGGGCCGCGCCTGCTACGACGTGAGCCTGCATGGCGTGGGGCTGGCGCTGGGCTCGGCGGCGGGGCTCGACCCGTGGCATCTGGAGCGGCTGGCGCGGCTGGTGCAGCGCATCGAGCCGGTGCGGGTGTCGGATCACGCCTCGTTCGCCCGCGTGCAGATGGCGCCCGGTGCGCCGCCGGTGCATGGCAGCGACCTGCTGCCGGTGGCGCGCACCCAGGCGGCACTCGACATCCTGGTGCGCAATGTGCAGCAGGTGCAGGAGCGGCTGCGCCGGCCCATCCTGGTCGAGAACCTCTCGGCCTACCTGCGCTGGGCCGACGACGCCATCGACGAGCCGGCGTTCTTCAATGAACTGGCACGGCGCAGCGGCTGCGGGCTGCTGCTGGACGTCAACAACCTGGTGGTCAACCTGCTCAACGCCGGCAGCGCCGACCCGGTGGTTGAAGCCTGCGCCTGGGTGGATGCGATCGACCCGGCCATCGTTGGCGAGATCCACCTGGCCGGCTACAAGGACTGCGGCGACCTGGTCATCGACGACCACGGCTCGCGGGTGCATGCGCCGGTGTGGGCGGTGGTCCGGCATGCGCTGCAGCGGCTGGGCCCGCGGCCCACGCTGATCGAATGGGACACCGACCTGCCGGCACTCGATGTGTTGCTGGATGAGGCGGCACTGGCTGCGGCCTGCCTGCCGCAGAGCGCACCGCAGGAGGTGCCGGCATGACGGGCGGCTTGATCGATCGCGAGGCCGAACGCCAGCAGGCGCTGTTGCAAGCCATCCTTCATCAAAGCGATGCGGCCGCGCTGCAACCCTGGCTGCGTGACGATGCGCCGCGCGGCGCCCGTGGCCTGGCCGCCTACCGTGCCAACCTGCAGGGCAGTGCCGAACGGGCGCTGGCAGCGGCTTACCCGGTGCTGGTGCAACTGCTGGGTGAGGAGTCGTTTGCCGGGCTGGCGCGAGCCTACCTGCATGCGCAGCCACCCGAACGCGGCGACCTCGCCTGGTACGGCGACGGCCTGCCGGCCTTCATCGCCTGCAGCCCCTTGCTGGCCGATGAACCCTACCTGGCCGACGTGGCTCGACTGGAGTGGGCGTTGCACAAAGCCGCCGATGCGGCCGATGAGCCCGACGGCGTGCAAGGCCTGGCAAGGCTGGGCGACACCGATCCTGCCGATCTGCGAGTGCGCTTTACGGTCGGCGCGGCGCTGGTCGGCTCAAGGCATGCCATCGCGACGATCTGGCAGGTGCATCAAGCGGATGTCGAAGCATCAAGCGAGGACCGCTTTGCGCCGGCGCGCCAGGCGCTGGCCGAGCAACGCGCCGAGACCGCCTGGGTGTGGCGCGCCGGCTGGCGGCCGCAGGTGGCGGTGCTGACGGCGGGTGAGGGCGCATTTCACTCAGCGCTGCTGTCCGGTCGGTCGCTGGCTCAGGTGATGAGCCAGTGCCAGGCTCATCCCGATTTCACCGATTTCAACTTCGAGGCCTGGCTCACCCGCGCATTGCGCGAAGGCTGGCTGGCGTCGATCGAATGCATCTCAACGGAGGAAAACCCATCATGAACGCCCAAGCCGTCAATCCACTCGTTCGCCTGTGGCAGCAGGGCGTGGCCCTGCTCGAAACCCTGCAGCCGCTGGCGCAGCTGGCTGCGCGGCTGTTCGTGGCCAAGGCGTTCTTTCTTTCGGGCCTGACCAAGATCCGCGACTGGGACACGACGCTGTTGTTGTTCGAGAACGAGTACCAGGTGCCGCTGCTGCCGCCCGAGATCGCGGCCTATGCCGGCACCGCGGGCGAGCTGGTGCTGCCGGTGTTGCTGGTGCTGGGGCTGGCGGGGCGCTTCGCCGCGCTGGGCCTGAGCGTGGTCAACGTGATCGCCGTGTTGAGCCTGGCCGAGATCGCCGACGCCGCGCTGCAGCAGCACGTCTTCTGGGGCAGCCTGCTGGTGGCGCTGGCACTGTGGGGGCCGGGGCGCTGGTCGGTGGATGCCTGGCTGGCGCGGCGCTGGGCGCCATCGATGAAATAAAACGATACATGGCGAAACCGCGCTGCAAGGACGGCTCGCGCCGCCTTGAGCAACATGGTGTCCAGCACGCGACGGGGCTCGCTTCCGAGCCCGGCGATGCGTGAAGATGAAGAGGACACCATGTTCGGTCTATCTGGAAAAGGACACCGCCATTCGATCCGCCCCTGGGCACGCCGCGGCATCATCGGCGCCATCGGGCTGGCCAGCCTGGGCGCCGTGGCGGGCGGCATGAGCGGCTGCAGCCACCACGGCCCCTTCAACCGCGGCGAGTACAGCGAAGCCGACTCGGCCCAGTGGCGCGCCAGGGGCATGGAGCGCGTCAGCAAGGAGCTTGCGCTCGATGAGGCGCAGAAGGCCAAGCTCAACACGCTGGCCGACGTGATGCAGGCCAAGCGCAAGGCCGTGGTGGGCGAGGGCAAGCCGCGCGAGATGATGCAGGCGCTGGTGACCGGCGAACGCTTCGACCGCGCCGGTGCGCAGGCGCTGGTCAACTCGCGCAGCGACGCCGTGCGCACCGCCAGCCCGGAGGTGATTGCCGCGTTCGGCGACTTCTACGACAGCCTCAAGCCCGAGCAGCAGCAGAAGGTGCGCGACTTCATTGCCAAGGGTCCCCGCCGTGGGCCGTGGGGCCACCACCCGATGAGCTGACCGCGCTTCGCGCTGTGCGAGCATCGCAGGCATGCACCGCCTCCTGCTGATCGACGACGACGAAGCGCTGGGGCCGCCGCTGGCGGCCTACCTCAAGCGCTTCGACTTCGCCCTGCAGCAGGCGCTGCGGCCCAGCGAGGGCCTGGCGCTGCTGCGCGCAGGCCTGCAGCAAGGCGAGCCGGTCGAGGCGGTGATCCTCGACGTGATGCTGCCGGAGATGGACGGCTTTGCCGTCTGCCGCAGCCTGCGCCAGGATGCCGACGCCGCCTTGCGTGAGCTGCCCGTCATCATGCTCACCGCCCGCGGCGAGCTGAGCGACCGCGTCGTCGGGCTGGAGCTCGGCGCCGACGACTACCTGCCCAAGCCGTTCGAGCCACGCGAGCTGGCGGCGCGGCTGCAGACCATCCTGCGGCGGCGCCGGCCCGAACCTCGGCAGGCGCTGGCGGCCTCGCGGCTGCAGTTCGACGGCCTGCTGATCGACCTGGAGCGCCGCGAAGTGCAGCGTCAGGGCGAGCCGGTGGCGCTGACCAGCACCGAGTTCGATCTGCTGGTGTTGCTGGCGCGCGAGCCCGGCAAGGTGTTCCACCGCGACGAGATCCTGAACCGCTTGCGTGGCCAAGACGCGCTGGAGCTGCACACGCGTGCGGTCGATATCCTGGTCAGCCGCTTGCGCCGCAAGCTGGAGCCGCTGGCCTGCATCAAGACGCTGCGCAACGCCGGCTACACCTTCGCCGGGGCGCGGGCATGACGCATGCACAACGGCCGCGCGGCATGCACCACCGCATGGGCCGGCGCTTCAAGCATTCGCTGGGGCTCAAGCTGCTGCTGCTGTTCCTGCTGCTGGCGCTGGCGCTGGGCGCCACCTTCCTGGTGGGCATGCGGCACATCGGTGGCAACGGCTGGCGTGCGCTGGCCGAGCCGCTGCTGCACGACTATGCCGACCGCCTGGTGGCCGAGATCGGCAGCCCGCCCGACCCGGCCCGCGCCGAGGCGCTGGCCCAGCGGTTGCATCTACGCATCCGCATCGATGGGCCGGCGCTGCACTGGGTATCGAGCAACACGGCACCGGACGACGCGCGCGGTGCGCCACTGGGCCCTCGCTGGCTGCGGGTGGATGGTGACGAGCCGGAGGATGCTGATCACGGCGACATGCGCACCAGGGTCGGGCATTGGGCGCTGATGCGCCGCAGTGCAGACGGCCATGACATCCGTTTCGGCCTGGCGCAGCAGCCCTGGCGCGAGCCGCGGGTGTTCGGCTGGCTGACGCTGGCCGCGCTGCTGCTGATCACCGCGGTGGCCTATGCCGTGCTGCGGCGCCTGATGCGTCCGCTGGGTGACATCCACGCCGGTGCATTGCGCTTCGGCCAGGGCGATTTTTCGCAACCGATCCCCGTGCGCCACAGCGACGAACTGGGCCGCGTGGCGGCGCAGGTCAATGCGATGGCAGCGTCGATCTCGCAGATGCTCGACGCCAAGCGCGGCCTGCTGCTGGCCATCAGCCACGAGCTGCGCTCGCCGCTGACGCGGGCGCGGCTGAACGTCGAGCTGCTCGCCCCGCCGGCCGACACCGAACAGACGCAGGCGCACGGCGCCTTGCTGGCCGACCTGGCGCAGATGCGCGACCTGATCGAAGACCTGCTGGAAAGCGAACGTCTGGCCACTGGCCATGCCAGCCTGGCGCGTGAACCGGTGGACCTGGCCGCGCTGGTGACGGCGGTGGTGGCTGAGCTGGGTGCCAGCGGACAAGTGGTGTTGTCGCTTGATGTCGTACCGACCGTGCAGGTCGACCGCCTGCGCCTGCGGCTGGCGCTGCGTGCGCTGATCGACAACGCCCGGCGCCACAGCAAGGGCGCCGCGCAATTGCCCAGCGTGGCGCTCGCGTTGGCCGATGGGCAGGTGGTGATCACCGTGCGCGACTTCGGCCCCGGCGTGCCGCCGGAGCAACTGGCGCAGCTGGGCCAGGCCTTCTACCGCCCCGACAGCGCCCGCACCCGCAGTGCTGGTGGCGTGGGGCTGGGGCTGTACCTGTGCCGGCTGGTGGCCCAAGTGCACGGCGGCACGCTGCAATTGCGCAATGCCGAACCGGGTTTCGAGGCCACGCTGCGGCTGCCGCTTGCGGCCGCTGAGACCGTCAGACCTTTTCCTGCGGCGGTGCCGGCGAGTCGCTGATATTGCGGCGGATCACGATGGGCTTGCCGCCCAGGGTGCGCTTGCACATCCAGTGCGACAGGGCGGAGTCGAGGTAGTCGGCATGGCCCGGGAACCAGCGCACCAGCTCGGCCGCCAGCGAGCGGCCGACGCCGAGGTTGTGCGCGCTGGGCTCGGCTTCGAGCAGCGCCAGCACGTCTTCCACCGAATTGAGCACGGCGTTGTGCTCATCGTGGTGGCAGTCGCGGCTGGGGAAGTCGGTCTCTTCCATCCACTGCCACTCCTGGCCGAAGTGACTCACGGCGTGGGCGCGGAAGGCGCGCAGGTGGTCGATGAATGCGTCGTCCGGGCAGGTCTGCATCGGGCGCACGAGTTCGACGAATTCGCGGTGGGTGTCGTCCATCGGGCCGTAGCCCAGCAGGTAGATGTCGGACCAGGTGATGGGTGAGGGTTCTGACATGCGGTTCACCGAGGAGGGCTCGAAGGGCGTGGCGCACAAGGCGGTATTGAAGAAAAGGCCGTGTTGAACAAGGCTGCGGTGTGCGAGGCACGGCGTCATTGTGTGCCGGCAGGCACCGTCCCAGGGGCTACACACTTGTTGTAGATCAAGATACCGGCTCGTCAGACCGTGTGGTCTGTGCAGGCGTTGCGGCACGGCGGCGGCGGCCGCCGGGGTACCCCCGCAGGGGGACGGGATGCGCAGTACTCGCTCGCTACAGTGCGAAGCAGGGTTGCGCACGATTGCATTGGAGACAAGACGGACATGGCGAGCTTCGACACCCCCATCCTCATCGTCGGCGGCGGCGGCTTCGGCCTGGCCACGTCGATGTTCCTGTCCAACCTGGGTGTCGAGTCGCTGCTGGTGGAACGGCATGCAACGCCGTCGCCAATGCCCAAGGCCCGCTACCTCAACCAGCGGGCGATGGAGATCTTTCGCCAGCATAGCCTGGCGGACACCATCTACAACAAGTCGTTGCCGGTGCAGTACGTCTCGACCACACGCTGGTGCACCAGCCTGGGCGGCGACGGGCCGTACGACCGCAAGACGATCTACGAGATGGAGACCTTCGGCGGCGGCTCGCTGGCGGCGCACTACGACGTCAACAGCCCCTGCAAGAGCACCATCTACCCGCAGGTGCGGCTGGAGCCGCTGATGCGCAACCATGCCGAGCAACTGGCCGTCGGCCGGCTGATGTTCAACCACGACTTCCTCGGCTTCGAGCGGGATGCAGGAGGCGTCACCGCGCGCATCCAGGACCGTGCCAGCGGCGAGCAGCACACGGTGCGCGCGCGCTACCTGGTGGCGGCCGACGGCGGCAAGAGCGTGGGCCCGCTGGTGGGCGCCAAGCTCGAAGGCACGCCCGAGCTGGTGGACATGGTGACGCTGTACTTCCGTGCCGACCTGTCCAAGTACCTCGACAACGACAACTCCTTTGCCTACTGGATGGCCAATCCGCACGGTGACACCGGCTCGTGGGGCACCGGTGTGCTGGGCAAGCTGGGGCCGACACGCTTCGACCGGCACTCAGAAGAATGGATGTTCCACTTCAGCTTCAAGTCCGACGACCCGGCGCGTTTCGACGAAGAGAAGCTGATCCCGCGCATGCGTGCGTTGATGAAGATCCCCGAGCTGGAGCCGCAGATCCTCGGCGTGGGCCACTGGATCGTGCAGGGTGTGCTGGCCGACAAGTACCGCTTCGGCAACGTCTTCCTCGGTGGCGACGCCGCGCACCGCCACACGCCCACCACCGGGCTGGGGCTGAACTCCGCCATCCAGGACGCGCACAACATCGCCTGGAAGCTGGCGCTGGTGGTGCAGGGCAAGGCCCCCGATGCGCTGCTCGACACCTACGAGGCCGAGCGCCGGCCGGCCGGCCAGCGCAACGTCGACTGGGCGCTGTTCACCTTCTCGAACCACCAACTCACGGGTGCGGCCATCGGCATCGTGCCGGGCGACCCGCAACGCAGCCGCACCAACTTCGAGGCCTTGCTGGCCAACTCGCCCGATGGCGAGGCGCGCCGCTACCGCTTCAAGGAAGTGATGAAGGTGCACAACACCGAGTACCAGGCCAACGACCTGGAGATCGGCGTGCTGTACGAACACGGTGCCTTGGTGCCCGATGGCACGCCGATGCCGCAGCGCGACCCCACCGGCCGCCACTACGTGCCCACCACCCGGCCCGGTGCGCGGCTGCCGCATGCCTGGATCGAGCGTGACGGCCAACGTGTCTCGACCCAGGACCTGGTGCCGCGTGATGCCTTCGTGCTGCTGACCGGCCAGCAGTCATCAAAGTGGGCAGAGGCGGCGCAAGCCGCGGCGCAGACGATGGGCGTGCGCGTCGAGGTGGTGGCCATCACCGACGACGGCCCGGTGCGCGACGGCGACCATGCCTGGCGCCGCATTCGCGAGATCGGCGACGACGGCGCACTGCTGGTGCGCCCCGACCAGATCGTGGCCTGGCGCACGACGCAGGCGCATCCGCGGCCGCAGGCCGAACTCGAAGCGGTGCTGCGCGCGGTGCTGCGCAGGTCGTTGCCGCTGGTCTGAGGCCTTGGTCAGCCGCGCCGCCGGCCAGTGTCGAGGCAGCGCGATGCGACACTGCGGGCTCTTGCACAAGCAAAGGAGACGGCCGTGGACGCAGCGACTTGGTTCCCGCACGGGTGGGTGCACTACCTGGGCGGTGGCGTCTGCATCGGCCTGGGCGTGGCATTGATCTTCGTGCTGAGCGGCCACGTTGCGGGCATGAGCACGGTGTTCAGCTCGACCTGGTCGTTCGCGTCGCGCCGGGCGTTCTTCCAGCAGCCGCGGCTGCGCGGCAGCCGGACCTGGCGGCTGTGGCTGGCACTGGGGCTGGTGATCGGCGCCGCGTTGTTCTGGTGGGGGGTGCACGGCGCGACCAGCGCGCTGCAGACGGCGGTGCCGGTGTGGCAACTGGCGCTCGGCGGCTTCCTGGTGGGGTATGGCGCGCGGCGCTCGGGCGGCTGCACGTCGGGCCACGGCATCTGCGGCCTGGGCTCGCTGCAGTGGCCGTCGCTGCTGGCCGTGCTGACCTTCATGGCCACCGCCATCGTGACCGCCAACGTGGTGCAAGCGTTGGGAGGCCGTTGAGATGAAACTCAGAGAGGCCTTGGCGGTGCTGTTGGGCGGCATCCTGTTCGGTTTCGGGTTGGCCTGGTCGACCATGGTCTCGCCCGAGAGCGTGCTGCGGTTCCTGCAACTGCAGGATTTCGGCCTGATGCTGGTGATGGGCGGCGCGGTGGTGGTGACCCTGCTGGCCTACCGGCTGGCACCACGCCTGCTGCGCCGGCCGCTGTGGTCGGGCACCTTCGGCGTGCATGCCGCGGTGTTGAACCGCGACACGCTGATTGGAGCGGCCATCTTCGGCGTGGGCTGGGGGCTGTGTGGCGTGTGCCCGGGCCCGGCCATCGCGGGGCTGGGGGCCGGCAACTGGCTGTCGCTGGTGGCGCTGGCAGGCATCGCCACCGGTGCCTATGTGCAGGGGCGCACGGCATCGGATGGCGCAGCGACGGCCTCAGCTTTGCCTGAGGCGGCCGAGGACTGAAGGCGCTTGCTCAGCCGGCGCGAGCCAGCAGTGCCTCGCGCGTGACCAGCAGCACCTGGTCGGCCCCCGCGCTGGTTTCCAACCACACCACTTCGAGCCGCGGGAAGGCGGCTTCGAAGTGGTCGCGCTCATGGCCGATCTCCAGCACCAGCACGGCCAGTTCGTTCAGGCGCGCGGGTGCATCACGCAGCAGCGTGCGGATGAAGTCCATGCCGTCGGTGCCGCCCGCTGCGTTGCCATCCAGCGCCAAGGCGGGCTCGGCGCGGAACTCGGGCGGCAGCGCAGCCATTGACGCGGCATTGACGTACGGCGGGTTGCACAGAATCAGGTCGTAAGGGCCGGGCAGCGCGGCCAGGCCGTCACTCTCCATCAGCCGGATGCGTTCGCCCAGCGCATGGCGCTCGACATTGATGCGCGCCACCGCCAGTGCGTCGGGCGAGAGGTCGGCGGCATCGACCTGCACGTCGGGATAGGCCATCGCCGCCAGCACGGCCAGGCTGCCGTTGCCGGTGCAGAGGTCGAGCACGTCGTGCGTGGCCTCGTTCAGCCAGGGGTCGATGCTGCCGTCGGCCAGCAGCTCGGCGATGAAGGAGCGCGGCACGATGCAGCGCTCGTCCACATAGAACGGAATGCCCTGCAGCCAGGCCTCGCGCGTCAGGTAGGCGGTAGGGATGCGGTGGGTGATGCGCTCATCAGCCAGCGCCTGCGCGGCCTGGGCTTCGTCGGGCGTCACCGGCCGCGCGGCCACGTCGTCGAGCGCATCGAGCGGCAGGCCCAGGCACCACAGCACCAGCCAGGCGGCTTCGTCGAAGGGGCTCAGCGTGCCCTGGCCGAGCGCGATGTCGGCGCTGATCAGGCGGTCAGCGACTGCCTGCACAAGATCCGCAACGGTCATGCCAGGAAGCGTTCCAGGGTGCCGCGATAGATGGCGGCGAGCGGTTCGAGGTCATCGACCCGGCCGTGTTCGTCGATCATGTGGATGCTGTTGTTGAGCGGGCCGAACTCCACCACTTCGGGGCAGATCTGCGCGATGAAGCGGCCGTCCGACGTGCCGCCGGTGGTGGACAGCGTGGTCTCGACCCCGGTGGTCTGGCGGATCGAGTCACCCAGCGCCTGCAGCAACGCGCCGGGCCGGGTGAGGAACGGCCGGCCGGAAAGGGTCCAGCTCAGGCGGTAGTCGAGGCCGTGGCGGTCGAGCAGCTCGGCCACGCGGGCCTGCAGGCCTTCGGGGGTCGATTCGGTGGAGAAGCGGAAGTTGAAGTCCACCGCCAGCTCGCCCGGGATGACGTTGCTGGCGCCGGTGCCGGCGTGGATGTTGGAGACCTGCCAGCTGGTGGGCGGGAAGTGCTCGTTGCCTGGGTCCCAGACCACGCCGCAGAGTTCGGCCAGCGCCGGTGCGGCCAGGTGCACCGGGTTGCGCGCCAGTTGCGGGTAGGCGATGTGACCCTGCTTGCCCTTGACTGTCAGCCGGCCGTTCATCGAGCCGCGGCGGCCGTTCTTGACCATGTCGCCGAGCTGATCGACTGACGTGGGTTCGCCGACGATGCAGGCGTCCAGCGTCTCGCCGCGTTCCAGCAGCCACTGGCAGACCTTGACGGTGCCGTCCACCGACGGGCCTTCTTCGTCGCTGGTGAGCAAGAAGGCGATGCGGCCCGGGTGCGCCGGGTTGTCGGCGACGAAGTCTTCCACCGCCACCACCATGGCGGCCAGCGAGGCCTTCATGTCGGCGGCGCCGCGGCCATAGACTAGGCCGTCGCGGTGGGTGGGCACGAAGGGCGGGCTGCGCCATTGATCGAGCGGGCCGGTGGGCACCACGTCGGTGTGGCCGGCGAACACGAGCGTCGCGCCGGCCACGGCGGTGGTGCGCACGGCCCACAGGTTGGTGACGCGGAACTCGGGCGGGCCGTACACCAGCGTCTCGCAGACGAAGCCCAGCGGCTCCAGGCGGCTGCGGATCAGGTCCTGGCAGCCGGCGTCGTCGGGCGTGAGGGAGGCGCGCGCAATGAGTTGCTCAAGCAGCGCGAGGGTGCGGTAGTCGGCCATCTAAGAAGCGGAGGGGCGCTGCGGTCAGAAACTGCGCCGGGCGGGTTGGGTTTCCTTGCCCTGCACGTCCAGCGTGATGCTGGTGAAGGACGGGCCGGGGGCGGCTTCCTTCTCCTCTTCGTCGGCCACGCGCTTGGTGGAGGTCATGTCGTTCTGCAGCCGCCACAGCAGGTTGGTCGGCGAATCGGCATGCGTCAGGCCTTCGTCGCGGGTGACCACGCCTTCGGTGATGAGCCGGGCGATGTCCTGCTCGAAGGTCTGCGAGCCCTCGGCGATGGAGCGCTCCATCGCTTCCTTAACGCCACTGAAGTTGCCCTGCTCGATCAGCTCGGTGGCCAGCTGCGTGTTCAACAGCACCTCCACCGCGGCGACGCGGCCGCCACGGGTCGAACGCAGCAGGCGCTGCGAGACGATGGCGCGCATGCCCGCGGCCAGGTCGGACAGCAGCGCCGGCCGGGCCTCCGGCGTGTAGAACGACAGGATGCGGCCCAGCGCGTGGTAGCTGTTGTTGGCGTGCAGGGTGGACAGCACCAGGTGGCCCGACAGCGCGTACGACAGCGCCGAGCTCATGGTCTCGCGGTCACGGATCTCGCCGATCAGCAGGC
>JBDTQF010000065.1:0-17033 GCA_039932275.1 Burkholderiales bacterium
CGAGCGCCTCATTGATGTAGTTGGTCAGCGTGTTGAGAGCGACGTGCGCCACAACCGTGCCACGGCGTCGATCCACCAGAAGCCGGCGTTGTGCCGAGTGGCTTCGTATTCGGTGCCCGGATTGCCCAGGCCGACGAAGAGTCGAATCATGATGAGATTATGGGTGGGACGGCTGAGACGGCGGGTTCACCCTGAAAGGGGAGCACCCAAATGACAAGGCCCCGCTATGCGGGGCCTTGTCGAGGACAACAGGGGCTGCCTACTTCTTGGCCTTGCCGCCCTTGCCCTTGGCAGCGGGGGCGGCCGGCGCGGCGGCGGCCACGGCTTCCACCGGCGCTTCTACTTCCTGCGCCACCACCGAGGCCACGGTGGGGTTGACGCGGCCGTGGGTCACCACCTTGATGCCGGCTTCTAGCTTGAGGTCGTTGACGTGCAGCGACTGGCCCTTTGACAGACCACCCAGGTCCACCGTCAGGAACTCCGGCAGCTTCTCGGCCAGGCACTCGATCTCGAGCTCGCTCAGTACATGCGAGATCAGGCACGTGTCGAACTTGACCGCTTGCGACTCGGCTTCGTTGATGAAGTGCAGCGGCACCTTCTTGGTGATGCGGGTGGTGGCATCGACGCGCTGAAAGTCCACATGCAGCACCTGGGGCTTGTAGGCATGCATCTGCACATCGCGCAGCAGCACCTTATGCGCCTGGCCAGCCAGTTCCATTTCCAGGATGGACGAGTGGAACGCTTCCTTCTTCAGCGCATGGAACAGGGCGTTGTGATCGAGTTCGATCTTGGCCGGTTGACCCGCACCGTAGACGATGCCGGGCACCTTGCCCGCGAAGCGCAGGCGGCGGCTCGCTCCGGTCCCCTGCAGCTCCCGCGGATATGCGACGAATTTCATGACTGACTCCAATGCAATGGATGAGGCGCCCGCGACCAGGCGCCAAGGAAAATGCCGGCTCCATGCCGGCGGGTGTTGCGGGTCAGAAGTTGCTGTTCTGCTCCGCGAACAAGGATGTCACCGACTCGCCGTCGGAGATGCGACGGATGGTTTCAGCGAACAGGAACGCCGCCGACAGCTGGCGGATGTTCTTGGCTTTCTGTGCATCGCCGCGCAGCGGGATGGTGTTGGTGACCACCACCTCGTCGAGATGCGAGTTCTTGATTCGTTCCACCGCGGGGCCCGAGAACACCGGGTGCGTGCAGTAGGCGAACACGCTCTTGGCGCCACGTTCCTTCAGCACCTCGGCGGCCTTCACCAGCGTGCCGGCGGTGTCGATCATGTCGTCCATGATCACGCAGTTGCGCGATTCGATCTCGCCGATGACGTGCATCACTTCCGAGACATTGGCTTTGGGTCGGCGCTTGTCGATGATGGCCAGATCGCAACCCAGCTGCTTGGCCAGGGCCCGTGCGCGCACAACGCCGCCAACGTCCGGCGAAACCACCACCAGGTCCTCGTAGCGCTTGGACTTCAGGTCAGACAGCAGCACCGGCGAGGCGTAGATGTTGTCCACCGGGATGTTGAAGAAGCCCTGGATCTGGTCGGCGTGCAGGTCCATCGTCAGCAGCCGCTCGACGCCGACGGCCTCGAGCATGTTGGCGACGACCTTGGCGCTGATCGGCACGCGCGTCGAGCGCGGCCGGCGGTCCTGGCGGGCGTAGCCGAAATACGGGATGACCGCGGTGACCCTGCGCGCCGACGCGCGCTTGAGCGCGTCGACCATGATGCAGAGCTCCATCAGGTTCTCGTTGGTCGGCGAGCACGTCGGCTGGACCACGAAGATGTCGCGCGCCCGCACGTTCTGCTCGATCTCGACGTCGACCTCGCCGTCGGAGAAGCGTCCGACCTTCGCCTTGCCGAGCGAGATGCTCAGATGCGTGGCGATGTCCTGCGCGAGTCCAGGATTGGCATTGCCGGAGAAGAGGACGGTGTTGAAAAGCACAGCGGGCTCGTGGTGACGACTCAGTGTTTTTGGCAGGGGAGGAAGGACTCGAACCCTCGCATGTCGGAATCAAAATCCGATGCCTTGACCAACTTGGCGACTCCCCTACACAGGAGGCTTGCGCCCCCTATAACCGTTCTCCCGGGTCAGCGACGACCCCTGTCGCAGATCCTCTCAGTCAGCTGCCCACGCCACCAGGGGGTGAGCCTCCAGACTGCGGCACATCCGTCCCGACCATCCTTGAGGCGCTGTCGCCAAGAGGCGCGCCAGCGTATCCGATGGTTCGTACATGCCAGAACCTGCCACTGCAAACACCGCACTGCCGGAACCGGTCATGCGGCTGGAGCCAAACGCTTGTGCGAGTTGATCCAGCGCCGATTCGATCCCGCCCAGTGGCTCGTCTTCATCGTTCGAACCCGCGGCCAAGTGGCTGGAAGAACCTTTTTCGAAGGCCACCGCCACCGGCTGCAGGTCGTTACGGCCAAAGCCGATTGGGTCTGCAAGAAAGTCCGCGATTCTAGCTGTGGGCGTATTTCGTGACAAGAGGGGGCTGCCGAAGATCGCTGGTGTTGGCACAGCGATAGGTGGTTTGATGACCGCCGCGGTGATGTCCGGCAGGGTGATGGGCGTCATGCGCTCGCCGATGCCTTCAACCCAGGCGCTGCGGCCCTGGACGAAGAAGGGCACGTCTGCCCCCAGGCGCAACGCCAGCGGCAGCAGCCGCTGGCGTGGCCAGTTCAGGCCCCAGAGGCGGTTGAGAGCAAGCAGCGTGGTCGCAGCGTCAGAGCTGCCGCCGCCCAGCCCCGCTCCCCAGGGCACCTGCTTGTCGATGGCAATGTTCGCACCCAGCGTGGTGCCACTGGCCTGCTGCAGCGCACGGGCCGCCCGCAGGCACAGGTCGTCGTCTGGCAGCGCCGGTCCAAGGTCCGTACGGTTGAGCACGCCGTCGGCGCGCCGCTCGAAATGCAGCACGTCGCACCAGTCGATCAACATGAAGGCCGACTGCAGCAAGTGGTAACCGTCGTCGCGCCGTCCCACGACGTGGAGGAACAGGTTGAGCTTGGCCGGTGCCGGCATGTCGAGCAGGGTGTGCAAGGGCATGGGAGAGTTCGGGCCAGGGTGAGCTGCTGTGCGGTCAGCGGTCAGCGGTCAGCGGTTGCTGGCGGCACCACGGGGCTGTCGATCTTCGCGCGCAGGCTGACCACCGGCGGTGCCAGCCGGGTGGCGACCAGCAAGCCCTGCGGGTACCCGGCCAGGCGGACTTCCCAACCGAGCTGCCGGAAGCCCTCGGCGGGCGTGGTCAACCCCTGGCTGGGTGCGCCCGGCCACGGCCGCCCGGCCAGCCAGTCGTACAGCGCCACCAGGGGGATGCGTTCGCCCAGGGCCGCTTCGCCCAAGGCATCGAGCGAGTCGAATTCATGCACGCCATCGCCGTTGCTGAGCCAGACCCGGCCCGGCTGCCACTGTGCCAACGCCAGGCGCGTGCCCAGTGGCGAATTCAGCGTCAGCCGACCGGCCTCCGGGCGGCCCTCAAGTTCGAAATCGGCCGAGAACGAGCGTTGTGCGTCACCCTCGATGCGCAGCGCCAAACGCCCGCTGGTTCGGCTGGCGGGGTCAAAGACCACGTTCTCCGGCAGGCCGGTGCGGGGTAAGTCACTGCAGGCACCCAGCATCATCAGCAAGGCCCAGCCTGCGATGCAACCGCCCAGCCAGCGGTGCCGGCAGCGCCAGAACGTCACAGCCGGACCTTGAGCCGTGTCAGTGTTTCCTTGAGCACGTCGTTGCCTGCATCCCGCGCTTGGCCGGCTTGCCAGACCTGGCGCGCCTCGTCGAGCCGGCCCAGCGTCCACAGCACTTCGCCCAGGTGGGCCGCGATTTCGGTGTCCGGACGTTTGTCGTAGGCGTCCTTCAGCAAGCGCACGGCTTCGTCCTTGCGACCCAGACGGAATTCGGCCCAGCCCAGGCTGTCGGTGATGAACGGGTCGTCTGGAGCCAGCTCCAGCGCGCGAGCGATCAGCTGCCGCGCCTCGTCGAGGCGGGTGTTGCGATCGACCAGGCTGTACCCCAGCGCGTTGTAGGCATGCTGTAGCGATGGCTTCAGGGCGATCACCCGTCGCAGCAGGGTTTCCATTTCATCGAAGCGCCGCAGCCGTTCTGCGATCAAAGCCTGCTCGTACAGCAGATCGCTGTCGTCGGTGAAGCGCTGATTGGCGCTGACCAGCACGTCATAGGCCTGACTCCAAGCCTGTGCGTCGCGCAGCAGCTGGGTTTCGGCCATCACCTTGCTGCGGGCCTGCTCGGGCGTGGGCTCCGGCAGAGACTGGATCAAGGCCCGCGCCTCTGCCAGGCGCCCTTGACGCGCCAGCAACGAGGCGCGCCGCTGCGTCACCATCGGGCTGCCCTGTTCTTCGCCCAGCTTGTCGAGCCAGCTTTGCGCCTGGACGTAGTCCTTGTCCTGTTCGGCGGCCTGCGCCAGCATCAGGTAGACCTGCGAGGTTTCCTGCGCGATGGCGGTCTCGGTGGCTGCCTCGGCGGCGTCGTTGGAGGTCTGCTGTTCGCGCCGGGCCTGGGTGAGGTCGAGGTAGCGTTTCAAGGCCACCTGCGCGTCCTTGGGTCGGCCCAGTTCGATCAGCAGCGCGCCTGACATCATCCACGCACCGGCCAGGTCGGGCGCACTGCGGTTGACCTCGTCGACCAGTCGCAGCGCGTCGTCATAGCGCTGGTCCATGGTCAGGCGGCGGGCGTAGGCCAAGCGCACAGTGGGGCCCGTGGCGGGCGCTGCCAGGTAGGTCTTGACGGCCTGCTCGGCGCCCTTGACCTTGCCGACCAGTTCCACCGCGAGCAGACCGGCCCCCTGGTGGCCCGGATCGGTACGCTGCGCATCGCGCAGCATGTCCATGGCGCGAACAGTGTCGTCGGCCACGGCCCACCCGCGTGCGGTGGCCACCAGCGCGTCGGCACGCGTGGCGGGCGAGCTGCGCCACGGCTCCAGTGCCTTGTCCAGAGCGGTCGCGCCGGCCCGGGCGTTCGGACCGGCCACGACCACACGAGGCAGGTCGGCGAAGGCCTGGCTGCGTTCGGGGGCGGGCGTGAGCTCCACGACCGCCTTGATCGGTTCCAACGCCTCGGCCGCGCGGCCGAGGGCCATCAGCAACTGGACTTGTACCTCGGCGGCGCGGCGCGACTTCGGCAAGGTCTGTCGCCAGGTTTTGGCTGCCGTCAGCGCCTGCTCGCCGGCACGGGCGCTGATGGCGATTTCGACCGCGCGGCGGAACAGCGCTTCGTCCTTGGTGCGCTTGGCCGACTCCAGCATGACCTGGTAGGCCACCCCGGCTTCGCCGCGTGCGAATTCCAGCTCGCTGACGAACACCTGGTAGAACAACTCGGCGTCCAGCCCGGAGTTGCCCGGCGCCGGCTTCGTGGCCCCTTGGGCCGCGGCATTCGATACCACCAGCACGACGCCCGCACACACAGGTGCCAGGCTGTTCAGCCAATGCTGCAAGGACGCAGCCGGCCCGGTTGCACGGGGTCGTGTGGCACGCGGGTCGAACGGGCTGCGCGGCGACTGGCGCAAGGGCATGGCGGGGACTCCTGGGGCTCGGCTCATTCTAGGCGGCGCCCTGGTGGCTCAGGTGGCGGACGCAGCGCAGCGGCTGCACCTCGATAATCCAACCATGCCTGAGTTGCCCGAAGTTGAAATCACGCGCCGATCGCTGGTCGACCGCATTGCGGGGGCGAGGGTCGAGCAGGTGCATTTGGGCAAACCGCTGCGCTGGCCGCTGGGCATCGAGCCCGCCAGCCTGTGCGGCGCCCGCATCGGCGCGCTGGCGCGGCGCGGCAAGTACCTCTGGATGCCCTTGCAGGTGCTGTTTCCCGCGCCACTGCCGCTGCGGGACGGGGGGTTGTTGATGCACCTGGGGATGTCCGGTGCGCTGCGGTTCGAGTCGTCGCTGCCGCCGCGCGGCGTGCATGACCATTTCGAACTGCAGACTGACCGGGGCACGCTTCGCCTGACCGATCCGCGCCGTTTTGGCGCAGTGGTCTGGTCGGGCGGCATCGACCAGCCACCGGCTTCGCAACTGCTGGCGCGTCTTGGCGTGGAGCCCCTGTCCGCAGCCTTCACCGCCGCCCATCTGCGCGCCGGCCTGCGGGGCCGCCGGGTGGCCATCAAGCCGGCCCTGCTGGCCGGCGACGTGGTGGTGGGGGTGGGCAATATCTACTGTTCGGAGGCGCTGCACCGGGCCGGCATCGACCCGCGCACGCCGGCTGCTGCGCTCGGCCCGCGGCGCTGCGAGCGCCTCGTGGTGGCGATACGCGACACCTTGCAGCGCGCGCTCGCGGCCGGCGGATCGACCCTGCGCGACTTCAGCGATGCGCACGGCATGGGCGGCGCGTTCCAGCATCAGGCACAGGTGTACGACCGTGCAGGGCTGCCGTGCCTGCGCTGTAACAGCCGTATCCAGCGTCTTGTGCAAGGCCAGCGTGCGACTTACTACTGCGCCCGTTGCCAGCGGCGCTGAGGGGGCTGGAAGGTCATGCGCTACCATGCTCCGCTTCCGACATGGGGTGCCGGCCTCGTTGCGCATGGCCCCCTGCCTCGCTGGCCCGAGGGACCGACCTGATGTCCGAGCCATCCACCCCTATGCTGCCCGACGTGACTGCACAAACATCCGTTCTGGCCCCTTCCTCAGCCGGGGTGCCGGCCAGTGCACGGCCCTTCGACCTGGATGTGGACCTGAGCGGACCGGCGCACTCCGCCAGTGCGGAAGCTTCTGGTGACACCGTGCTGCCGCTGACCCTGAACGAGCTGCCTGCGGATTCCCCCGTCGAGCCTTTCGTGCGCAGCCTGGACGCCATGGGCACCTGGCGCTTGCAGCTCGACGAGCGGCTGCGCGACCTGACGCGTTTCCTGCGCGAGCAGGGCTTGCTCGACGAAGCCGCGGGCGACCTGCTCGAATCGCTGCGCCTGCGCCTGGCGGGCGAGAAGCTGGTGCTGGCCTTCGTCGCGGAGTTCTCGCGCGGCAAGTCCGAGCTGATCAACGCCATCTTCTTTGCCGATGCCGGGCGTCGCATCATGCCGGCCTCACCGGGGCGCACGACGATGTGCCCGGTGGAGCTGGGCTGGGACGCCGACGAGCCGCCGGGCCTGTCGCTGCTGCCCATCGAGACGCGGCTTGAAGGCCTGTCGCTGGCCGAATTGCGCGGCCAGCCCCGCGCCTGGGTGCGCCGTGAGCTGGAGGTCAACGACCCGGAGTCCTTTGCGAACGCACTGACCGCGGTGATGGACACGCGCCGGGCCACCATCGACGAAGCCCGTGCGCTCGGCTTCTGGAACGATGACCAACCGAACGACAACCCGCCGTTGGTGGAGGACGGTCAGGTTGAGGTGCCGCGCTGGCGCCATGCGTTGATGAACGTGCCGCACCCGCTGCTCAAGCGCGGCCTGGTGGTGCTGGACACGCCGGGGCTCAACGCCATCGGCGCCGAGCCCGAACTCACCGTCGGCTTGCTGCCGAGTGCGCATGTGGTGGTGTTCATCCTCGGTGCCGACACCGGTGTGACCCGTTCAGACCTGGAAATTTGGCGCGACCACCTCTCGGCCCAGGCGCTGACGCGCTATGTGGTGCTGAACAAGATCGACGCGCTGATTGATCCGCTGTCGCCTCCCGAAGCCAGCGAGCGGCAGATCGAGCAGCAATGCGCCCAGGTGGCCCGCACGCTCAACCTGCCCAGCGCGCGGGTGTTTCCTATCTCGGCCCGCCAGGCGCTCGAAGCGCGTGTGCAGGGCAACCCGACGCTGCTGGCCGAAAGCCGCCTGCTGGCGCTGGAGCAGGCCCTGGCGCAGCAGTTGCTGCCGCAGCGCCGCGCGGTGTTCGAGCAGCTCACGCTCGAAGCGCTTGCCCAGGTGCAGCAGCAGACTACCCGCGCCATGGCTGATGTGCGCCGTCACATGGCCGAGCAGTTGTTGGAGCTGCGTGGCTTGCGCGGCAAGAACACCAGCAAGGTGCTGTTGCTGCTGCAGCGTGTCGGCTCCGAGACCACCGAGTTCGAACAATGCACCACTCAGCTCGCGGCGCTGCGGGCGGTGCACACCCGCATGCTCAAGGAAGTGCTCATGGGCATGTCGGGCGAGCCGCTGCGCAAGCATGTGGAGGCCCTCATCAGCGCCATCCGCGACTCGCTGCTCAAGCTCGGTGCGCGGCGTTCGTTCGCGCATCTGTTCGTCGAGCTGCGTGGGGTGCTCGACACCGCGCACAAGCGCAGCCAGGACATCCGCGAGATGCTGGCGGCCTCGTACACCCGGCTCAACACCGAGTTTGGTTTCAGCCTGGTGGTGGCCCCCAGCCCCGACCTGACCCGCTTTCGCGACGACCTCGCGCTGATCGAACGCAACTACAACCAGTACCTTGGCCTGTCGCAGGCCATGCGGCTGGCGCAGCCGCGCTTTCTGGAACAGTTCCGCCGCATGCTGCTGTCGCGGCTGCGGGTGGTGTTCGAAAACGCCAGCGGCGAGATCGAGCTGTGGAACCGCACTGCGTCGGCCCAGGTCGATGGCCAGCTGCGCGAGCGCCGGCGTGCGTTCAAACGGCGGCGCGAGTCGCTCGAGCGCATCCAGACGGCAGCCGGTGACCTGGAGTCGCGCCTGTCCGAACTTGAGGCCAACGACAGCCGTCTGTCGGCCATGGAAGTGCGGCTGGCGGTGCTGTTCGAATCGGCCCGGCGCAGCGCCACGCGGCGCGAGATCGGCGGCGTGGCAGTGAGCGAGTTTTCGTCCACCGCGCCGATGAATGAGGCCACCATCGCCTCGCAGTTTCCGAACCTGCCGGTGCTGTCCGAGCCCGCGCGGGGGGTATTGCACACCGCGACACCGCGGGCCGCTTCCGGCGGATGAGCCGCCGGGCGACGGCGGTAGTGTCGCCCGCGCCGGCATCACCTGCAGGCGAGCTGGCGACGCTGGTCACCACCTGGCAACGCAGCCACGGCCGCCAGAGCCTACCCTGGCAGCGCACCGGCGACCCCTACCGCGTCTGGCTGTCGGAAATCATGCTGCAGCAGACCCAGGTGGCCACCGTGCTGGGCTACTACGCGCGCTTTCTCGAACGGTTTCCCGATGTGCGTGCGCTCGCCGCGGCCACGCTCGACGACGTGCTGGCGCTGTGGAGCGGCCTGGGCTACTACAGCCGCGCGCGCAACCTGCATGGCTGCGCCCAGCGGGTGATGGCCGAGCATGGCGGCGAATTCCCGCCCAGTGCGCAGGCCCTGGCGCAGCTGCCGGGCATCGGCCGCTCCACCGCGGCGGCCATTGCGGCCTTTTGCTGGGGTGAACGGGTAGCCATCCTCGACGGCAACGTCAAGCGCGTACTCAGCCGCGTGCTGGCCTTCGAAGGCGACTTGGCCCAGGCCCGCGAGGAGCGGGCATTGTGGGCGCAGGCCACCACCTTGCTGCCGGTTGCCGCGGCCGACATGCCGGCCTATACCCAGGGCTTGATGGATCTGGGGGCCGGGGTCTGCCTGGCGCGCGATCCGCAATGCCTGCTGTGCCCACTGCGTGAGCCTTGCGCGGCGCGTGCGGCGGGCCGCGCGACCGACTTTCCGGTCAAGACCCGCAAGCTCAAGCGTGGTCGGCGTGAACACTGGTGGCTCTGGCTGCAGCGTGAGCTCGCCGGTGGCGAACAGGCGGTGTGGCTGGAACAACGCCCGGCGCGCGGCGTCTGGGCGGGCTTGTGGACCCTGCCGCTGTACGACGACGAAGCGGCCCTGCAGCAGACCGTCAGCGGCCTGGCGGGGGCCCATGGCCTGCGTGCGCTGGAGCTGCAACCCACCGTGCGGCATGCGCTGACCCACTTCGACTGGACCCTGCATCCGCGCCGGCTCGGCCCGCAGGTGGTCTGGCAGGGCGAGCCTGCGGGCGGCGGCCGCTGGGTGCCGTTGCCATCGCTGCGCGATGTGGCGCTGCCGGCGCCTTTGCGAAAGCTGCTGGCGGCCGACTGAAGTCAGCGAGCGATAGCGAGGTTGGGGGCTTCAGTTCCTCAGTCCTTCACCACCTCGTGCTGTTGCAGGAACTCATGCACCAGCGTGAGCCGCATCAGCGGATCGTCCAGCTCCATCAGCTTCTGCCGCGCGGTCACGCTGATGGGCAGCAGCTCGCACCAGCGGTTGGCCACCCAGCCCGCATCGTCCAGCTGCCACGGCGGCAGGAAGGGGTGGTTGCCCTGTGCGTCCAAGGTATCGATGGCGCGCTGCAGCGCGGCCACCGTGCTGGCGTGGTCTTGCGCCGGCACCATCGGCGGGTCGCCAGGCAGTTGCTGGGCGGGGGCCACCCACAGGCCGTCGGCATGTGTCACCGCGTCGGCGGTGCAGTGGAAGCGCTGCAGGCCGCGGCAGCGCACCTGCATCAGGCCCGCGCCCGGGCTGTCGCAGTCGATCAGCTCGGCCAGGACGCCCACGGGTTCGAAGTGCACGGCCTCGGTGGCATTGCGGACCTCGCCGCCGTGGGTCAGCGCGACCACGCCGAAGGGCTCGCGCGTGCGCAGGCACTGCGCCATCAGGTCCAGGTAGCGTGCTTCGAAGATCTTGAGCTGCAGCAACCCGCCCGGGAACAGCACGCTGCGCAGTGGGAACAGCGGCAGGGTGTCGATTGCCCCAACGTCACTCATGAACGCACGTGGTTCTCGCGGGCTTCGAGTTCGCGGTGGCGCACCAGTGTGGATGCGCGCGCCAGAAAGCGCGTTGCCAACTGTTCGGCACAGTACACCGAGCGGTGCTGCCCGCCGGTGCAGCCCAGCGCCACGGTCAGGTAACCGCGGTGGTCCTCTTCATACGCCGGCAGCCAGCGCAGCAGGAAGCTCTCGATCTGCGCCAGCATCTCAGCCACTTCGGGCTGGGCGTCGAGGTAGGCCTTCACCGGCTCGTCGCGGCCGTTGAGCTCGCGCAGCTCGCGCACGTAATGCGGGTTGGGCAGCACGCGCAGGTCGTACACCAGGTCGGCATCGCGTGGCACGCCCTGCTTGAACGCAAAGGACTCGAACACCAGCGTCAGCGACGTGTCGGCCGTCCCGACCAGCTGGCGCACCCAGGCCCGCAGTTGTGCGGGGCGCAGGTCGCTGGTGTCGATCACAGTGGAGGCATTGCGCAGCGCCCCGAGCATCTCGCGTTCACCCTCGATGGCCTCGATCAGGGCTTGGCGCGAGGGGTTGGTGGTTTCGCTGCGCCCATCGATGCTGGACAACGGATGGCGCCGCCGCGTCTCCGAGTAGCGCCGCACCAGCGTCTCGGTGCGTGAATCGAGAAAGATCGGCAGCACCTGCACGCCTTCGGCCCGCAGCAGGTCGATCAGTGGCAGCAGCTGCGGCAGCGACGAGGCCGCCCGCACGTCGGCTGCCACCGCCACCCGCGGCGTGGCCTGTGCGCGCTCCAGCCGCACCAAGTCGCGCAGCAACTCGGGCGGCAGGTTATCGACGCAGAAGTAGCCGGCATCCTCCAGCGCATGCAGCGCCACCGACTTGCCCGAGCCGGAGATGCCGGAGATCAGGACCACGGGTTCCTGGCGAGCGCTGACGTTCATGGTGGGGACGTTGCAGAAAGGAGAGGGATGGGCAGAAGCAGGGATGCTGCTGCCATCATCGCAGCAACCGGCGACCGACGGAACCGGGTCTTCAGCGCCTCGCGCGACCGGTCCGGCCTTCTGACGGTGGCGTGGGTTCGTTGGCCGCCGGCAGACTGCGGCCGAGCATCTCGCGCGCATGCGCCAGGCTGGCCTCGCTGGCACCGCCTCCCAGCATGCGGGCGATCTCGGCGGTGCGGGCCTCGCCGCTCACCGGCGCCACCGCGCTGCGCACGCCGGCCTGCGCATTCACCTGTTTGCTGACCACCAGCTGCGCGTCGGCACAAGCGGCTACCTGCGGCAGGTGGGTGACGGCCAGCACCTGGCGGTCGTGGCCCAGGCGCTGCATCAACCGGCCCACGGTCTCGGCCACCGCGCCGCCGACGCCGGCATCCACCTCGTCGAAGATCAGCGTGCCGGCCTCGCCGAGTGCGCTGGTGGTCACCGCCACGGCCAGCGCGATGCGCGACAGCTCGCCGCCCGAGGCCACCTTGCCCAGCGGCCGCGGCGTGCTGCCGGCATGGCCGGCGACCAGGAACTCCACCGCCTCCAGCCCCTGCGCCTGCGGTTCAGGCAGTGGCAGCAGGCTGACCTCGAAGCGCCCGCCGGCCATACCCAGCGACTGCATCGCGTCGGCCACGCTGCGCGCCAGCCGCGGCGCGCCCTGGCGGCGCTGGGTGGAGACCTTGCGCGCCGCGTCGCGAAAGCTGCGCTCAGTGGCATCGGCCTGCCGGGCCAGGCCATCCAGGTCGGCGGCGGCGTCCAGTGCCGCAAGTTCGGTGCGCCAGGCGGTCAGCGTGGCCGGCAGTTCTTGCGGTTGGCGCCGCCAGCGTCGTGCCAACCCGATCCAGGCGCCCAGGCGTTCATCCAGTTCGGCCAGGCGCTCCGGGTCGAGCCCGGTGTGGCGCAGCGCCGCGCGCAGCGTGTGGGTGGCGTCAGTCAACTGGGCCTGCGCGCCCTGCAGCACCTCGAGCGCACCGGCCAGCGTGGCATCGAAATCGGCCACGGCCTGCAGCGCATCGATGGCCCGGTCTGTCTGCGACACGGCGCTGCGGTCAGCGTCGGCCAGCGCATCGATCGCACCCTGCACCCCATCGCGGATGGCCTGGGCATGCGCCAGCCGCTGGTGTTCGGCATTCAGCTCGTCCCACTCGTCGCGGCCCGGCGCCAGCTTGTCGAGCTCGCCCAGCTGCCAGGCCAGGCGCTCGCGTTCCTGCTCCAGGCTGGTGGCCTGGCTGCGGGCTTTGTCGAGCGTGGCCTGGGCCTCGCGCCAGTGCGACCAGGCCGCGGTCATCGGTGCCGTGTCGACGCCGGCATAGGCGTCGAGCAGCGCGCGCACCGCGGCTGCGCGGGCCAGGCTCTGCCAGGCATGCTGGCCGTGGATGTCGACCAGCCATTCGCCCAGCGCTTTGAGCTGCGCCACCGTGGCAGCACTGCCAGCGATCCACGCCCGGCTCTTGCCCTGCGCATCGACCGTGCGGCGCAGCAGCAGCGGCTCGGCCGTGTCGAAACCGGCTTCTTCGAGCCAGCTCAGCGCGACCGGCGGCAGGGCCTCGAACTCGGCGCTGACCTCGGCCCGGGCGGCGCCTTCGCGCACCACGCCCACATCGCCGCGCGCACCCAGCACCAGCTGCAGTGCATCGACCAGGATGGACTTGCCCGCACCGGTTTCACCGCTGAGCACGGTGAAACCCCCGTCGAACTCGACTTCAAGCACCGCAACGATGGCGAAGTCGCGCAGGGCGAGGCGGCGCAGCATCAGCTGGCGCCGGGGCCGGGCGTGTTGCCGGCATTCCAGTGCAGCTTGCGGCGCAGCGTGGCGTAGTAGTTCCAGCCCCGCGGGTGCAGGAAGCGCACCCGGTGCTCCGACCGCCGCACCACGATGCGGTCGCCCTCCATCAGGCTGGTGATGGCCTGCATGTCGAAGCTGGCGGTGGTTTCGCGCCCATCGACGATCTCGATCGACACCTGGCCCGAATCGGGTAACACGATGGGTCGGTTGGACAGCATGTGCGGCGCGATCGGCACCAGCAGCCAGCCGGCCACGCTGGGGTGCATCAGCGGCCCGCCGGCCGACAGGGCATAGGCCGTCGAGCCGGTGGGCGAGGCCAGGATCATCCCGTCGGCGCGCAGGTTGGCGACGAACTGCTCGTCCACCATCACCCGCACCTCCAGCATGGCGTTGGCGCTGCTGCGCACCACCACGTCGTTCATCGCCACGGCCGAGAACATGGACTCGCCGTTGCGCACCACGCAGCCGTCCAGCATGGCGCGGTGTTCTTCTTCGTAGTCGCCGGCCAGCAGGGCGCGCAACGCGTCGTGCACGCCTTCCACCGGGATGTCGGTGATGAAACCCAGCCGCCCCTGGTTGACGCCCACCACCGGCACACCGTAACGCGCCAACTGCCGCGCGATGCCGAGCATGGTGCCGTCGCCCCCCACCACGATGGCCAGGTCGCAGTGCGCGCCCAACTCATCAGGCGTCAACGCCGGGTAACCAACGATGCCGGTGTTGATGGCGGTGGCCGCCTCGACCGACACCTCCAGCCCGTGCTGCTTGAGCATGTGGGCGATGTCTTCGAGCAGGGGACGCATGCCGTGCGCCTGGTACTTGCCCACGAGGGCGGCATGACGGAAGCGACTGACCATGGTGGGAAATTACACCACAGGGATCTGCGGCCGAGGGGGTGTCATCCCGGCTGTCCACGCGGCGTGCCAACCCTAGAATCGACCCATGCTGGATGATCGTGCCAAGACATTGCTCAAGACCCTGGTCGAACGGTACATCGCCGACGGCCAGCCGGTGGGTTCGCGCACGCTGTCCAAGATGCCCGGGCTCGAACTCTCGCCCGCCACCATCCGCAACGTGATGGCCGACCTGGAGGAGCTGGGCTTCATCGCCAGCCCGCACACCTCGGCCGGCCGCATCCCCACCGCGCGCGGCTACCGCCTGTTCGTCGACACCATGCTCACAGTGCGGCCGATGGGCAGCGAGGGCGAAATCGATCTGGGCATGCCGCTGCGCGAACAGTTGCAGCCCGACCAGCCCAAGCGCGTGATCGCCAGCGCTGCGCAGATGCTCTCCAGCCTGTCGCAGTTCGTCGGCGTCGTCACCGCGCCGCGCAAGCCCAGCGTGTTCCACCACATGGAGTTCCTGCGCCTGGGCGAGCGCCGCATCCTGCTCATCCTGGTGACGCCCGATGGCGACGTGCAAAACCGCGTGATCTTCACCGCACAGGACTACACCCAGAGCGAGCTGGTCGAAGCCACCAATTACCTCAACGCCCACTACGCCGGGCTGACCATCGAAGCCGTGCGCGAGCGCCTCAAGGCCGAGATCGATGCGCTGCGCGGCGAGATTGCGGCCCTGATGCAGGCCGCGGTGCTGCTCGGCAGCGAGACGGCCGACGCCCAGGCCGAGCAGGTGGTCGTCTCCGGCGAGCGCAACCTGCTGCAGGTGAGCGACTTCCGCAGCGACATGGGCTCGCTGCGCAAGATGTTCGACCTGTTCGAGCAGCGCACCCAACTGATGCGCCTGCTCGACGTGTCCAGCCGCGCCGAGGGCGTGCGCATCTACATCGGCGGCGAAAGCGGCCTGGTGCCGATCGAGGACCTGTCCGTTGTCTCCTCGCCCTACGAGGTGGACGGCAAGGTCGTCGGCACCCTTGGGGTCATCGGCCCCACGCGCATGGCCTACGACCGCATGATCCAGATCGTCGACATCACCGCCCGGCTGGTGGGCAACGCGCTGTCGCAGAAACAGTAGCGCATTAGCCGCGCGAACCCTGTGCATCGCCAAGCAGGCGGCGGGCCAACGCTGACCCTGGAGCGAGGCAGAAGGCACCGCCGCCTACAATCCCGCCGCTTCGTCTTGACGCAGGGCCGTTAGCTCAGTTGGTTAGAGCAGAGGACTCATAATCCTTTGGTCGTTGGTTCAAGTCCAACACGGCCTACCAATAAAATCAACAACTTACATCAACTTCTGGCCCTTGCTACCGGGTACATGGAGTTCTAAGGCTCCCCCACGGCTCCTCTGTGTAGCCGATGCAAGAGAGCGAGCCTTCCTGCAGTCCTCAGAGCAGAAGCAACCCCCTGAGCCGCTGGGCAAGCGGAGTAAAGCGGTCTTGAATCACCCCCGATTTTGAGGAGGCTCCCTCACTCGACTGCTTCGAAGTCCACCAGCTCGACCCCGTCCGACACCTGGTCGCCCGGCGCGCAGCGCAACGCCTTGACCACGCCCTTGCGCGGCGCGCTGATCGTGTGCTCCATCTTCATGGCCTCCATCACCAGCAACGGCGCGCCTTTGTCCACCGTGGCGCCCGGTTGCACCAGCACGGCAATCACTTTGCCGGGCATCGGTGCACGCAGCCCACCCGCGACTTCCTCGCCCTCGCCGCCCAGGTGCAGCGTGTCGACCAGCGACAGCGGCCACGAACGCCCCTCAAGGAAGACGTGGCGACGCTCGCCCGAGGGCACCACGGCGGCGCGCATGCGTCGCTCGCCCAGCTGAGCCTGGAGTTCGCTGTCGGCGCCCAGCATGCCGTGCGCAACGACAGCGCGGCCGCCAACCGTCAACGCGTGACCGCCTGCGACCACCTGAACCAACACCTCCTGCACCACGTCGCCCAGCCGGAAGGTGAGCTTGCGCTCGGTGCGGCCGTTGAGGCGCCAGCCGTCGAGCGCGCGCCAGGGGGAATCCGGGTCGGCGGCCCGCGCCGCCTGCTTCTCGGCCAGACGTTTTTCGCGCAGCAGCTCGGCCAAGGCCGCAACGGCCCACACGTCGGCCGGCACCTCAGTGGCCGGTGGAAACAACAGCGCCTGCTCGCGCTCGATCAACCCGGTGTCGAGATCGGCGTTGGCGAACGACGGTACCGCGACCAGCCGGGCCAGGAAGTCGACGTTGTTCGACACGCCGACCACACGGTACTGCGCCAGCGCCTGGCGCATGCGCGCCAAGGCCTGCCGGCGATCAGCGCCCCAGACGATCAGCTTGGCGATCATCGGGTCGTAGTGCGGCGTGATCTCGTCGCCTTGCTCGACGCCGCTGTCCACGCGCACATGGTCGCTCTGCGGCGGGGGCGCCAGGTGCACCAGCCGGCCGGTCGACGGCAGGAAGCCCTTGTCGGGGTCCTCGGCGTAGATGCGTGCTTCGAGCGCATGGCCGTCGATCTGCAGTTGCTCCTGCGTCAGCGGCAGCGGCTCGCCGCTGGCCACGCGCAGCTGCCATTCGACCAGGTCGAGGCCGGTGATCATCTCGGTCACCGGGTGCTCCACCTGCAGCCGCGTGTTCATCTCCATGAAGTAAAAGCTGCCGTCCTGGTGGGTGATGAACTCCACCGTGCCGGCGCCGACATAGCCCACCGCCTTCGCGGCGTCAACGGCCGCCTTGCCCATGGCCGCACGGCGCTCGGGCGTCATGCCGGGCGCCGGCGCTTCCTCCAGCACCTTCTGGTGGCGCCGCTGCACCGAGCAGTCGCGCTCGAACA
>JBDTQF010000066.1:0-16991 GCA_039932275.1 Burkholderiales bacterium
CCGACTCGATGGTGGGCGGCTTGGGCAACGACACGTTCGCCATCGACAACGCGGGTGACACGATCACCGAGGCCAGCGGCGAAGGCACCGACACCGTGATCACTTCGCTGACCTACACGGCTGGGGCGAACATCGAGAACGTGACCCTGTATACGAACTACGTCATCGATGGGACAGGTAATGAACTGAACAACGTTCTCACGGGCAGCACGGCCGCCAATGTGCTGGACGGGCGGGGTGGCAATGACACCATGATCGGTGGCCTGGGAGACGATACCTACGTGGTCGACTCGCTCGGTGACGTGGTCACCGAAGGCACCAGCGCAGGAACGGACGCGGTGCAGACCGCACTGGCTTACACGCTGGGCAGCAACGTCGAGAATCTGACACTGACCGGTAGTGGCAACGTCAACGGCATTGGCAACACGCTGACCAATATTCTGACGGGCAACGCCGGGAACAACAGCCTGGATGGACAGGGCGGCAACGACACGCTCATCGGCGGTGAAGGCAATGACTTCATCGTAGGTGGCACGGGTGCCGACTCGATGGTGGGCGGCTTGGGCAACGACACGTTCGCCATCGACAACGCGGGCGACACGATCACCGAGGCCAGCGGCGAAGGCACCGACACCGTGATCACTTCGCTGACCTACACGGCTGGGGCGAACATCGAGAACGTGACCCTGTATACGAACTACGTCATCGACGGCACGGGCAATGAACTGAACAACGTGCTCACGGGCAGCACGGCTGCCAATGTGCTCGACGGTGCCGGCGGCAACGACACGATGATCGGCGGCACGGGCGCCGACAGCTACCGCTTCGGCCGCGGCTGGGGCATCGATACCGTGCAGGAGAACGACACGACGGCGGGAGTAAAAGACCTGGTGGTGCTGCAAGGCACCGTCACCCAGGCCGACGTGTCATTCAGCCAGGCCGGCAACAACCTGGAGATGCTGATCGGCGCCACCGGCGACAAGCTGGTCTTCACCAACTGGTACCTGGGCAGCCAGTACCACGCCGAGGAGTTCCGTTTCACCGATGGCAGCGTGCTGACGGACAGCCAGGCGCAGGGCCTGGTGGGGGCGATGGCGGCGTTCAGCGCCGGTGCGTCGGCCAGCGGCCTGAGTGCGTCCTCGGCGATGGTGGGTTTCGGCCCGAGGACGCTGGCGGCAAACACCTTGGTGTAACGCCCAGGGGCATGGGGGCTCACCACTCGTCGGTGAGCCCCTTTGTTATCATTCCGGGCCACTGTGCGGCGCCTTCTCGGGCGCTTTTTTCTTGCTGGATCAATGACTTAAAGTGCGCGCCGCATGCGTCTGAACACCATCAAGCTCTCCGGCTTCAAGTCCTTCGCCGACCCCACGCATTTCCAGCTGCCCGGCCAGCTGGTGGGCGTGGTGGGGCCGAACGGCTGTGGCAAGTCCAACATCATGGATGCCGTGCGCTGGGTGTTGGGCGAGAGCAGGGCCAGCGAGCTGCGTGGCGAGTCGATGCAGGACGTGATCTTCAACGGCTCCACGCACCGCAAGCCGGCCAACCGTTCGAGCGTGGAGCTGGTGTTCGACAACACCCTGGCGCGGGCCGGCGGACAGTGGAACCAGTTCACCGAGATTGCCGTCAAGCGCGTGCTCACGCGCGACGGCACCAGCAGCTACTACATCAACAACCAGCCGGTGCGCCGGCGCGATGTGCAGGACGTGTTCCTCGGCACCGGCCTGGGCCCGCGGGCCTACGCCATCATCGGCCAGGGCACCATCTCGCGCATCATCGAATCCAAGCCGGAGGAACTGCGGCTGTTCCTCGAAGAGGCAGCCGGCGTCTCAAAGTACAAGGAGCGCCGCCGCGAGACCGAGAACCGCCTCAAGGACACGCGCGAGAACCTGACGCGGGTGGACGACATCCTGCGCGAGCTGAACAACAACCTTGAACGACTGGAACGCCAGGCCGCGGTGGCCACCAGCTACCGGCAGTTGCAGGACGCCGGCACGCTCAAGCTGCACCAGCTGTGGTTCCTGAAGCACCGCGACGCCACCAGCGAAGAAGACCGCGTCAAGCGTGACGCCAGCGAGGCCACCAACGCACTTGAAGCCCGCTTGGCCGAGCTGCGCCAGGTGGAGGCGCAGCTCGAAGCAGTGCGCCAGTCGCATTACGAAGCCAGCGATGCGTTGCATGCCGCGCAGGGCGAGCTGGCCGAAGCCGCGCTGGAGGTGAGCCGGCTCGAAGAACGCATCCGCTACGTGGTCGAAGGCCGCCAGCGGGTCGAGCAGCGGCTGGCCGAGATCGCGGCCCAGAACGCCCAGTGGCTGGCGCGTTCCGACGAAGCCCAGGGTGAGCTGGAGACCCTGGCCGAGCAGATCGCCATGGCCGAAGAGCAGGGCGCGCTGCTGGCCGCGCAGGCCGAGGAGCAGCAGGCCGAGCTGCCGGCCGTGGAAGACAAGCTGCGCGCCGCCCAGCAGCGCGCTGGCGAACAGCGCGGCCAGGTGCAGCAGATCCAGCAGCAGATCCAGCTGCTGGCGGCCGAGTCGCGCAACCTTGACGAGCGCTCACGCGAGCTGCAGCTGCGTCGTGAACGCCTGGCCGGCGAGAAGAAGCAATTGACCGCGCCCGACGAGGCGCACCTGGCCAACCAGCGCGAGCGCCTGGCGATGGCCGAGGAGCAGCAGGCCCTGGCCGATGGCCGGCTTGACGAGCTGGCCGAGCAGGTGCCGGCGCTGGACGAGCAGCGCCGTGCGCAGCAGGAGCAGGTCAACCGCGAGAGCTCGAAACAGGCCGACCTCGCCGCGCGGCTCGACGCCCTGCGCGCGCTGCAGGACAAGGTGCAGACCGAGGGCAAGCTCAAGCCGTGGCTGGCCAAGCATGGGCTGGACAGCCTGGCTGGGCTGTGGACCCGGATCCACATCGAACCCGGCTGGGAGCCCGCTTTGGAGGCGGCCCTGCGCGAGCGCCTGGGCGCGCTGCAGATCGGCCGGCTGGAGACCGTGCAGGCCTTCGAGAGCGATGCGCCGCCGGCACGGCTGGCGTTCTATTCCACGCCGAGCACGGCCATCGACAACACCCACCAGACGCTGCCGCGCCTGAGCGAGCTGCTGCGCCTGCAGGACGCTGGCCTGAAGGCGCTGCTGAACGACTGGCTCGAAGGCGTGTACACCGCAGCGTCGCTGCCCGAGGCGCTGGCCAGCCGCGGCAAACTGACCCACGGCGAGGTCATCATGACCGCCGCCGGCCATGCGGTGAGCCAGTTTGCGGTGAGCTTCTACGCGCCCGATTCCGAGCAGGCCGGCATGCTGCAGCGGGCCCAGGAGATCGAGAACCTGGTGCTGCAGCTGCGCGCGCAGACTCTGATCAGCGACGAGACCCGCAGTGCATTGGTGCGCAGCGAAGCGGCCTACACCGATGCCTCGCAGCGCCTGGCAGTGGCGCGGCGCGAGGCGCAGGAAGCGCAGACCCGCGCGCACCAGTTGCAGGTGGAGGTGCTGCGGCTGGCGCAACAGGCCGAACAGGCCAGTCAGCGCCGCGGCCAGCTCGACGCCGACCTGGGCGAGATCGACGCCCAGCTCGAAGAGCTGCAGGAACGCCGCATGACCGGCGAGGCCCGCTTCGAGGAACTCGACCTCGCGCTGGCCGACCAGCAGGAGCGCCATGCCCAGCTCGAAGAAGGCGTGATCGATGGCGAGCGCGCGCTGAGCGACGCCCGCGAGCAACTGCGTTCACTGGAGCGCGAAGGCCAGGAGGCGCAGTTCAGCGCCCGGGCGCTGGCGGCGCGGCGCGGCGAGCTGCAGCGCTCGATCGAGACGGCGCAGGCCCAGGTGAAGGTCAACGAGCAGAGCGCGGTGCAGTTGCAGGAGGAGCGCGGCCGCCTCGACGATGCCGCAGCGCAGGGCGGCCTGCAGGATGCGCTGGCGCTCAAGCTCGAGCGCGAGGCCGCGCTGGGCGCGGCGCGCAGTGGTTATGACGATCTTTCAGCGCAGTTGCGCCGCGCCGATGAGCAGCGCATGGAGTTCGAGCGCAGCCTGCAGCCGCTGCGCGAGCGCATCACCCAGCTGCAGCTGGAGCAGCAGGCCGCGCAGCTGGGCGGCGCCCAGTACCTGGAGCAGCTCAGCGCGGCCGCGGTGGACCTCGATGCGTTGGCCCAGAGCATCGAGGCTGGCCAGGTGAAGCTGTACGGCCTGCAGACCGAGATCGACCGCATCAACCGCGAAGTGGCCGCGCTGGGGGCGGTGAACCTGGCGGCGCTGGACGAGTTGAGCGCTGCGCGGGAGCGCAAGGGCTTTCTCGATGCGCAGAACGACGACCTGGCCAAGGCCATGCAGACGCTGGAGGATGCGATCCGCAAGATCGACCTCGAAACCCGCGACCTGCTGAAGAAGACCTTTGACTTCGTCAACGAACACTTCGGCACCATGTTCCCGAAGCTGTTCGGCGGCGGCAATGCCCGGCTGGTCATGACGGGCGACGAGATCCTCGATGCCGGCGTGCAGGTCATGGCGCAACCGCCGGGCAAGAAGAACAGCACCATCCACCTGCTATCGGGCGGCGAGAAGGCGCTGACGGCGATCGCGCTGGTGTTCGCGATCTTCCAGCTCAATCCCGCGCCGTTCTGCCTGCTCGATGAGGTGGACGCGCCGCTGGACGATGCCAACACCGAACGCTATGCCCGGCTGGTGAAGAGCATGGCTGGCAATACCCAGTTCCTGTTTATCTCGCACAACAAGATCGCGATGGAGATGGCCGAGCAGCTCATCGGTGTGACGATGCAGGAGCAGGGCGTGTCGCGCATCGTCGCGGTGGACATGGACGCTGCGCTGTCGATGGCCGACGCGGCGTGATCGCACCGGCCTGAACAACCAATCAACTCGGACGAGAAAGCGATCGATGGGGACCTTGCAGCTGTGGTTGGCGGTGGTCGGCGGGCTGGTGTTGGCCGCGGTGGTGGGCCATGGGATCTGGCAAACCCGGCGTGCCAATGCCTATGCGCGCCTGGCCCTGAAAACGGAGCCTGCGCCGCTGGATGGGGCCGGTGCGGCGCCCGGTTTGCGCGAGCCCAGTTTCGGCGAGCCGCCGGCTCCTGCGCCAGAGGGTGAGCCGGCCGTGGAGCCTGCAGCGGCTGCACTCGACACCGCGGGCGATGCGGCGGCCTTCACTGGCGTTGCACCACCGGTCATGCCGGTGGTCATGCACCCACGCATGGCGGCGCCGAAAGTGGACGCGCTGATTGACGCGGTGGCGGCCATCGCCGTCGACCAGCCGGTCTCGGGCGAACTGGTGCTGGCCCACCTGCCGACATCGCGCCGCGCGGGGGGCAAATCGTTCCTGATCGAGGGCCTGGACACCGACCGGGGCGAGTGGGAACCGCCGCAGCCGGGGCGCTACTACGGCGAGCTGCAGGCTGGCCTGCAGCTGGCCAACCGGCTCGGGCCGCTGAACGAGATCGAGTTCTCCGAGTTCGTGCAGAAGATCCAGGCCTTCGCCGATGCTATCGGCGCCATGCCCGACTTCCCCGACATGCTGGAGGAGGTAGCGCGTGGCCGCGAACTGGACGCCTTCGCCAGCGAGCACGACGCACAGCTGGCGATGCGGCTGCAGGCCCGGCGCGCGGCCTGGCCGCTGCACTTCGTCGAGCAGCACGCGGCGCGGCACGGCTTCGTGGCCGGTGCCACGCCGGGCCGGCTGGTGCTGCCGTCACCCGAAGAAGGCGCGCCGCCGATGCTGGCACTGCAGTTTGACCCGCAGGCCGCGCTGGCGGAAGACCCAAGCCAAGCCCGCATCAGCGAAGTGACGTTGGCCTTCGACGTGCCGCAGACGCCGCCCGTGGATGAACCCTTCAACGCCTGGTGTGCTGCCGGCCGGGCCCTCGCGCTGGGGCTGGATGCGGTGGTGTCAGACGACCGCGGCCAGGCCCTGCAGTCGGCTGCCTTCCCGACCATCGGCCAGGACCTGGAGCAGCTGTACGCCCAGCTGGCCGAGCGCGACCTGGCCGCCGGCTCGGCCGCGGCGCGGCGGCTGTTCAGCTGAGGGTCGAGCCGTGGACCCGGCGGCTTCCCCCGCGCAGCGTGCCGCGCAGCTGCGGCAAACGCTGCACCACCATGCCCACCGCTACTACGTGCTGGATGCGCCCGAGATTCCGGACGCCGAGTACGACCGCCTGTTCAACGAGCTGCAGGCGCTGGAGCAGCAGTACCCCGCGCTGCTCACGCCCGATTCGCCGACGCAGCGTGTGCTCGGCGCGGTGCTCACGGGCCTGCGGCCGGTGCGCCATGCGGTACCGATGCTCTCGATCAAAACCGAGACCGACACCACCCCGGCCGGTGCGCTGAAGTTCGACACCAGCGTGCGCAATGCGCTCAAGCTCACCGAGGCCGAGCCGCCGCTGGCCTATGCGGCCGAGCTGAAGTTCGACGGCCTGGCCATCAACCTGCGTTATGAAGCCGGCGTGCTGGTGCAGGCGGCCACCCGCGGCGATGGCGAAACCGGTGAGGACGTGACCCACACGGTGCGCACCATCGGCGCGGTGCCGCTGCGCCTGCAGGGCTGCGACGCGCCGGTGCTGGAGGTGCGCGGTGAGGTGTTCATGCGCCGCGACGATTTCGAAAGCCTGAACGAGCGCCAGCGCGAAGCCGGTGAGAAGACCTTCGTCAACCCGCGCAATGCCGCTGCCGGCGCGGTGCGCCAGCTCGATGCCGGCGTGGCCATGCGCCGGCCGCTGAGCTTCTTCGCCTACGGGCTGGGCGATGTGCAGGGCTGGGAGGTACCCGCCACGCACGCGGCGCTGCTGGACGCGCTGGCCACCTTCGGCGTGCCCGTCAACGGCGACCGGGAGGTGGTGCAGGGCGCCGACGGCCTGGCCGCGTTCCACGCCCGCATC
Organism: Burkholderiales bacterium; assembly: GCA_039932275.1. Lineage (GTDB taxonomy): Bacteria > Pseudomonadota > Gammaproteobacteria > Burkholderiales > Burkholderiaceae_C > Sphaerotilus. The sequence continues at coordinate 6,869 of JBDTQF010000066.1, forward strand.
GCGGCAGCGCGCGATGCCTTGCCCTTCGACATCGACGGCGTGGTCTACAAGGTCAACGACCGCGCGTTGCAGCAGCAGCTGGGCTTCAAGTCGCGCGAGCCGCGCTGGGCGGTGGCGCACAAGTACCCGGCGCAGGAGCAGATGACGCCGATGCGCGGCATCGAGATCCAGGTGGGCCGCACCGGCAAGCTCACGCCGGTGGCCAAGCTGCAGCCGGTGTTCGTCGGCGGCACCACGGTGAGCAACGCCACGCTGCACAACGTTTTCGAGCTGCGCCGCAAGGGTGTGCGCATCGGCGACACGGTGATCGTACGAAGGGCTGGCGATGTGATTCCCGAGGTGGTGGGGCGCATACCGGGTACACGAGCAGCCTACGTGCCCAACTTCCGCATGCCACGCCATTGCCCTGTCTGTGGCAGCGACGTGGTGCGCGAGCGGGGCAGTGTGGAACACCGCTGCTCAGGGGGCCTGTTCTGCGCTGCGCAGCGCAAGCAGGCGCTGCTGCACTTTGCGCAGCGCCGCGCCATGGACATCGAAGGCCTGGGCGACAAGCTGGTCGATCAACTGGTCGACGCCGGCATCGTGCGCACGCTGCCCGACCTGTACAAGCTGGGTGTGGCCGCGCTGGCGGCGCTGGACCGCATGGCCGGCAAGAGCGCGGCCAATCTGGTCGCTGCGCTTGAGCAGAGCAAGCACACCACGCTTGCGCGGTTCCTCTACGCGCTGGGCATTCGGCATGTCGGCGAAAGCACGGCGCGCGACCTGGCTCGGCATTTCGGCCAGCTCGACCGCATCCTCGACGCCAGCGAAGCGCAGTTGCTGGAAGTGAATGATGTCGGCCCGGTGGTGGCGCAGAGCCTGCGCACCTTCTTCGACCAGCCCCACAACCGCGAAGTCGTTGAACAACTGGTCGCCGCCGGCGTGCAGTGGCCGGACGTTGAAGGCGAGGCCGACGACCGGCCGCGGCCGCTGCTGGGCATGACGCTGGTGCTGACCGGCACGCTGCCCACACTGACCCGCGACCAGGCCAAGGAGATGATCGAGGCCGCCGGCGGCAAGGTCAGCGGTTCGGTCTCGAAGAAGACGCACTACGTGGTGGCGGGCGAAGAGGCCGGCTCGAAGCTCGACAAGGCGCAGGCCTTGGAGATCACGGTGCTGGACGAAGCCGGCCTGCTGGCCTTGCTGGCCGCCAGCTCAGCGGGCTGAGTCAGGCCTGATCGAGCGCCAGTGCGGCGCCGGCCAACGCAGGCGACACCGCAGTGTCGATCACGAACACCGGGATGGCGCCAAGGTACTCGGCGTAGCGGCCCTTGGCCTCGAAGCGGGCGCGGAAGGCCGAGCGGTCGAAGAAGCCACCCAACCGCGGCACGATGCCGCCGCCGATGTAGACCCCGCCGAAGGCGCCCAACGTCAGCGCATGGTTGCCGGCCATGGTGCCCAGCAGCGCACAAAACAGTTCCAGCGCCTCAACGCAGTGGGCGTCGCTGCCGGCCAGGCCATGCGCGCTGACCTCGGCTGGGGTGAGCACACGCGTGGTGCTGCCTTCCAGCTGGCACAGCACCTCGTACAGCGCCACCAGGCCGGCGCCGCTGAGCACGCGTTCGGCCGACACATGGCCGAAGCGGCTGCGCAGCACGCCAATGACCACCGCTTCGCGCGCGCTGCTGGCTGGCAGGGTGGCGTGGCCGCCTTCGCCGGCGATCGGCACCCAGCTGCCGGCCGGCCCGGGCAGCAAGCCCGATACACCCAGGCCGGTGCCCGGGCCGATCAGCGCGATTGGCTGCCCGGGCCGCGGGCTGCCGCCACCAACTTGGCGCAGTTCGGCCGCGGTGAGCGACGGCAGCGCCAGCGCCAGCGCGGTGAAGTCATTCAGCACCACCAGCCGGACCAGGCCCAGCGCGGCCTGGAGTTCACGGATCGAGAAGGCCCAGTGGTGGTTGGTCATGCGCACCGCATCGCCGGTGATGGCGGTGGCGATGCCCATGGCCATGGCGGCAGGGGCCGGCAGGCTCTCAATCGCCAGGTAGTGGCGCACCGCATCGGCCAGCGCCGCGTGGTCGGCGCAGGGCAACACGCGCACATGGCTCACGCCCGTCTGCGGGCCCGTCACCCAGGCAAAGCGGGCGTTGGTGCCGCCCACATCGGCGAGCAGCCGCGGGTAGGGCGTGGCGGAACTCGAAACGGAGGATGCGCCGGTCATCGAGGCCAGAACTGCTGGAGCCGCCGCGGGACGGAGCTTCTCAAGCCTGGTTGCCGCGCGAGCCCACGCCCATGTGGCTGAAGCCGCCATCGACATAAACGATTTCGGCGCTGATGCCCGACGCCAGGTCGGACAGCAGGAACGCCGCGGCGTTGCCGACTTCTTCGATGGTGATGTTGCGGCGGATCGGTGTGACTGCGGCGAATTCGCCCAGCAGCTTGCCGAAATCCTTGATGCCGGAGGCCGCCAGCGTCTTGATGGGGCCGGCCGACAGGCCGTTCACCCGCATGCCCTTGGCGCCCAGGCTCTGGGCCAGGAAGCGCACGCTGGATTCCAGCGATGCCTTGGCCAGCCCCATGGTGTTGTAGTTCGGCACATAACGCATCGCGCCCAGGTACGTCAGCGTCAGCAGCGACGCCCCGGTGCGCAGGCGCGGCAGCGCCGCCTTGGCCATGGCAGGGAAGCTGTAGGAAGAGATCTCATGGGCGATGCGGAAGTTCTCGCGCGTCATGCCGTCGAGGAAGTCGCCGGCGATGGCCTCACGCGGGGCAAAGCCGATGGCGTGCACGAAACCGTCGAACTCGGGCCAGACCTCGCCGAGCGAAGCGAACAGGCGTTCGATCTGGGCGTCTTCACCCACGTCGCAGTCGAACACCAGTTGGGAACCGAACTCGGCTGCGAATTCGACCATGCGGTCCTTGAAGCGCTCGCCCTGGTAGCTGAACGCCAGCTCGGCGCCTTCCCGGTGGCATGCCTGGGCGATACCGTAAGCGATCGACCGGTTGTTGAGTAGGCCTGTGATCAACAGGCGCTTGCCAGCAAGAAAACCCATGAAAACTCCGTCAGAATCCAGCGGCGAATTGTGGCACTGGAATGCGTAATCCGCGAGGGAGGTTGCCGGGCTTTGCGTGCTCGGGCATAATCCGCTTTTCGCTAAGACGCTGAATGGGCGGAGAAATCCAGCCCATTTTTTTTGCCGGGGTCTGCGAGCCTAGTGAGGTGCTCTTGTGAGTAGCAAGAGGCCCAACAAGGTCCAGGGATTGCCGGCAAAACCATTCAGCAGTCCGTGCATGGCCTTGATGGCTGCACTGGCGATGGGTGGTGCACCTGGGCAGGTGCGCGTCGGCAGTTGAGAGTGGCTTGGGCGGTCGTCATTGGCTGGCGCAGGGCATCGCAGATGCTCGGTGGCAGTGGGCGGCGGCGCAAGGCAGAAGGCGCCCGCGGGCGCCTTTCGTTCGTTTGGCGGTCGGAATCAGTGGTCAACAAGGAGTGCGCGTCAGGATGTCGGTCAGTTGGCAGCAAGTCGTCGAGAAGACGGTCACTGGGCTCGGTTACGAGTTGGTGGACTGCGAACGTAGTTCGCGGGGCTTGCTCGTGGTCTACATCGACCGGCTGCCTGGCGGCAACTACCTGACCGGCCCGGGTAACGTGGTCATGGTCGAGGACTGCGAGACCGTCACACGCCAGCTGCAGCATGTGCTTGAAGTCGAAGGCTGCGAGTACGAGCGGCTGGAGGTGTCGTCGCCGGGCCTCGACAGGCCGCTGCGACGTGCGGCTGACTACGATCGATTCATCGGCGAGCAGATCGAGATCACGCTGAAGGCGTCGTTCGAGGGCCGCAAGAAGTTCCGCGGTGTGCTGCGGCGGCCTGAAGCCGCCGCGCTGCAGACGCAGTACGAGCTGGTCTTCAAGGACGGCAAGGTTGATCAAGTGCTGGGTTTTGCCCTCGAAGAGGTGCAAGAGGCCCGTCTGATGCCGGTGCTGGACTTCAAGGGCCGCAAGTCGCGCACGGAGCCCAGCGGCGAAGATGAAACTGACATCACGGCCGCAGGCCGGGGTGCTCAAGAGTCCGGAGGTCACAAAGAATGAATCGCGAACTGTTGATGCTGGTGGATGCGATCTCGCGCGAGAAGAACGTCGATCGCGAGGTGGTGTTCGCCGCGGTGGAAGCCGCACTGGCCTCGGCCACCAAGAAGCTCTACCAGGGCGAAGTCGACCTGCGCGTGGCGGTTGACCGCGACACCGGCCAGTACGAGTCTTTCCGGCGCTGGCATGTGGTGCCGGACGAAGCCGGCCTGCAACTGCCCGACGCCGAGATCCTGCACTTCGAGGCGCAGGAGCAGATTGCCGACATCGAAGTGGACGACTACCTGGAAGAGGCCGTCGAATCCGTGCCCATCGGTCGCATCGGCGCCCAGGCAGCCAAGCAGGTGATCCTGCAAAAGATCCGCGACGCCGAGCGCGAGCAACTGCTCAACGACTTCCTGTCGCGCGGCGACAAGATCTTCGTCGGCACCGTCAAGCGCCTGGACAAGGGCGACCTGATTCTCGAGTCGGGCCGGGTCGAAGGGCGCCTGCGTCGCGTTGACCTGATCCCGAAGGAAAACCTGCGCACGGCCGACCGCGTGCGGGCCATCATCATGGAAGTGGACCCGACCCTGCGCGGGCCGCAGCTCATCCTCTCGCGCTCCGCGCCTGAGTTGATGATGGAGCTGTTCCGCCAGGAGGTGCCCGAGATCGAGCAGGGCCTGCTGGAGATCAAGAGCTGCGCCCGTGACCCGGGTTCGCGCGCAAAGATCGCGGTGCTGTCGCACGACAAGCGGGTCGATCCGATCGGCACCTGCGTCGGCGTGCGGGGTTCGCGGGTCAATGCCGTCACCAACGAGCTGGCCGGCGAGCGGGTGGACATTGTGTTGTGGTCCGAAGACCCGGCGCAGTTCGTGATCGGTGCGCTGGCCCCGGCCAACGTGCAGTCGATCGTCGTCGATGAGGAACGCCACGCGATGGACGTGGTGGTGGACGAGGAAAATCTCGCCATCGCCATCGGCCGCGGTGGGCAGAACGTGCGCTTGGCTTCTGAGCTGACCGGCTGGAAGATCAACATCATGACGGCCGAGGAATCGGCGGCCAAGCACCAGGAAGAAAGCCAGAACGTCATCCAGTTGTTTGTCGACAAGCTCGACGTCGACCAGGAAGTGGCCGAGATCCTCATCGCCGAAGGCTTTACCAGCCTGGAAGAAGTGGCCTATGTGCCGCTGCAGGAAATGCTGGAGATCGAGTCCTTCGACGAAGACACTGTGCACGAGCTTCGCACTCGCGCCAAGGACGCCCTGTTGACGATGGAAATCGTCAAGGAGGAGAAGGTCGAGGAGGCTTCGCAGGAACTGCGTGACCTCGACGGCCTGTCGCCCGAGTTGATGACCAAGCTGGCCGAGGGCGGCGTGCACACCCGCGACGACCTGGCCGACCTGGCGGTCGACGAGCTGATCGACATCACCGGGCTGGATGACAACACCGCCAGGGCGTTGATCATGAAGGCGCGCGAACATTGGTTCACCGCTTGAAGCGGATGCACCCCAGCGACCCGCCGCTCACGCAGCAAGCAATATTCGAGGAACCGATCCCATGGCTGTGACCACCGTTGCCCAGTTCGCTGCCGAGCTGAATCGGCCGGCTGCGACGTTGCTCGAGCAACTTCAGTCGGCGGGCCTGAGCAAGGCGTCCGAGGGTGATCCCCTGACCGACGCGGACAAGGAACGCCTGCTGGCCTACCTGCGCAATGCGCATGGCACCTCGGGTGCCGACCGCAAGAAAATCACCCTGGTGCGCAAGTCCACCAGCGAGATCAAGCAGGCCGACGCCTCCGGCAAGGCGCGCACCATCCAGGTGGAGGTGCGCAAGAAGCGTGTCTTCGTCAAGCGCGAAGACACGCCGGACGCTGTACCGGTGTCGGCCGAGGACGAGGAGGCCCTGGCGGCGAGCGAACGCGAAGCCGAGGCGGCGCAGGCCGAAGCAACGCGACTGGAGCACGAGGCGCAAGAGCGTCGCCGCCTGGAAGCCGAAGCTGCGGCGCAGCGCGAGCGTGAAGCGCGTGAACAGGCTGAGCGCGAAGCTGCTGCGGTCCACGCCGCTCAGGAAGCCGCCCATCACGCCCAACTGGCCACTGAGCAGGCGCGTGTCGTGGCCGTGGCGCGTGCTGCGGCGAGTGGCAAGCCCGCTTCAGCGCCCACCCCGGTGCCGGTTGCCTCGGCACCCACCCCCGCATTCCCTCCGGCCGTTGTGCCGGTGGCGCCGGTGGCGCCGGCACCGACCGCACCCGCGGTGCGCGTGGTCAAGGCGGCCGAGGTCGCGGCGGTCGAGGCCCAGCGCCTCGCCGATGCCGACGGAAGGCGCAAGAAGTCCGAGGCCGAGGCCGCGGCGATCCGCGCCATGATGTCGCAGCCCAAGAAGGTGCTGACGGCCAAGAAGCCCGAAGAAGCCAAGCCAGCCCCCATCAACATCACCGGCACCATCCACAAGCCCAAGGTGGCGCCGGGTGCGCCGGGTGCGCCGGGCGCGGCCAAGCCGGGCGACAAGAAGTCGGTCAAGTCCGAGAAGCTGTCGTCCAGCTGGGCTGACGACGCTGCAAAGAAGCGTGCTGCCGCAGCGGCCAAGGGCCGCACCGATGGCGGCGCCCGCGGCGGCTGGAAGGCCCCGGGCCGGGGCGGGCGACGCGGCGACCGCGGCGACAGCCACAGCACGTTCGCCGCGCCGGCAGAGATGCAGGCGCAGGAAGTGCACGTGCCCGAGACCATCTCGGTGGCCGACTTGGCGCACAAGATGTCGGTCAAGGCCTCTGAGGTCATCAAGCAGTTGATGAAGCTGGGCCAGATGGTCACCATCAACCAGCAGCTCGACCAGGAGACCGCGATGATCGTGGTCGAGGAGATGGGTCACAAGGCCTTCACCGCCAAGCTGGACGATCCGGAAGCCTTCCTCGAAGAAGCGCATACCGAGCATGCCGCCGAGCTGCTGTCGCGTGCGCCGGTGGTCACCATCATGGGTCACGTCGATCACGGCAAGACCTCGCTGCTGGACTACATCCGCACCACCCGCGTGGCCGCGGGCGAGGCCGGTGGCATCACGCAACACATCGGTGCGTACCACGTCGATACGCCGCGCGGCATGATCACCTTCCTCGACACCCCGGGTCACGAGGCCTTCACGGCCATGCGTGCGCGCGGTGCCAAGGCCACCGACATCGTCATCCTGGTGGTGGCGGCCGACGACGGCGTGATGCCGCAGACCAAGGAAGCCATCCACCACGCCAAGGCGGCCGGTGTGCCGCTGGTGGTGGCGATCAACAAGATCGACAAGCCCGGCGCCAACCTCGACCGTGTCAAGCAGGAGCTGGTGGGCGAGCAGGTCGTGCCCGAGGAATTCGGCGGCGAATCGCCTTTCGTGCCGGTTTCGGCCAAGACCGGCGAGGGCATCGACACCCTGCTGGAACAGGTGCTGCTGCAGGCCGAGGTGCTCGAACTCAAGGCCCAGAAGGACGTACCGGCCAAGGGCCTGGTGATTGAAGCCAAGCTGGACAAGGGCCGCGGCCCGGTGGCCACGGTGCTGGTGCAGAGCGGCACCCTCAAGAAGGGCGACGTCGTGCTGGCCGGCAGCAGCTACGGGCGCGTGCGTGCCATGCTCGACGAAGACGGCAAGTCGATCGAATCGGCCGGCCCGTCGATCCCGGTCGAGATCCAGGGCCTCACCGAGGTGCCCAAGGCCGGTGACGAGTTCATCGTGCTGGCCGACGAGCGCCGTGCGCGCGAAGTGGCCACTTTCCGCCAGGGCAAGTACCGCGAAGTGACGCTGAACAAACGCCAGGCTGCCAAGCTGGAGAACATGTTCGAGAGCATGGGCGAGGGCCAGGCGCAGACGTTGGCGCTGATCATCAAGGCCGACGTGCAGGGTTCGCAGGAGGCGCTGGCGTCGTCGCTGCTCAAGCTCAGCACGCCGGAGGTCAAGGTGCAGATCGTGCACGCCGCGGTGGGTGGCATCAGCGAGAGCGATGTCAACCTGGCGCTGGCTTCCAAGGCCGTCATCATCGGCTTCAACACCCGGGCCGATGTCGGCGCGCGCAAGCTGGCCGAAGGCAGCGGCGTGGACCTGCGCTACTACAACATCATCTACGACGCCGTGGACGAGGTGAAGGCGGCGATGTCGGGCATGCTGGCCCCCGAGCAGCGCGAAGAGATCATCGGCATGGCCGAAATCCGCACGGTGTTCGTTGCCTCGAAGATCGGCACGGTGGCCGGCTCCATGGTCACCAACGGCGAAGTGCGCCGCAACGCGCGCTTCCGACTGCTGCGCGAGAACGTGGTGATCTACACCGGCGAGATCGAATCGCTCAAGCGCATGAAGGACGACGTGCGCGAGGTCAAGGAAGGCTTCGAGTGCGGCATCAAGCTGAAGAACTACAACGACATCAAAGAAGGTGATCAGTTGGAAGTCTTCGAGGTCAAGGAAGTGGCGCGGACTCTGTAAACGCAGCCCCACGCGCCCTCCGGTTGCTGCCCCCCGCGGGGGCTCTTGCAGCGGGCCGGCAGAGCCGGGTCCACGCAAGGCCTTGATCAACACCGACCGATGCATCAAGCCCCGCTGCCGCGGGGCTTGATGCTTGGAGGCTCACGATGAAACACAAGCGCTCCATTCCCAACCGCGGTTTCCGCGTCGCCGACCAGATCCAGCGTGATCTGGCCGACCTGATCCGCGAGCTGAAGGACCCCCGCATCGGCATGGTCACGATCAGCGCTGTGAGCGTGACGCCCGACTATGCCCACGCCCAAGTGCACTTCACCGTGCTGGTGGGCGATGCGACGGAGTGCGAGGCTGCGCTCAACGACGCGGCCGGCTTCCTGCGCAACGGCCTGTTCAAGCGCTTGCAGATCCACACCGTGCCGACGCTGCATTTCCACTTCGACAAGACCACCGAACGCGCGGCCGATCTGAACGCCTTGATCGCCAAGGCGAACGCCACGCGTGCCAAGGACGACGAGCAGCCTTGAAAACCCAGCGCGTCCGCATTCAGCGCCGGCCCGTGCACGGCGTCTTGTTGCTCGACAAGCCCGTCGGTTTGTCGAGCAATGACGCCTTGCAGAAGGCCAAGTGGTTGCTGCGCGCCGAGAAGGCCGGCCACACCGGCACGCTCGACCCGCTGGCCAGTGGGCTGCTGCCGCTGTGCTTCGGTGCGGCCACCAAGTTTTCGCAGGTGAGCCTCGACGCCGACAAGCGCTACACCGCCACGCTGCGGCTGGGCCAAACCACCACCACTGGCGACGCCGAGGGCGAGCTGCTGCTGGAGCGGCCCGTGACGCATAGCGCCGAGCGGCTCGGCCAGATCCTGGCCGGGTTCCTGGGGCCGATTGCCCAGGTGCCGCCGATGTATTCGGCGCTCAAGCACGAAGGCAAGGCGCTGTACGCCTACGCCCGAGCCGGCGTCACCATCGAGCGCGAGGCCCGGCAGGTGACTATTCATGCGCTGAATCTGGTCGAGAGCGCGGGCGACAGGCTGGTGCTCGACGTGGTCTGCAGCAAGGGCACCTATGTGCGCACGCTGGCCGAGGACATTGGCGAAGCGCTCGGTTGTGGGGCGCACCTGAGTGCGTTGCGGCGCACCGGCAGCGGGCCGCTGGACGTGGCGCAGGCGGTGCCGCTGGCGACCCTGACCGAAATGGAAGAGGCCCGGCGCGAAGCGCTGCTGCTGCCACCCGATGCCTTGCTGCAAGAGTGGCCCGCGGTGCGTCTGCCGGCCGACGAAGCGGGCAAGTTCCTGAGCGGCATGCGCCGCCGAATCAAATTGGCTGACGCGCCGCAGGTGCGTGTCTACGGCCCGTCACAGGAAGACCGTACCGTGAAGGACCTCCCGGACGACGACCTTGGGGCGCTCCATGACGTGCTGCTGGGCAGTGCGCATGTGCAGGCCGGCGAGTTGATCGCCGACCGCTTGCTGAGCCCACCCGAAGTCGCTGCCCTGATTGCCCTGACGCAGCGGTCCGAGGCTTGCATGCCCGTGCCGCAGAACGAATCGAACCGAGTTTCATCATGAGCCAACTACAGATCCGCAACATCGCCATCATCGCCCACGTCGACCATGGCAAGACCACGCTG
>JBDTQF010000067.1:0-16795 GCA_039932275.1 Burkholderiales bacterium
GGTCGATGCCGGCACGTTCGAAGCGGCGGTGGACTGGCGGCTGCGCAAGTTCAGCGACTTTCCGGCCGCGCTGCAGGCGCACCGCGATGAGTTGGCCGGCAAGACCGTGGTGAGCTTCTGCACCGGCGGCATCCGCTGTGAGAAGGCCGCCATCGTGCTGCAGCAGGCCGGGCTGGAGGCGGTCTACCAGCTTGAAGGGGGTGTGCTGAAGTACTTCGAAGAAACCGAGGGTGCGCCGCACTGGCGCGGCGGCTGTTTCGTCTTCGACGAGCGCGAAGTGCTGGGCGCGCAACTGGCCCCGCTGGTGCGCGCTGGCGCGGTTTGAGCCAGATCAACCAAGCGGCTTGCCGGGCCTGAGTCGGGCCCCGTGCCGGGCAAGGCGCTCCTAAAATTGGTCCTACCAGTTTGGATGGACCAATGACGCAGGAGCGGGCATGCTGAATCACGAAGACAACGAGACCCTGGTGCGGGTCGGGCCGGGAACGCCGATGGGCGCGCTGATGCGCTTGCACTGGATGCCTTTTCTGCTGTCGAAGGAGGTGGCGCCCGATGGGCAGCCTCACCAGGTGCGCCTGCTGGGCGAGGACCTGGTGGCCTTCCGCGACAGCACGGGACGCGTGGGCCTGGTCGACCAGGCCTGTCCGCACCGCGGTGCACCGATGGTGTTCGGCCGCAACGAGCAGGACGGCTTGCGCTGCGTCTACCACGGCTGGAAGTTTGGCGTGGACGGCAAGTGCCAGGAGATGCCGGCCGAGCCGGCCGACAGCGCCATGCCAAAGCGGGTGACGATCAATGCCTACCCCGTGCAGGAACGCCACGGCGTGCTGTGGACCTGGATGGGCCCGAAGACCGAGACGCCGCCACCGCTGCCGCAGATCGAGTGGAACCTGGTGCCCGAGGAGCAGGTGCATGTGTCGATGCGCATCCAGGAATGCAACTGGCTGCAGGCGCTCGAAGGCGAGATCGATTCGGCGCATGCCGCGCTGCTGCACGGCCGTCACGACGTGGGCGGCATCATCAACCAGTGGAAGCAGGCTGCGGACTTGGCACCCACGTTCGAGTGCCAGCAGCAGGAGTTTGGCGTCAGCATCGCCTCGAGCCGCAAGCTCGACACCGAGAACAAGTACGTGCGCGTCAACCAGTTCCTGATGCCGTTCTGGACCTTCGTGCCGCCGCAGGCGCAGTACACCGACCTGAGCGGCCACGCCTGGGTGCCGGTCGACGACCACCACACGCTGTGCGTGATGTTCTCGTACACGCCGGCCACGCCGTTCTACGAACGCACCCGCAAGATCTTCAAGGAAGGCGTGCAGGGGCGCGAGACCGGCCATTCGTCCGATGATGGCTTCGAAGCCCGGCCGGTGACCGTGCCGTACCACCGCTACTGGAGCAAGTACAACCGCGCCAATGCGTACCAGTTCGACTACGCGTCGCAGCTCAGCAAGTACAACTCCGGCCTGCCGGGGCTGTGGGTCCAGGATGCTGCCTGCCAGTCGGGCGTGGCCACCATTTACGACCGCAGCAAGGAGCACCTGGGCACCAGCGACACCGGCATCGCCCGCACCCGCCGCCTGTTGCTGGACACGGTGAAGAAGCTGCGCACCGAGAACCTGCGCCCCGCCACGGCGCTGCGGCCGGAGGTCTACATGGTGCGCGCCGTGTCGCTCACGCTGCCCAACGGCCTGAACTGGGCCGAGGCAGGCCGCGAGTTCATGCAGGCCAGGCTGGGCCAGGACTTCGGCTACAAGCCGTAGCCCCGGTCCTGCCAGGCGATCAAGGGGCCAGGTCGAACACCAGCACCTCGGCTTGGCGGCCGGCTTCCAGCGTGAGCGCGGCCTCGCCGCTCAGCGCCGCCGCATCGCCGCTGCCGAGCATCTGGCCGTTGACCTGCAGTTCGCCGCGGGCCACGTAGACGTAGGCCTTGCGCGCGGGGTTGAGCGCGAGCTGGGCCTGCTCGGCGCCGTCGAACAGCCCGGCCCACAGCCGCGCATCGGCATGCAGCGTCACCGCGCCGTCGGCGCCATCGGGCGCGGCCACCAGGCGCAGCCGGCCGCGTTTGTCTTGCGCGCTGAAGCTTTTCTGCTCGTAGCCCGGCGCCAGCCCGGCGCGGCTGGGCAGCAGCCAGATCTGCAGGAAGTGCGTGGTCTGGCCCTCGGCATGGTTGAACTCGCTGTGGCGCACGCCGGTGCCGGCGGTCATGCGCTGCACGTCGCCCGGTTGGATGGCCGAGCCGGTGCCCAGGCTGTCGCGATGCGCCAGCTCGCCCTCGAGCACGTAGCTAACGATTTCCATGTCGCGGTGACCATGCGTGCCGAAGCCGGTGCCGGCGGCGATGCGGTCTTCGTTGATGACGCGCAGGTTGCCAAAGCCCATGTGCGCGGGGTCGTGGTAATCAGCAAACGAGAAGCTGTGAAAGCTCTTGAGCCAACCGTGGTCGGCGAAGCCGCGTTCGTTCGATTTGCGCAGGGCGATCATGCTGTTGCTCCTTGTGGCGCCGGGCCGTCACGGCGACGGCCAGGCGCCATCATGCAAGGCGCGGAGCGCGCGAGGGTGCGATCGGCCTGATGGCATCATTCGAGGCCTTTGAAGTCTGCCTCATGACCACCCAGCGACGCCACGCCCTCACGCCCGAAGCCCTGGAGATGGTGGACACCATCGCGCGCACCGGCAGCTTCGCCGCGGCGGCGCGCGAGCTGGGCAAGGTGCCGTCGGCACTGACCTACAGCGTGCGCCAGCTGGAGAACGCGCTGGATGCGCTGCTGTTCGACCGCCGCTCGCGCCAGGCCCAGCTCACCTCGGCCGGCGAGGAGCTGCTGCGCGAAGGCCGCCGGTTGCTGCAGCAGATGGACGCGGTGGCCAACCGCGTGCAACGCGTGGCCACAGGCTGGGAGACCTCGCTGTCGCTGGCGGTCGACAACATCATCGCGCCGGCCGCCATCTTCGACCTGGTCGATGCCTTCTATGCGCTGCGCATCGCGGTGCCGGGCGAAGAAGCCCCGCAGGCCCCGCCGACGCGCCTGCGCCTGCGCACCGAGGTGCTGGCCGGCACCTGGGAAGCCCTGCTGACCGGCCAGGTCGATCTGGCGGTGGGCGTGATGGCGCGCTCAGGCCATGACGAGGCGGTGCAGATCGCCGAAATCGGCCGCCTGCGAATGCTGTTCGCGGTGGCGCCGCACCACCCGTTGGCGGCGCTGCCCGAACCGCTCAGCGCCGCCGAGGTGGCGCAGCACCGCATCATCGTCATTGCCGACACCGCCTCGCGGCTGGAGGCGCAGACCTATGGCGTGCAGGCCGGGCAGGATGTGCTGACTGTGCCCTCGCTGGTGGCCAAGCTCGAAGCGCAACTGCGCGGCCTGGGCTGCGGCCGCCTGCCCGAGCCGCTGGTGCGCCGGCATGTGGAGTGCGGCCGGTTGGTGGTCAAGGCGCTGGCCGACCCCAGCCCGGAGGTACCACTGTTCTATGCCTGGCGCCGCCAGGTCATGCCCAGTCAGGCGCTGGCCTGGTGGCTGCAGCAGCTCGAAAGCCCCACCACCCGCCGCGCGCTGCTGGAGCAGCATGCCGGGCTGATTCTTTGAGCCCCCAGGCGTCGTTGCCGCCGCCGTCCCCCGGGGGGAGTGAGTCAACTTGGGGCGGCCCGGCGTTGACTCGTGATCCACTGACCGTGCCCGGTTATGTGGGCCGGTTCGCGCCGTCACCCACCGGCCCGCTGCACGCCGGCTCGATGGTGGCCGCGCTGGCCTCGTGGCTGGATGCGCGGGCGCACCGTGGCCAGTGGCTGGTGCGCATCGAAGATGTGGACACGCCGCGCTGCGTGCCCGGCGCCGATGCCGAGATCCTGCGCCAGCTCGGCGCCTGCGGCCTGCAACCTGATGCACCGCCGGTGTGGCAGAGCCGACGCGGCGAGGCCTACCAACAAGCACTCGACGAGTTGCTGAGCCACGGCTGGGCCTACCCCTGCGCCTGTTCGCGCAAGGACATTGCCATGGCCTGGGCTGCGCTGGGCCAGCACCATGAACGGCATGCTGAACTGGTCTATCCGGGCACCTGCCGGCCGGAGCAAGGGGGCCTCGCTGGCCGCCCGGCCCGCGCGGTGCGCCTGCGCACTACCGAGCAGGGTGGCTCGGAAGTGGTCATCGACTGGCACGACCGCCGCCTCGGCACGCAGCGGCAGAACATCAGCCAGGCGGTGGGTGACTTCGTGCTGCAGCGCGCCGATGGCCTGTGGGCCTACCAGCTCGCGGTGGTGGTGGACGATGCCGCGCAGGGCGTGACCGACGTGGTGCGCGGCGAAGACCTGGCCGACAACACGCCGCGGCAGGTGTGGCTGCAACGCTGCCTCGGCCTGCCCACACCACGCTACCTGCACACGCCGCTGGTGCGCGCGGCCGATGGCGAGAAGCTGTCGAAGCAGCACGGTGCCGCGCCGGTGGACACGCATCGGCCGATCGAGGTGTTGCAGGCGGCGGCAAGCCACCTCGGCCTGCCGATGCTGACCGCGCTGACGCTGGCTGAGTGGCTGGCGCAGGCCACGCTGGCCTGGTCGCCGCGGCGGGTGGGCGCGGCGATGGCATGATCGGCGCCCCTGCCATGGCGGCGGGGCATGAACTCACGAAAGGATCTCCCCATGGCCATGACCGCCACGCCCTCGGGCCTGCAATACGAAGACACCGTGCCCGGCACCGGTGCCACCGCCACGGCGCGCCAGCAAGTGACGGTGCATTACACCGGCTGGCTGCACGACCCGGTGGCCGCCAACGGCCGCGGCCGCAAGTTTGATTCGAGCAAGGACCGCAACGACCCGTTCGTCTTCCCGCTCGGCGCCGGCCATGTGATCCAGGGCTGGGACGAAGGCGTCCAGGGCATGCAGGAAGGCGGCACCCGCGTGCTCCTGATCCCGGCCGAGCTCGGCTACGGCGCGCGCGGCGCGGGCGGCGCGATCCCGCCGAATGCCACGCTGGTGTTCGAGGTGGAGCTTCTGAAAGCGAAGTAAGACACAGGGCCCCCAGACCGCCGCGGTGCGGCGGTCGTCCCCCGAGGGGAGCCCGGCAACTTGGGGCGGCCCGGCGTTGCCTGGGCCGCGTCGCGAACCGTCAGCCGCGACGCGCCAGCTTGAGCTGGCCCGGCAGGGGCACCGAGCGCCGCAGCACGTCTTCACCCAGCCACACCGCGGCGCGCCAGCCGCGGCGTGCGACCTGCTCGGGGCGCATGCCCTGGTAGTCGTCGTTGAAGACCTCGAAGCTGTAGTCGCCGCGGTAGCCCATGGCATCGAGCCGCATCACCATCTCGGCCAGCGCCTGGCTGTGCACGCCTTCGCCGGGGAAGACGCGAAAGTGCCGCGCGGTGGTGATGCGTTCTTCGGTCGACGGCACCTCCTGCGACATGAAGTCGGCCAGTTGCACGAGGAAGATGCGGTCCGGGTCGAGCTCCAGCACCTGGCCCAGCGCCTGCGGCCGGCTGGTGGAGAACTCGATGAACTCGATGCCAGCCAGGCCGAGCGGGTTCTCCGCCTCGATGACGGCTTCTCTGTCGGGGTTCATGGCGATGGTCTGCCCTTCGCCTGTTGGATCAGCCCTTCGATGGCCAGGCGGTAGCCATCGATGCCGAAGCCCACGACGATGCCCGCGGCCACCGGCGACAGCCAGGAGTGGTGGCGGAAGCTCTCGCGGGCATGCACGTTGGAGATGTGCACCTCGATCACCGGCACGCCCGCGCCCTTGATGGCGTCGTGCAGCGCGATGGAGGTGTGGGTGTAGGCGCCGGCGTTGAACACCACGCCCAGCAGCGTGCCGGCGCGGTGCGCCACGCCGGCCTCGTGGATCCAGTCGATCAGCACTCCTTCATGGTTGCTCTGGCGGCACTGGACGTCCAGGCCATGGGCCGTGCCGGTCTGGCGGCACAGCGCCTCGACATCGGCCAGCGTGGTGGCGCCGTAGACGGCCGGTTCACGCGTGCCGAGGAGGTTGAGGTTGGGGCCGTTGAGGACGAGGATCTTCATGATGAGGATGGGCGGCGGGTGGTGATGCCGGGCAGGTTAGCAGCGTCGCCGTGTGTTGGGCGCGTCACGTCAGCGCTGCGCGATCAGTCGGTGGAAGTGTGCCGTCATGCGTGCGGCATCGGCCTTCAGCCCGGTGAACAGCTCGAAGGCGTCGACCGCCTGGCCCACCGCCATGCCACCACCGTCCACCACCGCGCAGCCCAGCGCGCGGGCCTGCTTGAGCAACTCGGTCTCGAGCGGGAAGTACACCACCTCGGCCACCCAGAGATCCGGCCGCAGCAGCGCGGCCGGCAGGGGCAGGCCGGGCAGCTTGTCCATGCCGGTGGGGGTGGCGTGGATCAGCCCCGTCGCGCCTTGCAGTGCGTGGGCCGGGTCGCTCTCGACACAGGCGCGGCCGGTGCCGTACCAGGCTTGCAGCGACTGCGCCAGCGCCTCGGCGCGGTCAGCCTCGCGGTCGACCAGCATCAGCTGTTCAACCCCCAGCCGCAGCGCCGCATGGGCGATGGCCGAACCGGCACCGCCAGTGCCCAGCAGCACCACCCGCGACAGGTCAGCCTGCGGCAGCGCGCGCTGGAAGGCCCAGCGCCAGCCCGAGCCGTCGGTGTTGTGGCCGACCAGCCGGCCGTCGCGGATCACCACCGTGTTCACCGCACCCATCGCGCGCGCCTCGTCCGACAGATCATCGAGCAGCGGGATCACCGCCTGCTTGCAGGGGTAGGTGATGTTGAGCCCACCGAAACCCATGACGCGCGCTGCGTTGATCAGCCCGGGCAATGCCTCGACGGTGGCGCCGCTGCGGTCCAGGTCGATCAGCTGGTAGTGCAGGCGCAGGCCCTGGTGGCGGGCCTCTTGCTCGTGCATCGCTGGGGTCAGCGAGCGTTGGATGCCGGCGCCGATCAGCCCGAGCAGCAGCTTGGTCATGGACGGGCGCCTACTTGCGGGCCTTGGCCAGCTCGGCCTGCAACTCGGCCACGGTGGCGGCGATGGCCACGCCATGCTTGTCGACCACCGGCTTGAGTTTTTCGCGCAGCTTGGCCTGCTCGGCTGCGGAGAACTCGCTCACCTGCATGCCCGCCGTCCGCAGCGCATCGAGGTCGCCGGTGGCCTTGTCGCGATTGACCTGGCGCTGGTACTTCGAGGCCTCCATGGCGGCGTCCTGCAGCACCTTCTGGTCTGCCGGCGTGAGCGCGTCCCAGACCTTCTTGCTGAAGATCATCGACTGCGGGTTGTACTGGTGGAAGGTCAGCGTCAGGTACTTCTGGACCTCGGCGAACTTGTTGGCCAGGATGACGCTCAGCGGGTTCTCCTGCCCGTCCACCGCCTTCTGTTCCATCGCAGCGTACAGCTCGGGGAAGGCCAGCGGCGTCGGGTTGGCGCCCAGCGCCTTGACCCAGTCGATGGGTTTCGTCGCTACCCCGGCCTGTCGCTCAGCGCCGCACGAAGCGCACGACCATCTCCACAATGCTGTCGCGCCGTGCCCCGACGGCGCGCGTGGATTCAAGGTCGCGCTTGAAGATCAGCGAGAAGGTGTGGCGATTGGAGACATTGAAGAAGCACAGCGCCGAGATCGACATGTGCAGGTCCACCGGGTCGATGTCCTTGCGGAACAGGCCGGCCTTGACGCCGCGCTCGTACACCGCCCGCAGGCCGTTGATGGCCGGCACGTTGAGCTGCTGGATCGACTTGCTCTGCGCCAGGAACTCGCCGCGGTGCATGTTCTCGTTCATCACCAGCCGGATGAACTCGGGGTTGGCGAGCTGGTAGTCGTAGGTGAAGCCCACCAGCTTGCGCAGCGCGTCCTCGGGCGGCAGGTCTTCAAGGTGCAACTCGGCCTCGATGCTGCGGATGCGCCGGTAGGCCTCCTCCAGCACCGCGATGTACAGCCCTTCCTTGTTGACGAAGTAGTAGTACAGCATGCGCTTGCTGGTGCGCGTGGCGGCGGCGATTTCATCGATGCGCGCGCCGGCCAGGCCCTTGTCGGCGAACTCCCGGGTAGCGACCTCCAGGATGTCGGCCATGGTGCGCTCGGGGTCGTTGGTGCGCGCGCCGTCCTCCGCCACCTGCCGGGGCGGGCGGCCGCGCGGCTTCTTGGCGGCGCTTGGAGCTGTCTTTTGTACCGTCTGGTTCATTTGCTGAAAGCTTAACGCAATCCGGCCCGGGTGCTGCCGCCCGGCTGGCGCCGACGCTACTTCAGCGGGATGGGTGTGCCGCGGTCTACCGCCACTGCTGTGACGGCGTTCTGAGGCGAGCCTTCGAGCAGCCGGTCGGAGTAGGTCAGGTACACCAGCGCATTGCGCTTGGCGTCGACCATGCGCACGATGCGCAGCTTCTTGAACAGCACGCTCAGGCGTTCGTCGAACACCTCTTCCTGCTGCCGCAGCGGCTTGGCGATGGTGATGGTCCCCACCTGCCGGCAGGCGATCGACGCCTCGGCCTTGTCTTCGGCCAGCCCCAGCGCGCCACTGACGCCGCCGGTCTTGGCGCGCGAAACGTAGCAGGTCACACCAACGACCTTCGGGTCGTCGTAGGCCTCGACGACGATCTTGTGGTCGGGGCCGATGAGCTTGAAGGCGGTGTCCACCGAACCGATCTTCTCGGCCAGGGCGGGCAGCGCCAGCGTGCCCGCGAACAGCGCGGCCAGGCGTGCCAGGGCAAAGACAGGGGAGCGGTGTGAGCGGTGCATGGGCGTGCTTTCGTGGAGCGAAACCTGCATGTTAGGGGCCGCGTACCGAAGGCCCGGAGAACGGCACCTAGTCTGTGGTGACTAGGCCGTGCTGCCGCTGGTGCGCTCGGGAGGGGTCGCGAATAATTCAGGGCCGCCGCGGCGCTGCGCCTTCCGCGGCGCCCGGCTTCCCGCATCGACAAGGAAGCAACCCCATGAGCACAATGAATCTCGGCCCCCTCGGCTTCATGGCCGATGAAGACGTGGTGCAGTTTCAGCGCACCATCGAAGGCTTCCTCGACGCCCATGCCACCGAGCCGGACATCGAACGCTGGCGCCACAACAAGCAGGTGGACCGCGATACCTGGCGCCGTGCCGGCGAAGCTGGGTTGCTGGGGGTGTCGGTGCCCGAGGAGTACGGCGGCGGTGGTGGTGATTTCCGCCATGAAGTCGCCATCGTGCAGGCCATCGGCCACCGCGGTGCCGACGGGCTGGCGATCAGCCTGCACAACGGCGTGATCCTGCCGTACCTCACCTCGTACGGCACCGAGGACCAGAAGCGCCGCTGGCTGCCCAAGCTGTGCACCGGCGAATGGGTGGGCGCGATCGCGATGACCGAGCCGGCCGCGGGCTCGGACCTGCAGGGCATGCGCACCCGGGCCGTGAAGGTGGAGGGCGGCTGGCGCCTGACGGGGCAGAAGACTTTCATCTCGAACGGCCAGCTGAGCGACTTCATTGTGGTGGCGGCCAAAACCGATCCCAATGCGGGCAGCCGCGGCATTTCGCTGTTCGGCGTGGATGTGGCCGCCGTCAGTGCCGGCTTCGCCCGCGGGCGCAACCTCGACAAGGTGGGCCAGGAGGGCCAGGACACCTCCGAGCTGTTCTTCGACGAGGTGTTCGTGCCCGACGATGCCGTGCTGGGCGGTGAACCCGGCGCCGGCTTGAAGCAGCTGATGGCCAAGCTGCCGCAGGAGCGGCTGATCATCGGCTGGCAGTCGATGGCGATGATCGAGCGGGCGCTGGCCGAGACCATCGCCTACACCAAGCAGCGCAAGATGTTCGGGCAAGCGCTGGCCGAGTTCCAGCACACCCAGTTCAAGCTGGCCGAGTACAAGACCCAGGGCACTATCGCCAAGGTGTTCCTGAACCACTGCACCGACGAGCTGGTGGCCGGTCGGCTCGACGCCGCCACCGCATCGATGGCCAAGTACTGGGTCTCCGACCGGGTGTCGGAGATCGTCGACGGCTGCCTGCAATGCTTCGGCGGTTATGGCTACATGACCGAGTACCCGATCGGGCGCATATACCGCGACAGCCGCATCCACCGCATCTACGGCGGCGCGAACGAGGTGATGAAGCTGCTGATCGCACGGACGCTGTAACGTGACCGCAGGGGCTTCGCCTCGCCATTACGATGGCAGGCAAGGCCCTTCCCGTTGGAGCGAACTGCCATGTGCCGCAGCATCAAGACCCTGTTCAACTTCGAGCCGCCGGCCACCGAGCTGGAGATCCGCGACGCGTCGCTGCAGTTCGTGCGCAAGCTCAGCGGTTTTGCCGTGCCCTCGAAGGCCAATGAAGCGGCGTTCGACCAGGCGGTGCAGGACATTGCCGCCGTCACGCGGCGTTTGATGGCCGAGCTGGTGACCCAGGCCGGGCCGAAGAACCGCGAGATCGAGGCCGCCAAGGCACGCGAGCGTTCGGCCGCGCGCTTCGGCTAAGCCAGCCTGGCTAGGCGCAGCGCGGCATCAGCGGTGGCGCCACTGCGGCGGTCGCTTTTCGGCAAAAGCCGCCAGGCCTTCCTGGAAGTCTTCCAGCGCCGCCAGCGGCCGGCGCACGCGTTGTTTGAGCGCGTCGATCTCGCGTTCGAACAGGTCGCCGTGGGCCTGTCGCAGCCCCTGCTTGGC
Source organism: Burkholderiales bacterium (assembly GCA_039932275.1). Taxonomy (GTDB): domain Bacteria; phylum Pseudomonadota; class Gammaproteobacteria; order Burkholderiales; family Burkholderiaceae_C; genus Sphaerotilus. The sequence continues at coordinate 10,562 of JBDTQF010000067.1, forward strand.
CAGCACCAGCACCGGCCGGCTCATGCGGGTGAAGCGCTGCATGTAGTGCACACAGGCGGCGTCGAAATCGGGCCCGTCGAGCACGGCGTTGACCAGGCCCAGTCGCTGCGCGTCCTCGGCCAGGATCGGCTCGCCGCCCAGCACCATCTCGGCAATCAGGTTGGCGGGCAGACGGCCTTGCATCAGCAGCATGGCCGGGGTGGGCAGCGTGGCCAGCTTGATCTCGGGCTGGCCGATCTTCACGCCGGGCCGGGCGACCATCATGTCGCAGGCCAGCGCCAGCTCGTTGCCACCGCCCAGCGTGGCGCCGTTGAGCGCTGCGACCAGCGGCAGGGGAAAGGCGCGCAGCGCGATCAGCAGGTCGCGGAAGGCGTTGACCGTCTCGGCGCCGCGCGCGGGGCCGTGGTCGGCCACCGACACGCCGGCACAGAAGGCCCGCTCGCCCGCGCCGGTGAGCAGCACGGCGCGCACCGCGGCATCGTCCTGCGCGACCGCCAGCGCGGCCTGCAGTTCACGCATCGATTCAGCGTGCAGCACGTTGACCGGCGGGCGATCGAGCCGCAACGTCAACAGGCCGTCGCGGGTGCTGGCGTGGATGAATGGGCCTTGCCGTTCATTGCCCATGGAAATCGTCCTCGAAGTACTCGCCCGGCTCGCGGCGGTTGGCGGCACGCCGTTCTACTTCTTGCGCGCGCAGTTGCACGCGGCGGATCTTGCCGGAGATGGTCTTGGGCAGCTCGGTGACGAATTCCAGGCGCCGCACCCGCTTGTAGGGCGCCAGCTGCTGGCGTGAGAAGGCGAAGATCGCCTCGGCCAGCGCCGGACCGGGTGTCGCGTTAGCCGTGAGGATGAGGTAGGCCTTGGGCACAGCCAGGCGCAGCGGGTCGGGGCTGGGCACGATGGCCACCTCGGCCACGGCCTCGTGCTCGATCAGGGCGCTCTCCAGCTCGAACGGGCTGATGCGGTAGTCCGACGCCTTGAACACATCATCGGCCCGGCCGACGAAGGTGATGTACCCGTCGGCGTCGCGCGCGGCCACATCACCGGTGTGGTAGTGGCCGCCACGCATGGCTTCGGCGTTCTTGTCGGCGCCATCTTGATAACCCACCATCAGACCGAGCGGGCGTTCGGTGAGGTCGAGGCACAGCTCGCCTTCGTCGGCCGGTTGGCCGTCGGCATCGAGCAGCACCACGCGGTAGCCCGGCAGCGGCCGGCCCATCGAGCCCGGCTTGAGCGGCTGGCCCGGTGTGTTGCCCACCAGCGCGGTGGTTTCGGTCTGGCCGTAGCCGTCGCGCAGGGTCAGGCTCCAGGCTGCCTTCACCTGCTCGATGATCTCGGGGTTGAGCGGCTCGCCGGCGCCGATCACCTCGCGCAGGCTCAGGCGGCTGCGGTGCGCTGCCAGGTCTTCCTGGATCAGCATGCGCCACACCGTGGGCGGCGCACACAGGCTGGTGACACGGTGCTTGGACAGCACGTCCAGCATCGCCGGCGCGTTGAAGCGGCTGTAGTTGTAGAGAAAGATGCAGGCGCCTGCATTCCACGGCGCGAAGAAGCAGCTCCAGGCATGCTTGGCCCAGCCGGGCGACGAGATGTTGAGGTGCACATCGCCCGGACGCAGGCCGATCCAGTACATGGTCGACAAGTGGCCCACCGGGTAGCTCTGATGGGTGTGCAGCACCAGCTTGGGTTTGGACGTGGTGCCTGAGGTGAAGTACAGCAGCAGCGGGTCGGTGGCCTGCGTCGGGCCATCGGGCACGAAGGCGGTGGGGGCCGAGGCGGCATCTTCGAAGCGCAACCAGCCCGCCACCGGCTCGCCGATGCTGATGCGGGTGTACGTGCCCGGCAGCGGCACGAACTTGGGCGCCTGCGCGCTGGCGGTGACCACATGCCGTACCTCACCGCGCTCCAGCCGGTCGCGCAGGTCGTCGGTGGTGAGCAGCGACGTGGCGGGAATCAACACCGCCCCGAGCTTGATGCAGGCCAGCATCACCTCCCACAGCGGCAGCTCGTTGCCCAGCATCAGCAGCACCCGGTCGCCGCGCCGCACGCCCAGGCTGCGCAGGTGGTTGGCCACCTGCGACGAGCGCTCGGCCATCTGCCGGAACGAGCGCTGCACCTCGCTGCCGTCCTCGCCCACGATGTGCAGCGCCGGCGCGTCATTGCCCTGCGCCATCACATCGAAATGGTCGAGTGCCCAGTTGAACTGGGTCAGCATCGGCCAGCGGAAATCACGGTAGGCGGTGGCGTGGTCGTCGCGGCGCTGCAGCAGGAAGTCGCGGGCCTGCAGGAAGGCGGTGTTGGCGGGCATGGGCTTGTCTCCGGGCGAGGCGGCGTGCGGCCGGGCCGAGGGTGGGCTGCCGCGTCGGCGCTGATCTTATGTCGGCCTCTCGGGAGGCGCTGCTTCGCGTGGCGGTGAGCGCGCCAAAAGAAAAGCCGCCTTGACGGCGGCCACGTCGTCCGACGGCGTCAGCTACCCGGTGGTGCCGCGCAACCGCATCGTGATGACCAGCTGGTTGCGCAAGGTCTTGAGCAGCGAGAAGGCTGCTTCATCGACCACCAGACTGCCGGCCTGCGCACGGTCGCCGTAGAGCAAGCCGGTGGTCCGGCCCTGCACTGCCAGCGGCAGCAGCAGGAAGGTTGGCGCCGCCACGTGCTGCTTGAACCAGGCGGGCAGGCGCTGTGCGATCACCGGGTCCGACGCGTCGGAGATCAGTGTGTCCGCCCCCTTGACGCAGAGCAGCCCGAACAGGTCGCTCGGCGGCTCGAGCGCAATGCGGAACTTGGCCGCGCAGGCGATGCCGCCCTGGCCCTGCCCCAGCACGCCCTGCAGCGAGCCGCCGGCGGGGTCGCGCAGGCACATGATGGCGCGTTGCAGTTGCAGGGCATCGCACATCACCTGCATCACCTGCTTGAGCACCTCGGTCAGCGGTTGGTCCGACATGGCGGCCTGGCTGATGGCCTCGATGCCGCGGCTCAACGCGTCGGTGTTGACCGCTGCAACGTTTTTCGGCGCGGCCTTGGCGGCCTTGGTGGCTGGTGGCGCGGCGGCGGGTGTGGCAGCCGTCTTGGCCGCCTGCGCTTCGGCCGCCGCGGGTGGGGTGGCGCCACGAACCGCCGGCTTCATCGGCCCCGACAGCGGCGTCGGCGTGTGGGTCGGTTTGGCTGCGACCTTGGCGCCGGGGCGTGGCAGGCCCAGGGCCTTGGCGACGTCGAACCACTTCTGGTTGACGCGCTCGACCAATGCTTCCATGTCTTCGAGCTTGAGCTGCAGCGGGATGCCCCACTGCGCATGAAAGCGCTCGGCCGCGGCCAGGCGTTGCGGTCCGGGCAGCCGTAGCAGGTCGCGCGCCAATTGGTTGGCACCGGTCACCACCATGCGCAGGTACTCCTTCTCGCCGGCCGGTTTCTCAGGGTCTTCCGGCACCAGCGGGCGCAGCGAGTGGATCAGGCCCTCCGGCCAGCCCCACTGCTGGCCGATCTCGACGGTGAGCTCATCCAGGGTGAGGCCCATCGTTTCACGCTCGATGCGGGCGCGGGTCTCGCGGTCGTTGTCCGCCACATCGGCTGCGATGTGGGCCGCGTCGACCCGGGCGATCTCGTCTTGCAGGTGCAACTGGCCCAGCATGCGCCCGAGGTTCTGGAACAGCGCGCTGATGTAGGCGTTCTCCTCCATCTGCCGCATCGGGCAGAACTCGTTGGCGATGATGGCGGCCATCAGGCTCTGCGAGAACTCCTCGCGCATCTTCTCGGCATGCGGGCCCTTGGGCAGCTTGTCGAACAGCATCACCGAGCCGGCCAGCATGCCCACCGGCGAGAAGCCCATCAGCGCGATGGCGCGGCTCACCGTGGTGATGGTGCCGCCGCCCACCGAGCTGTAGAACGCGGTGTTGATGAGGCGCAGCAGCTTGTTGGTGACCGACACGTCCTGCAGGATCTGGTCGGTGAAGACGCGCATGTGCGCGGTTTCGGAGCGGGCCACCGACTGAATGGTGCGGATCGAGTCGCGCACGGCTGGGAAGTCGGAGTTGCGCGACATCTTGTGCGACAACTGGGCCAGCAGGGCTTCGCGCAGCTCGGCGATCGGGTCGGCTTCGGCTTCGGCCGCCACCTCGCCAAGGCCGTCCGACGGCTCGACCGGCGGGCTGGCGTCAGCTGCTTCGGCAGCCAGGACATTGGATTCTTCGGACATGCCAGGCTCGCGTTGTGTTCAACGTCGTGTATGCGCCGGCGGCGTGTCAAACAGGCCGCGCGGTCCTCGCGCACGCGCTTGCGTGCCACCGTCGGCCCGATTATCGAAAGCCAGGCCGGCGGCCGGTGCGCGAAACAAGCCGGGAAATGCGCCTTTGTTGGTCTTGTGCACCCGCTGCCGGTGCGCTGGGCCGGCGTGGCGTCAGGGTACGGGGTGGGTGTGCGAGGGTGGCAGGCCGACACAGGGCCCGTGCTGCTGGCGGAATTGCCAGGGCGCCTGGGCCGCAGGGGTGGCGAAGAGGCCGCGCTGCGCGGCCCGGGCGGCGCGCTCGGTGGCGGCGTAGGGGCCGGGTCGGCCACGGTAGTTGTCGCTCCAAGCCCAGCCCTGGCGCACCATTTCGCTGGCCAGGTCGGTGCCGGCCCGCTGCAGGTGGACGAGCGGCCGACCGTAGCGGTCCGGCGGGCCGCTGCGCAGTTGCACCCGCCGACCCAGCGCCAGCGCCTCCAGCGCAGCCCGCGCTTCGGTGCCGCCGGGCTGGCACAGCTCGGGCGCGTCGATGCCCTGCAGCCGCACCCGCAGCGGGCGCTTGCCGGGGGCGGTGCGCAGCCACAGCGTGTCGCCGTCGCTGACGCGGATCACGATGGCATCCAGGGCCATGGCCGCGGGGCTCAGGGTCAGCAGCAGGGCGGCACACAGCAGTCCGTGCGCCAGCCGACGAGGTCGGGTGGGCGCAGACAGACGGCGTGGGGAGGTGAGACGGCGCATCGAGTCCCGAGGGTAACCGCTCGCGTGGCGGCTGCCTGCAGGCCGCCTGACGGTGCTGTCGGTGCGGTGAACCGGGCATGATGTGGGGCATGCGACAACAACTCTTGAAGGGACGGGCCGCGGCCCTGGCGCTGCTGTGCGCGCTAGGCGGCCCCGCTTGGGCCGCTGAACAACCCGATGGCACCCAGACCACGCCCACTGTTATGACGCTCGGCCTGGAGCGTCTGCGCCTGCCCGGCGGCGAACGCATGGGGCTGCTGGGCGCGCAGTACCTGTTCGAGCCGACGCCCGGGCTTCGCTTCGGGCCGGCGGCTTACGGCGCCGCCAGCGGCCAGCGCGGCGGGCTGTTCACCTGGGGCGGCGAGGTGCAGGGCGTGCTGCGCTTCGCGCCCGAATGGCAGGCCACTGCCGGCTTGTATGTGGGCGGCGGCGGTGGCGCGGCGGCGCCGGTGGGTGGCGGCCTGATGCTGCGGCCGCATGTGGATGTCTGGCGCCGGCTGGACGGCTGGCAGGTGGGCCTGTCGGCCAGCCAGGTGCGTTTTCCCAGTGGCTCGATCAGCAGCTCGCAGCTGGGGCTGATGCTGGCGTTCGACGACAGCTTCCGCTACACCGCGCCAGACCAGGTTGGCCAGAGCGTGCGCAGCACCGGCCGTGCTGGCGTGGGCTTCGACCGGGTGCAGGCGGTGCTTGGGCGGTACCAGTGGCGCGGCGGTGCCAGTGGTTCGATGAGCCATGTCGGGGTGCGGCTGGATCGCCGGCTGGGCGAGCCGATGGCCAGCCTCGGCGGTGCCGTGGCCACTGCCGGGCTGGAAGCGGCCGGTGCCGCGCAGGGCGGTGCCGACGGCTACGCCGAAGGGTTGGGCACGCTGGGGCTGGAGTGGCCTATCGGTGGCGCCGCCGTGGGCGTGCGCGGGGCGCTGGGCCTGGCGGGCGGCGGGGCGGTGCCGACGCGGGGTGGTGGCATCGGCAAGCTGGCAGCCAATGCCGTGCTGCCGCTGGGCCGCCATTGGCTGCTGGGCGCGGAGGTCGGGCGCATGCAAGCCCTCCAAGGGCCGCTGCGCGGTGACTATGCGCAGATCAATCTCGGCTTTGTACTGGACCATGCTGGCGGCGATGCGCCGGCCGATGACGCGCCGCGGCGCGTGACGGGTGGGCGCTGGGGGCTGGCGCTGGCGTCGTACTCCGATGCCGCCCGCAAGGCCGGCGGCTCGCGCGCCATGCAGACCATCGGCCTGCGGTTCGACCGGGCCATTGGCGAGCAGACCTACTGGACGGGCCAG
>JBDTQF010000068.1:0-16617 GCA_039932275.1 Burkholderiales bacterium
GCGAAAGTCATCATGCCCATGTGCTCGATCGACGAGTACGCGAACATGCGCTTCACGTCTTTCTGCCGGATGATGAAGAACACCGCCGCCACCACCGACAGCAGCCCGAAGCCCATCATCAACTTTCCCGAGAGCTGGTTGCCTTGCAGCGCGCCGTCGGTCAGCACCTTGCAGCGCAGGATGGCGTACAGCGCCACGTTCAGCAGCAGGCCCGACAGCACGGCAGAGACCGGTGTCGGCCCTTCCGCGTGGGCGTCGGGCAGCCAGTTGTGCACCGGCACCAGGCCGACCTTGGTGCCGTAGCCGATGAACAGGAAAGCGAAAGCCAGTGTGATGATGTTGGGGTCGAGCTGGGCCTTGACCGCATCGAGGTTGGTCCACAGCAGCGCCCCCCCTTCGGGGCCGATGACCTTCTCGGCGGCCATGTACATCAGCACGGTGCCGAACAGCGCCTGCGCGATGCCCACGCCGCACAGGATGAAGTATTTCCAGGCCGCCTCCAGGCTGGCTGCGGTGCGGTAGACGCTGACCAGCAACACGGTGGTCAGCGTCGCAGCCTCCATCGCCACCCAGACCAGCCCCAGGTTGTTGGTCGTCAGCGCCAGCAGCATCGTGAAGCTGAACAACTGGTACATGCTGTGGTACAGGCGCATGCGCGGCGGCGTCATCTTGCCGTGGTCGCGCTCGATGCGCATGTAGGGCCGCGAGAAGATCGCCGTGGTCAGCCCGACGAAGGCCGTCAGCGTGACGAGGAAGACGTTCAACGCATCGATGTAGAACTCCTTGTCCCACACCAGCATCGGCCCGCTGTCGATGATCTGCACGGTCAGGAAGCAGGCGGCGATGAAAGTGCCAAAACTGAAAGTCACGTTGACGTCACGCGCTCGGTCGCGGTGGCCGACCAGACCCAGCACTGCCCCGCCGAGCAGCGGGATCGCGAGCAGGAAAGCGAGTGCGATCACCTCAGTCTTCTTTCAGCTTTTCGAGGTTACGGATGTCCAGGCTGTCGAACTGCTCGCGGATCTGGAACATGAACACACCCAGGATCAGCACGCCGATCAGCACGTCCAGCGCGATGCCCAGTTCCACCACCATCGGCATGCCGTAGGTGGCCGAGGTGGCAGCAAAGAACAGGCCGTTTTCGATCGCCAGGAAGCCGATGACCTGCGGCACGGCCTTGGTGCGCGTGATCATCATCAGGAACGAGAGCAGCACACAGGCCAGCGCCATGCCCAGCGTGCCGCCGGCCAGCGTGGTCGACAACTGCGAGATCGGTATCGACAGATTGAACGAAAAGATCACCACGCCGATGCCGATCAGCATCGTGGTCGGAATGTTGATCAGCGTCTCAACGTCCCATTGCACGCCCAGGCGGTCGATCACCCGGTGCAGCAGGTAGGGGATGAGCAGCACCTTGAGCAGGAAGGTCACACCGGCCGACAGGTACAGGTGCGGCTGGTGCGTGACATAGCCGACCACGGCGGTTGACAGCACCAGCGTCGCACCCTGCAGCGTGAACAGGTAGATCAGCGAGACGATGCGCCGCTGCGAAATCATCGCAAAGGCCAGCATCAGCAGCACCGCGCCGAGCAGGTTGACGAACTGGGTCAGGAGGGCGCTCATGTCAGTGGCGGGGTCATCAGCGTGCCAGGAGCAGGTGAACCAGCAGGCCGATCACTGCCAGCAAGAAGGCGGTGGCGAGGAACTCGGGAACACGGAAGATGCGCATCTTGGCGCTGATCGTCTCCAGTGCGGCCAGGAAAAAACCCCCGACGGCGAGCTTGAAGACCAGCGCCGGCAGGGCCAGCAACATCGTCAGCGGCTCGCTCGCCTGGGCCACACCCCAGGGGAAGAACAGCGCCAGGCCAATGCATGAGTACGCGAACAGCTTCAGGCTGGCCGCCCATTCGAGCAAGGCCAGGTGGCGGCCCGAATACTCCAGCACCATGGCTTCATGAATCATCGTCAGCTCAAGGTGGGTGGCCGGGTTGTCCACGGGCACACGGGCGTTTTCGGCCAGGGACACCATCACAAACGCAACGCCGGCAAAGGCCAGGCCGGGGTAGATCGCCAGTTCGCGATGGCCCAGCGTGTCGACGATGGTGGTGAGCGAGGTCGACTTCGAGATCAGCGACGCCGAGAACAGCACCATCAGCAGTGCCGGTTCGGCCAGGAAGCCGATGAGCATCTCTCGCCGTGCCCCCATCGTGCCGAAGGCGGTGCCGATGTCCATCGCGGCCAGTGCGATGAACACCCGGGCCAGCGCGAACAGACCGACCAACGCCATCGCGTCCGCTGCCGGCGCCAGCGGCAGATCGGTGGACAGCGTGGGGATGATCGCGCAGGCCACGAGCATGCAGCCGAACTTCACGTACGGCGCAGCGCGAAACAACTGCGTCGCGTGTTCGGCCACCACCGACTCCTTGTTGAACAGCTTGTGCAGCAGGCGGTAGGGCTGCCACAGGCTCGGTGCCGATTTGTTCTGCAACCAGGCCCGCCACTGGTTCACCCAACCGGACAGCAGGGGTGCCAGGGCCAGTGCCAGCAGGATCACCAGCGCCTGGGAAAGGAAGCCGGTGAAGCTCATGACGCGGCGCTCATCGCATCACCGCCAGCAAGGTGGCAATCAACGTGAGGAAGCTGTACAGCAGGTACACGGAGATGCGCCCCTGCTGCATCTTGCCCATCAGGCGCGCCAGGTAGTTGGCCAGGTCGGTGATCGGCACGTACAGCCAGCGCCAGAAGTGATCCTCGACCATGACGCGGTAGCGTGGCAGCTTGTCGAATGGCGAAGGCAACTCGCGCTGCATCACGAAGAACGGTTCGAAGATCTGCCGGATCGGCTGGCCGAAGCCCTCCGCGGTGTCTTGCATGCGGGCGGTCACCCAAGGAAAGCCGCAAGCCCACGGTGGCGCGCGACGCGTGCGACCGTGGTACAGCCAGCGCACCAGCAGGAACGCCACCCCGAAGCTGCCCAGGATGCCCAGCAGGAAGATCACCGGGCCGTAGCTGGCCTGCTCCAGGCTGTTCGGTGCGAGCAGCCACCCATGGCCGGCCACCTGGGCGCCCAGGCCGGCATGCACCAGCTGCTGCGTCACCGGGTCGATGAGCTGGATGAAGTGCGTTGGCAGCAGGCCCAGCGCCACGCAGCCCAGTGCCAGCCAGACCATGCCGGCGCGTTCCAGGGTGCCGGCGTCGTGGGCCTGCGCGAGCTTGTCCTCGCGCGGCTGGCCCAGGAAGATCACGCCGAAGAACTTGACCATGGTGTAGCCGGCCAGTGCCGCCACCAAAGCGATTGTTGCGGCCACCACCGGGATCAGCATCGTCAGCAGCGGCACCGGCAGGCCCGGTGCGAACAGGAAGCTCTGCAACAGCAGCCACTCCGAAACGAAGCCGCCCAGCGGCGGCAGCCCGGCGCTGGCCAGCACGCCCAGCAGCGTCAGCCAGCCGACCCAGGGCATGGTGCGGATCAGACCACCGAGCTTGCCGAGGTTGCGTTCGGACGTGGCGTGCAGCACGCTGCCGGTACCCAGGAACAGCAGGCTTTTGAAGCAGGCGTGGCTGGCCACGTGGTACAGCGTGGCCGTCAGCGCCAACGCGGCCATCGGCATCATGTCGTAGCCGGAGAAGATGAGCGTCAGGCCCATGCCGACGAACAGCAGCCCCATGTTCTCGATCGACGAGTAGGCCAGCAGGCGCTTCATGTCGGTCTGAATTGCAGCGAACACCACACCGAAGAGGGCGGTGCTCATGCCGATGGCCAGCAGCAGGCCGCCCCACCACCACAGGCGGATGTGCAGGAGGTCGAAGGCCACACGCAGGATGCCGTAGATGGCCGTGTTGAGCATCACACCGCTCATCAGCGCAGAAACCGGCGACGGCGCTGCGGGGTGCGCCTCGGGCAACCAGACGTGCAGCGGCAGCACGCCGGCCTTGGCGCCGAACCCGAAGACAGCCAGCAGGAATCCGGTCGACGCCCAGAACGGCGACAGCTCCTGCGCCCGCATGTTGGCGAAGGTGTAGTCGCCGGTATTGGCCTGCAGCACGCCGAAGCACAGCAGGATCGCGATCGCACCAATGCGCGCCATCGTGATGTACAGGTAGCCCGCGCTGCGGACTTCCGGGATGCGGTGATTGGCGGTGACGAGGAAGTACGAGGCAAGCGCCATCGTCTCCCACATCACCATGAACGAGTAGGCGTCGTCGGCCAGTACCACCCCCACCATGCTGACCAAGAAGGCGTGGTACTCCAGGCACAGCAGCCCTGGTGGCGTGCCTTCACCCCTGCGGAAATAGCCCGCGGCGAAGGCCGAGATGCCGGCCGAGGCGGCGCCGATCACCATCACGAAGTAGGCCGAGAGGCGGTCCAGTCGAAGGTGAAACGGCAACGATGGCAGGCCGATCGGCAGCACGGCCACCTCGGGCGTGCCCATCAACGCTGCCAGCGCCAGGCCTGCGAGCACCAGCCCGAGCAGGCCGCCAGCCGGGAACAGCACATGCGAAACCACGTCGAGCCGCCGCAGGGCGAACACGCCTGCCACGCCGACCAGCAGCCAGGCCGCCATGACCACAAGGATCCAGTCGATCAGCAGCCACTGTGTCATGGGCGGGATACCGAATCGCACGCCGGCACTAGCGGCGCCGTTGACCTGCGCGTGAGGCAGGCGCTGATTTGGCGGCAACCTGCGGCTTGGGTTTCGACCCGGTCTTGGGGACGCGAGGCCGCTCGCCCTCGCCCTCGCCCTTGTCCGTGGCCGCGTACCCGTCTTCGAGTCCGGCAGCGCTGTACTCGACGTCGTGCGCGGCGAGGTAGTCGCGGATGAGTTGCCGCACCACCTGCGATGCCGTGCGGTCTTGTCGCGCGCACAGGCGCTCGAACGCCGCCTTCTTGTTCGGATCGACGAGCAACGTCAGTCGTGCGGTCTTGAGCTCCATGATGCTCGTGATGCCGATCCTGAGAATTACATTGAACGCACATCGTACGCTCACCTCATGCGAACAGCGGGGTTTCTCGCGTTGCACCTTGAGCGACCGAAAGAGGCCGTCGCCCCTTCAATGGTGAGGATGTCCGTTCAGCGGCGCCGCGCTGCCGATTGGCTGTGGCCCTGGTCCTTCAACGCCGAAACGATCAGCGCGAACGCTGCCAGCAACTGGTTGGCGGCGCTGGCATCCAGGTTCTTGGGCCGCCGCACGATGCCCGGTCGAAGGTGTGCCAGGCCGGACCCTTTGAATGCAAGGACGATGCTGTTGCTCCGCTCGCCGTCGTCGATGACGAGCACGGCGTCGCTGAAGCTGCAGCGGATGCGCTCAAGATGGCGGTCATAGATCGGGTGCCCGCAGTACAGGTTCACGACCATGATCCCGTCCGGCTGCAGCATCTCGGCGCAGTCGTCGTAGAAGCGCTGCGAGGACAGGCGTGACGGCTGGCCCTGAGCGTCGAAGCCATCGACGATCAGCACGTCTGGCCGCGTGGCGCGCTGGCGCACGAACTGCGCGCCGTCGCCCTGAACAACGTTGAAACGTTCGTCGTTCGGTGGCACATGGAAGTCGTTGCGCAACGCGATCACGTGGGGGTTGATCTCGATCACCTGGATGCGTGAGCGCGGCAGATAGCGATAGCAGAACTTGGCCAGCGAACCGCCACCCAGTCCGATCATCGCGATATGGCCCGGCTCCGGCTTGAACAGCAGGAACCCCATCATCGTGCGCGTGTACTCAAGGTCCAGCGCATGCGGGTCGGTGATCTGCATCCGGCTCTGGATCTCGCTGATCGAGAAGTGCAGGGCCTTGGAGTTCAGGGTCTCGTAGACGAAGGGCTTGACGTGGTGATGTGCTGAGTCTTGGGTTTCGGGCATGGCGTACTCGCTGTCGCTGATGCTGTTGGGCATGGTGGTGATGCTGATTCGATGTCACGACGCCCGAGCGACGTTCAGCTCGGTATGCCGAGGAGGTCCAGCACGCCGCAGACAAAGGTCAGCGGATGCGGTGGGCAACCTGGCACATACAGCGTGGGCTTGAACCGATCGAGGAAGCTGCGCTCGATGGCCGTCGACCCCTCGAACGGGCTGCCCGAAATCGCGCAGGCGCCGACCGCGATCACCAGCTTGGGTTCAGGCATCGCGTCCCAGCAACCTTGCAGGGCCAGTGCCATGTTGCGCGTGATGGGTCCGGTCAGCACCAGGCCGTCGGCATGGCGCGGCGAGGCGACGATGTCGATGCCGTAGCGGCCAATGTCGAAGTTCACGTTGGACAGCGCGTTGACCTCCAACTCGCAGCCATTGCAGCCACCGGCCGATACCGAGCGCAGCTTGAGAGAGCGGCCGAAACGCGAGCGCAGTGCCGCACAGACCCGCACCGGATCGGGCGCCGGGCGCGCGGCGCTGAGCATCAAGCCGCTGCGCTCGGTGCTCGACAGCTGGAAGTCGTTGCTGAACGACAGCTTGGCGCTCGGGCACACCGGCGCGCAGTCACCACACAACACGCAGCGGCCCAGGTCGATCTGTACCGGTGCTGCAGGCGTCGGCGCAAGCACGATGGCCTGGGTCGGGCACGCCGTGACGCAGGCCTGGCAACCCGACTCGCAGGCGGCTTCGCCGATCACCGGCTTGCCGCGGAAGCCGACCGGGTTGGCTTGGCGCGGATCGGCGATGTACTGCGTGCCCTGCGAGGCCCTGACCTTGATCGACTTGAACACAGTGGCTCCTGCTTCTTTGGGCTAGAGATCGTTGCCGCAGTAGGACAGGTCGAAGCTCTTGTTGCAGATCGGGAAGTCCGAGATCTCGTTGTCGCGCAATGCCACGCCCAAGCCGAACCAGTTCAGCAGCGACGGGTCCTGCACCTTGTAGTGCAGCAGCCGACCGTCCGGACCGGTTTCCAGTGCCTGCACCACGGGGCCCCTGAAGCCCTCGCGCACCGACACACACAGGGTGTCGTGCCAGAGCGGGCCCAGCGGTGCCAGCAACGCACCGTCGGCACCGTCGAGGTAGAGATTCGGTGCTTCGAGCACCTCCTTCAACCAGCGCAATGACTCGCTGATCTCGCGCATGCGCAGGGTCATGCGGGCCCAACAGTCACCCCCGTCTTCGGTCAGCGATGCGATGGGGTGTGCCGCGTACAGCCGCCCCGGCAGGCTGACCCGGGCATCGCCTGGCACCCCGCTGGCGCGTGCGGCCAGGCCCACCATGCCGATGTCGGCGGCGGCTTCGCGGCTCACGACTCCGACACCCTTGAAGCGCGACTGCACACTGCGCGCACCCAGCATCAGCGCGTTGACTTCGGCGATGTCTTTGGCAAAGCCACCCAGTGTGTCCAGCAAGTCCCGGCGCAGGGCGTCGGTGATGCCGTAGCGCACGCCGCCGGGTCGCAACCAGCCGCGGCCAAAGCGGCTGCCACAGACCCGCATGGTGGCGTTGATGATGGCCGTGCGCAGCCGGCCGTAGCTGGCGCCGCCTTGCAGGAAGGCGATGTCGGTCGCCAGGCCGGTGAGTGCCACCAGGTGCATCGCCACGCGTTCCAGCTCCAGCGCGACGCCGCGCACCAGTTCTGCCGTCATGCTGACCTGGGTGCCGGACAAGGCCTCCACGGCAGCGCAATAGCCCCAGGCGTAGGCGATGCTGGTGTCGCCGGCAATCGACTCGACCAGCGATGCCAAGGCCAGCGGCGGGCGCTTGAGCAGGAGCGACTCGACATCACGGTGCTGGTAGCCGAGTTGCAGCTCCAAGTGGTGCACCTGCTCGCCATGGCACATGAAGCGAAAGTGCCCCGGCTCGATCACGCTGGCGTGGATGGGGCCGACGCCGACCTCGTGCACTTCCTGGCCGCGTACCGTGAAGAACGGGTGCTCACTCATGTGCTGCTGGCGCTCGCCTTCGTAGCGCACCGGCTTGAGCCAGGGGTGGCCGGCCGGCGTGAGTCCGGTCTGTTCCCACAGTTCGCGCTCGAACATCTGCGCTGCCGGATGACGGGGCGTCAGCGACGGATACGTGGCACCGCAAGGGCCGCGCCCGCGCAGCAGGGCGAGCTGCCCGTCCTCGCGCTGCAACACCGCGGTCGTGAACACCTCGCCGCTGGCGTCCCTGTCGCCATCGATGCGGCCAAACAAGGTGACCAGGCGCTCGCCCGCATCCAGTGCTTGGGCGACCTGCCGCGACCAGGCCACCAGATCAGCTTGCGCGACCTCGTGGTTCAAGGCCATCACGATCGGCTTCATCGGTCCCATCATTGCCCTCCGATGGACTGCGCCACTTGCACCAGCAAGGCGCTGATGGGGGCTGGTGTATAGACGCCGAGCAGGACCAGCACAACCACAAAACCCAGCTTGGGAACAGCCGTGACCCAGGTCTCGGTGACCTGCGATCCCTGGTGCTCGGATGGGCCCCAGATCATCGGGAAGATCGAGCGGCCGGTGGCGACGAAGATGATCGTCAGCATGGCGCACATCAGCGTGAAGGCGATCAGGTTGCCGGCCTGAACGATGCCCGCCAGGATCAGCATCTCCGCCATGAAGCTGCCGAACGGCGGAAACCCCAACAGCGCGAAGATGCCGACCGCGAACAGCAGGCCCGAGAACGGCAACACCCGGATCACGCCGCTGAGCGCCTTGACTTCGTTGGTGTGGTAAACGGCGCGCAGGCGCCCGGCGGTGAGAAACAGCAGCGCCTTCACGAAGGCGTTGCTGACGATGTACAGCAACACCCCGTAGGCTGCCGCCTTGCCCACCGACAGGCCGATGGCGATGACTCCCGACGAGCTGACGCAGGCATAAGCAATCAGGCGCTTGTAGTTGCGCGCAGCCATCACCTGCACGGCGGCCACCGTGAGCGACAGGCAGCCCATGATCAGCAACTCGTGCGAGACGAAGTCGGTGTCGTGACCGCGAAACACATGCAGCACGCGGAACACGGCCACCACGCTGATGTTGAACTGCACCGCCGCCAGCAGCGCACTGGTGCTGGTGGGCGCGGCCTCGTAGGTTTCGGGCATCCAGCTGTACAGCGGCGCCAGGCCAAGTTTGCTGCCCAGGCCGAACAGCATCAGCGCGAGGCCCAGGCGTTGCCAGCTGTCGCCGGGTGAGGCGATGCCCCTGGCCATCTCGTCGAGCGCGAAACTGATCTCCAGGCCGTGCAGGTGCGCCGAGCGCGTCAGGCACATGATGCCCAGGAAGGTCAGTGCCAGCGACATGCTGGAGTACAGCAGGTAGTGCCAGGCGACGCGGCGCGGCGCCAGGGTGTCGCCCAGTGCCACCAGCGGTGCGGCGCACAGGGTGGTCAGTTCGATGAAGGCCCACAGCAGCAGCAGGTTGTTGGCCATCACACCCAGGTTCATCGCAACCATGAACGCCAGCGTCAGCGCAGCCCTGGGCAGCAGGTTGTCGGCCAGCATGCGCGACGTGCTGACGCGCGACGACATGTAGACGCTGATGCCGAGGAAGACGCTGTTGATCACCAGCAGGAACAGCATCGAGGTCGCATCGAGAACGAAGTAGCGCCCGGCGAAGTACAGCGGCAGCTCGTTCAGCGGCGTGCGCACGAAAACGCTCACCCACGCTAGCACGCTGAGCACCGCCAGGGCGACCAGGCCGGGGCCAACCCAGAGGCGGCGGGTCGGCATGACGGGCGTGCCGCGCATCGAGATGGCGCTGACTTCGCTCAAGGGGTCTGCCCCGCCGGAGGGCTGACCGGAACGCTCGCAGCCGGGCGCACCACGTCCGGCGTCGCGATCAGCCAGCCGCCGACGATCACCGTCAGCAGGTAGATGGCGCTGAGTGCGCCGTGCACCGGTAGCGGCCACGGCTCGGGCAGCAGCGATTCGAACAAGGCCAGGCCGTTTTCCATGAACAGCACGGCCGCCAGCTGGGCCGGCGGCGAGTCGTTGGTGGACAGCAGCAGCAGCGAGACGGTGACCGTGGCCCCAACGACACCGAGTGTTAGTGCCTGCCGGCCGCTCATCGCCGGTGCGGCGAACTCGAAGGCGAGCACCACCAGCGCGATGGCGATGGTCCATGTGAAAAGGTTGGACGGCATCAGGTCGAGGTTGGCATCACCGCGCTGCCGTATGGCACGGTGCAGCAGGCGTGGGGCGATCAGGGCACGCACCACCAGCACCTCGATCAGCGCCACATAGGTGTGCAGCGATGGGTCACCGTGCTGCGCCACGTTCCAGGCCAGCGCTGCGGCCTGCGCGGTCAGCCAGAACGGCGCCGAGCGAATCTTGCCGAAGAAGATCGGGATGATGGCGGCGACCAAAAAGGCGATCAGCGGCAGTGTCATGCGGCCCTCGCCAACCAGCCCGCGGCGCGAAGGCACAGTGCTGCGCCGGCCGACGCGAGCATCAGGTACCCAGGCACCAGGCGCATGCGCAGCCGCGCTGTCAGCGATTCCACACAGCCGATCGCCACCGCCACACCGGCCATGATGAGCAGCGACACCAGCACGCACAGGGCGGTCTGCGTCAGCGGGTCGAAGGGGTTCAGCAGTGCGGCGATCAGGCCCGCGTAGATCGTCATCTTCAGCGCTGCTGCGTACTGCATCGCTGCGAGTTCCGGCCCGCTGTGGTCGAGGACCATCACCTCGTGCACCATCGTCAGTTCGAGGTGGGTCATCGGGTCGTCCACGGGCACACGCGCGGCCTCGGCCTGCAGCAGCACGAACAGCACGGCCACCGCAGGCACGGCCAGCCACGGGAACGACGCCGACTGGTGCCACTGGCCAATCAGCGCCGCAAAACTGGTCTGGCCCGTGGCAACGCCGGCCGAGCCGATCAGCAGGAACAGCGCGGGCTCGATGAAGGTGGTGAAGGACGCTTCGCGTGCTGCGCCCATGCCCTCGAACGAGCTGCCGACATCCATGGCCGACAGCATCAGGAACAAGCGTGCCAGGCCGAGCGTGTAGGCGAAGAAAATGAAGTCGTGGCTGAACTGCAGCGGGGCCACGCGGCCCAGGATCGGCGCGATCAGGGCCGCCAGCAGCGACGCAACCAGCACGACCCAGGCGCCCGCGCGGAACAGCGGCGTGATGGCGGTGCTGAACACCGGTTGCTTGCGCAGCAGGCGCAGCAGGTCCCAGCCCGACTGCGCCAGCCCCGGCCCCTTGCGCCCGGCCCACAGCGACTTGGTGCGGTTCACCAGGCCGACCAACAGGATCGGCATGGCCAGCACAGTGAGGACGTGGATGACGGCCAGCAGCGTGTTCATGCTCAAGCTCATGGCAGCGGCCCGCTGGCCAGCACGATCAGGCCGGACATCACCACGATGGCGATGAGCGCGGCTGCAAAGGCAAATCGCGGATCGTCCTCTCGAAGCTTGCTGGACAACTCGGCCGCCGATGCGTCACCGTGGGTGATGACCGAGAACAGCCGGCGTTCCACGGCGTCGACGCAGTCGGTGATCAGGTAGCTGTTGTCGGGGAAGTAGCCCAGAGGTGCCTTCTGCCGCCGGAGCGTCACCATCACGCTGCTGAAGCGGGCACTGAAGTCACAGGAGAAGCTGGAGCCGGTGTACTGCATGCGCACGCTGGGTGCGCCATACGCGCAGCCCCACGTACCCACAGCTGCAGGTGGCGGATCGGCCGGCCGGCGTGCCACACGCGTGCGCAGCCAGATCAATGCGCCGATCACCAGCGCGAGCGTGCCCGAGATCACGCCGATGCGCGCCAGCGAGTCGGCCACCGGCTGCAGCACGTCGACGCCGGTGGTCGGCAAGGCAGCCAGTGCCAGAGCAGTTGGCCCGCGCACCAGCATGAAGCCCAAACCGGGCAGCACGCCCAGCACGATGACGCCCACGGCGTGCACCGCCATCGGCAGCAGCATCCAGCGGCTGACCTCGCCAGGCGCGTGAACAGTGGCGTCGCGGGGGCCACCGAGAAACACGACGCCGAAGGCCCGGGTGATGCTCAGCGCAGAAACCGCGCCCACGAAAGCCAGGACGGCGCCGCCCACACCGAGCGCCACCTTGGCCCACACGGCGATGGGCTCGCCGGTGAACAGGCCAGAGTAGATGATGAACTCGCTGGTGAAGCCGTTCAGCGGTGGCAGCGCCGAGATGGCCACGCCGCCCAGCAAGAAGCTGAGCGCGGTCCACGGCATCAGGCGCGACAGGCCACCGAGCTTTTCCATGTCGACGGTGTGCGTGGCCTGGTACACCGCACCCGCCGCGTAGAACAACTGGCACTTGAAGAATGCGTGGTTCAAAACGTGCAGCAGGCCGCCGCCAAAGCCCAGCGCGACCAGCGCCGTGTTGCCCCAGGCCAGCCCCAGGCAACCGATGCCCAAGCCGATGCCGGCGATGCCGACGTTTTCAGTTGACGAGTACCCGAGCAGGCGCTTCAGGTCACGCTGGCCCACGGTGTACAGCGCGCCGATGACGGCAGACAGGGCCGAGAAGCCGATGAGGAACCAGCCCATCCACTCGTCGGGCCGGCCGATCAAAAAGACAAAACGCACCAGTGCGTACAGCCCGGCCTTGTGGATCACGCCGGACATCAGCGCCGAGACATGCGCCGGTGCCGCCGCATGGGCCCGTGGCAGCCAGGAATGGAAGGGAAAAAACGCTGACTTCAGGCCGAAGCTGGTGACCAGCAGCAGGAAGACCAGGTTGCGCTCCGACCCGGCATGCCCGCGCAGCCACTGCCCGAAGCTGCCCATCTCCCACGACGCGGTGTGCGTGTAGAGGATCATGAACGCGGCCACCAGGAAGATCAGCCCGATGTGCGTGGACACCAGGTAGTTGAATCCGGCGAAGCGCACCTTCTGGTTGGTGTAGTCCCAGATCACCAGCAGCCAGGCGGCCAGGGCGGCGATCTCCCAGCCGAGCAAAAACACCAGGGCATGGTCGCCGGTGTAGACCAGCACGAAAGACAGCGAAGTCAGGTTGAGCAGCGCGTAGTGCAGCCCGAGGTGGCGCCTGGTTTCGAAGTACGGCCGCAGGTAACCCACGGCGTAGATGCTGCCGAGCAAGGTCATCGGCAGCGACCAGGCGAGGAAGAACGCTCCGAGTGCGTCCAGCCGTACGCGCAGCGTTCCCACGGGATAGGCCCAGGCCAGTTCCGCCGTGACCGGCGCGCCGCCGAGCAGCA
This sequence comes from Burkholderiales bacterium, assembly GCA_039932275.1. Taxonomy (GTDB): domain Bacteria; phylum Pseudomonadota; class Gammaproteobacteria; order Burkholderiales; family Burkholderiaceae_C; genus Sphaerotilus. The sequence continues at coordinate 13,071 of JBDTQF010000068.1, forward strand.
CCGGCGTCACCGTGAACAGGACCAGGGCCGTGGCGATGGCTTGCGACACCACGCCGATGCCTGCGCGGGTGCGATTGGGCACAGGCAGCAAACAGCCCGCAGCGCCGAGCAGCAGGACCAGGACAGCGCCGATGAGCGAACTCATGCGTACGGGGGCTGCACCCTGCTCATCGGCGCGCCAATCGACACGGCAGCAGCGCTACCAGGTGAAAGCGTGCGTGATGCAAGCGAGGCAAGGGAAATGGCTCCGGGACGGAGGTGCAATCAAATTTGCTCTGCATGATAATGTGAATATCATACGGACGACACACGGAGATCGCATGGAATTGAAAACTGCGCGCCTGACGGTGCTGGTCGACCCCGCCAAGAAGAAGGCGTTCGAAGCCCTGTGCGCGCGGCAAGACGTGACGCCATCGCAGGTGGTTCGGCGCTTGATACGCGACTACCTGGTGCACCACGGTGTGAGCTTCGTCCCGAGCGGCGTGGACGAAGACGATGAAGCCACGACGAAGCCACGATGAGCCACGATGGGGCGCTGACACGTCGCCATGCCGATGCCGTTCAAGCGCAGCGCGGCGAGGCTCAACTGACGCTTGCCACTGACTTCTGCTCGGAGCCTGGCCCACCGTGTCCGCATTGACCATCACCCCAGTCAACGACAACGCCTGCCGCGTGCTGGATGCGAGCGGTCTGCACGTCGGCAACTTGAAGCTGATCAACGGGCGGTGGAAGTTCAAGGCCATCGGCTACGACCCAACGGGCGCGGTCATCCCCGGCGGCGGCCCACTCACCGACCGGCACAACGCCCAATTCGCAACGCCGGATGCGGCAGCGATCAGCGCGGTGTTCGCCCGCGTTTAAGGGGTGAGCGCCCCCAGGCGGTGGCATAGCCACCACCGCCCTCCGAGGGGGTTCAAGTCGCCCGGCAAAGCCGGATCGACTTGAGAGCGCCCCCAGACGACGGCGATGCCGCCGTCGCCCCCCGAGGGGGTGAGTCAACTTGGGGCGGCCCGGCGTTGACTCAAGAGCCGGCGCTGGTTGGCCCCGTGGCCCGTTCTCAGCCGTTGGCGATACGGCTGACCAGCGCCTTGGTGAATTGCGCCGTCGATGCCGTGCCGCCCAGATCGCCTGTGCGCACCTTGTCGATGTTCAGCGCCGCATTGAGCGCGTGGCGCAGGCGCGTTGCCATGTCGGTGAGCTTGACGTGATCGAGCATCATCGCCGCGGCCAGCAGCAGGGCCGTGGGGTTGGCAATGCCCTTGCCCGCGATGTCTGGCGCCGAGCCGTGCACCGCTTCGAAGATCGCGGCGTCCGCGCCGATGTTGGCACCCGGCGCCATGCCGAGCCCGCCCACGAGGCCGGCCACCAGGTCGGACAGGATGTCGCCGAACAGGTTGGTGGTGACCAGCATGTCGAACTGCCAGGGGTTGAGCACCAGCTTCATCGCGCAGGCGTCGATGATCACGGTGTCGAGCTCGAACCGGCCCTTGTACTTGTGCTCGTAGAGGTCCAGGCCGGTCTCCAGGAAGATGCCGGTCAGCGCCTTCATGATGTTGGCCTTGTGCACGATCGTCACCTTCTTGCGGCCGGTGGCGATGGCATGCTGGAAGGCAAACTCCAGCAGCCGGCGGCTGCCGGCGCGGGTGTTGATGCCGGTGGCCATGGCGACGGCGTGGGGGTCGTCGTCGATCTGCACGAAGTGCTCGTGGCCGATGTACAGGCCTTCAAGGTTCTCGCGCACGACCACCAGGTCGATCTTGTCGAAGCGGCCACCGGGAACAATCGTCAACGCCGGGCGCAGGTTCGCGAAGAGCTTGAACTCCTCGCGCAGGCGGACGTTCGATGACCGATAGCCGCCTCCAGAAGGCGTCTCGAGCGGGCCTTTGAGCGCCAGCCGCGTGCGGCGAATGCTGTCGAGCGTGGCCTGCGGCAGCGGATCGCCCGCGGCCTTGACGCCTTCGAGACCGGCGATCTGTCGGTCCCAGGTGAAGGGCGCCTTGAGCGCGTCGAGCGCCGCCAGCGTAGCGTCGACGATTTCAGGGCCGATGCCGTCGCCGGGAATCAGGGTGGCGGGGATCTGGTGGGTCATGGTCGTAGGTCCTGCGTTCGCCTCGCTGCACGCGCCAATGGCCCGGCGCGCGGGGACTTGTTCAGCGTCGCCTGAACAGGTGCTCGTCGTTCAGCATAGCAACACGACAACGTCGAGGCTACGGCTTGGCGCAACGAGCAGCGCATCGCCGAACGCCAGCTGCCCGGAACTCACAGCCCTGGGACTGTATGCGGGGCCACCTCGCAGGCGCACACTGGCGCCGTGGGCCGAAACGCAATGCTCACAGGAGAAGCCGATGAAGAACGCCCGTCGCAGGCAACTCGCCATCCGCGCGCCAGCGGCGCTCGGGGTCTCGTCCATGCTGGCGGCCTGTACCAACGGCGATGAAGCCGAGGGCTACGAAGCCGCCGCGGCGCGCATCCGGCGCCTGGGCCCGGTGCAGCAAGGGCTGCGGGGTGCGGCGCTGCAAACCGAGCTGGTGCGCTACGCCACCTTGGCACCCTCCAGCCACAACACACAGTGCTGCTCTTCAAAGCCATCGTCGAGCGGCAGAGCACGCGGGGCGAATACGACGGCCAGCCCTTGACCAAGGATGAACTGGCGCTGCTGGCCCGCGCCGGCAACTCGAACGATGTGCAGCATGGCAGTTCGCCGTCACTGACGCCGGTGACCCGCTTCAAAGTCAGGATTGCAGCGTGCATCGCCCTTGACGGGCACGCCTCGCAGTCTCCGGTCTCAATCCGCTTACACGAGTTCATCGGCGCCATACTGGGTCCGGTCTCGGTCGTCCTGCACCAATCCGTTAGACTGCGCAGAATTCTGCAACTCTGGAGTGCTGCCCATGTCGATCGCCGCCAAGGACGTGGTGCCCTTCACTCAGGCGCGCGCCACCCTCTCCGAGCTCGCTGACGAGGTCAAGCAAGGTAGCGAAAAGGTCATAACCAAAAACGGCGAGAGCTACGTTGCGTTGATCGACTCCGATCGACTGGACTACTACCACCGCCTGGAGCGCGAGCGCATCCACCTGCTGCTGCTCGAAGACGTGAAGCGCGGGCTGGCCGACATCGCGGCTGGACGCACCGAGGACGCGGACACGGCCATTGCTCGCCTGCAACGAGCGCGCAAACCCGCAGCCAAGACCACGAAGCGACGTGGCTGAGCCGCGCATTCAGGTCGAACTCACCGCCAGCTTCATCGAGCGGCTGGCATCGATCGAAACCTTCCTCGCCGAAGCCGATGCACCCCAGGCGTACGACAAGCTGCTCGACGGACTGCGTCGCACGGTCATCCCGAACCTGCGCCGCTTCCCGCGCATCGGGCGTCGCTATCTGGACCAGCCTCCACAGTCGGCTGAAGCGATGACGCAACTCGCCGCCCTACCGCCCGGGGCCGCCGATGCTCTGCGCGAATACCTGCACGGCGACTATCTCGTCCTCTACACACTCACCGGCTCGACTGTCTATCTCCTGTCGATCCGCCACCACCGCCAACTGTCGT
>JBDTQF010000069.1:0-16456 GCA_039932275.1 Burkholderiales bacterium
GACGGGCGCCAGCCCCTCAGTAGGCTCGTCCAGCAGGATCAGCGACGGGTTCGCCATCAGCGCTCGACCCACTGCCAGCATCTGTTGCTGCCCGCCCGAGAGCGCCGTGCCGGGCGTTGCGGCGCGCTCCTTGAGTATGGGAAACAGCTTGTAGACCTCTGCGACCGACCAGGGTCCTTTGCGGGCAACGGCAGCGCCGAGCAACAGGTTCTCTTCCACAGTGAGGTTGGCCACAATGCGTCGGCCCTGCGGCACGACTGCAATGCCCCGCTGGGCGGCCATGTAGGCGCGTGGTCGCGGCATCTGGAACGTTCCCAGAGCGATCCTTCCGCCGCGCACGCTCGCCAGTCCGAGAATGGCGTTGACGACGGTCGTCTTGCCAACGCCGTTGCGGCCGATCAATGCAACGCGTTCTCCTGCGGCCACAGTGAGCGTGAGGTCGTGGAGGATGTGCGCCGCTCCGTAGAAGGCATTGACCTTCTCCAAACTCAGCAGCGCGCTCATGCGGCACTCCCCAGGTACGCTTCGCGCACGCGTGGATCCGAGCGCACCTTGGCTGGATCACCCGCCGATATGACGCGCCCTAGCTCGAAGACCGTCACGACATCGGAGATTCCGAAGACGACATCCATGTCGTGTTCGACAAGCAGCACGGAGACTTCCCAGCGTGATGTCAACGCCTTCAGGTGTTTGGCCAGATCAAGGGATTCTTTCACCGAGAGGCCTGCCATGGGCTCGTCAAGAAGCAGAACCGTAGGCCGGCCTGCCAGCGCAAGGGCCAGGTCGAGCCGGCGTTGCTCACCGTAGCCCAGACTGTCGGCCGTCGCGTCCGCCAACGGCGCCAAATCGAGTTCCTTGAGTACCGCATCCGCATCAGCGGCAGAGTCCTCGACACCCATCTTGTGGGACGCCAGTTCGACCTGCTGGCGCACCTTCATCTGACCAAAGATGCTGGTGCGCTGAAAACTGCGAGCAAGCCCTCGTTTGCGCCGATCCGCGACACCCAGTCTGCTCACGTCCTCTCCGCGCAGCGTCACACACCCACGCGTCAGGATGAGGCGCCCGGTGAGGGCGTCAATGACGGTCGACTTTCCCGCTCCGTTGGGCCCGATGAGCCCACGAATCTGGCCGCGCTCCAAGGTCAGCGACACACCGTCGACCGCCTTGACCCCGCCAAAATGGATCGCCACGTCCTGCGCTTGCAGTACGAAGTTGCTCATGCTTGTCTCCAACGCAGTTGATCAGCGGGCGGCGGCGTGACCAATCGAACCCCCGGCGCTTTTGCCTCTTGCCAATCGGAGCAGTGCGCCAGCAATGCCCGCTGGAGAGAACACGATGACGGTGATCAATGCGGTACCGAATATGGCCATCCAGTGGCTCGCGTGGTCACCCAGGATGTCCTTCGCGAGGAAGTAGACGACAGCGCCAAGTGCCGGCCCCCACAGCGCCTTGCAGCCGCCTACCACGACCATCATCAAACCAACGCCCGACATGCTCCAGTGCAGGTTCTCGGGAGAGACGAACCCCGTGTTGAGCGCTGACAGCAATCCGGCCAGTCCGCTCACAACAGCCGACAGCGTGAAGATCGCGGCCCGCGGCAGCAATGTGCGAATCCCGATAAAGCGCGCTCGTTCTTCGTTGTCACGCACGGCCTCAGTGAGGCTTCCAAAGCGGCTGCGAAGCAGCAGGGCGAGCAAGAAGATCAGCAGCACCAGCGTGACCCAGCAGACCAGGAACATCGCCCATGGTTTCAGGATCGCCGATATCTGAATCCCAAACAATGTGGCGGGCCACGCGATGTTCATGCCATCGACACCACCTGTCAGGCCACGGGAGCGTGACGCTGTCAGGTAGAGCATCTGCCCGATGGCAAGCGTCAACATGCCGAACGCAATGCCCGGCACGCGGACGATCACCAGGCCAATGACGAAGGCGACGACGGCAACGACGATCAGCGTCAACAACATGGCCGCTTCGGCTGGCATGAGCTGCAGCTGCAGCAGGATCGCGACGCAGTAGCCCGACACACCGAAAAAGAGCGCATGGCCGAAACTCACCATGCCGTTCTGCCGCAAGAGCACGCCGATACCGGTGGCGAAGATCGCATAGATCAACGCCTGTGTGACCAGCGACAGGATCGTTCCGGAACTCGTCAGGACGGCGAAGGCGGCGCCGAGCAGGAGGGCCAAGACAAGACAAAGGGACAGACGTTGGATTGACATGGGCGTCTTTTTCTTGGCGCCTAGGTCCGGCTGCCTGCAAAGCCCGCGGGCTTCCAAACGAGCACGGCCACCATCAGCAGGAACGGCAGGAGAACCGCGGTGTCGGGCAGGTAGACCGCACCGACTGCCTGCACCATGCCGAGCACCATCGCAGCAATGAATGCGCCAGACAGGGAACCGAGGCCCCCAACGACGACGACGACGAACGAATCGATGATGACATCGCTGCTCATCGAAGGAGACAGCGACAGGAAGGGCGCTGCGACCACGCCGGCAAGGCCGGCCAATGCCGTTCCAAGGCCGACCACGCCCGCGCTCAGCGCGTCTATGTTGACGCCTTGCATGGCCGTGGTGGTCGGGTCGGTGCTCGCGGCTCGGACAAAGAGACCGACCTTCGACCAACGAAGCCACAGAGTGAGCCCCAGCGCGACGGCAGCACCGACACCCATCACGGCCAGCCGGTAGGCAGGCATCGTCGCACCCAGCAGTTCGATGGGTGTACTGAGCACTGCTGGCGCCTGCACTGACAGATTGCTCTTGCCCCACACGGTCTGGACACCGTCCTCAATGATCAGCAGAAGTCCGAACGTGACGAGCACCACGGTCAGCGGATCCCGATCCTGAAGAAGGCGGAACCCGTAACGATCCAGAAGAACGCCAAGCACGGCCATGATCGCGGGCACCGCTACCAGCGCGGCCCAGAAGTTGGTCCGTGCGGCGACCGAGTACCCGAGGTAGGCACCCAGCATGTACAGCGAGCCATGCGCAAAGTTCACGACACGGCGCAGACCGTAGATCAGTGCCAGGCCCGAGCACATGACGATGAGCAGCGCACCGTAGACAAGCCCATTGAACAGATTGATCGTCAGCATCTTTGCCTCGTTTCAGAGCGCAGGCAAGGTGCTTTCGGACGCGCCGAAGGCAGACCAGCCTCCATCAACCGGCAGCACCGCACCTGTCACGTAGCTCGAAACGGGCGACGCCAGAAACGCGATCACTTGGGCAATCTCGTCCGGATCCGCTATCCGTCCCATCGGCGTGCGGTGCGCAATGAAGCCACCGTTGATCGCGCCTTGGCGCTCGAGATGGTCCACCATTTGCGTTCGCACGTAGCCGGGCGCCACGGTGTTGACTCGCACACCCTCTCGTGCCCACTCGCTGGCCAAGGTGCGGGTCATGCCCACGATGCCCGCCTTTGCAGCGCTGTAGGCGTTGCGGCCAGGGATACCACCCAGGCTGGCAATCGAGCCCAGATTCACGATGCTGCCGCGGTTGCCATACTCATCGCGCGACTGGGTCAGCATCGCGCGGAGCGCCGCCTGCATCATGAGAAAGCTTCCTCGAAGATGCACGGCCAGAACGCGATCAAAGGCCTCAATGGATTGCTCGAGCGTTGGCCCCGTCTGATCACTGATGCCGGCGCAGTTGATCAGCGCGTCGACACGACCCAGAGTCGACCGCGCCACGCCGAATGCGGCGTTGACTTCGGCAGCATCGGTGACGTCGCACACCAGGCCGATGTGCTGGGGTCCGAGTTGGGCGGCGCGGTCGCGCAAGGCGCTGTCGTCCATATCCAGCAAGGCAACACGCCAACTGTTGCCCGCCATGAGCTTCGCAGTTGCCCATCCGATGCCGTTCGCGGCTCCGCTGATGACGGCCACCCGTGGCGCGGATGCGGTCGGATCCTGACCTTGGGCCTTCGACGCCAGACGCGGTGGGCTGTCGTTCAATTTCTTGTCTCCGAGATCATTTTTTCTCCGACAACTTTGGGCGACGTCAGGACAACGATGATCTGTACTCCACCTGCGCTGCGCCCCCACAAATACAGCCAGAACTTGGACTTTTCGTCGATATCGAACTCAGGTTTTCCCTTAGTCTGAAGGCGCGCGAGGACAGGGCCAGTGGGAGCGGACTCTGATTGCCAGGTCCAACCCACGCGATGTTGCTGCCCCACAAGGTCGATTTTGACGGAAGAGGACAAAACTTGGACAATTTATGCTGCCCAATAGGTCGTCGCCCGCCATGTCGAAAATCATTCCCAACTACGCTCTCTACGGTGATGAGGAGGAACCGGGATGGCAAAACTCGTTCTTCTTTGAGTTGATTCCGCAGCGAGCTCGGCCCTACAACTTCGCGATCCGACCACACACACACGGCGCGCTCGTTCAGATCCTCTATCTCACTCGGGGAACGGTTGAAGCAGTCGTGGACCAGACCAAGGCCACGATCGAAGCGCCGAGCGTGCTGCTCATCCCTGCCAAGACCGTGCATGGGTGGCGCTTCACACCCGACGTTGACGGGCCGATCGTGACGGCCGCACAGCTTCCTCTCGAGTCGCTGGCCAACGTGCTGATGCCGCCTCTGCTGCAGACGCTGCGCACACCGTCCATCCTCCACTTGTCCCAGGACAACGGCTCGGATGAACTGATGCAAACGTACCTGGCGATCGAGCGAGAAGCTCGGCGCCGCTCGCTCGGATACGTCGCGGCCGGGATGTCGCTGCTGATCGCTTTGGTGGTGCAGATTGCACGCCTTCAGCAGACGGTGCCAGCAACTCCCCTGCGGGCTGCGTCGCGGCGAGCCGAACAGCTCGAAAAATTCAAGGCGCTCGTCGAAGAGCACTTCAAGGAGCACTGGACGATGCGGGACTACGCATCTGAACTCGGGATCACGCCGGGTCAACTGACGCGCATGTGCCGAGAGGCACTGGGTAAGCCCAGCATCGCGGTAGTCCACGCACGATTGGCGAACGAGGCGCAGCGCGATCTTGTCTACACCGCGAACAGTGTTCGTCAGCTTGCGGACCGCTTGGGCTTTGACGACGAAGCCTACTTCAGCCGCTTCTTCCGCAAGCAAACGGGATTTACGCCTCGCGAATTTCGCAAGCTTGCAATGCAGGACGTGATGAACACGGCCTCAGAAAGAGCGGGCTGAATCCGAAGCGCGACAGGCCGTACCCCACTCACGCCCCCGCGAGGGTTCACGCAGTCCTTGTCGGCGTCCTTGGGCGTGGTGCCATGGGTCACCGCCGAGGGGCCTTTATCCCTATCCACACCAGGCTGCAATCCAGGGGTCCCACAGGGCGTGGCCCACCGACCAGGCGGCCATGCCGGCAATGCCCGCACCCGCCAGCCGGAGCGACAGCGTGGCACCGGCGTCGCCACCTCGGCCGGCCCAGGCCGGGATGCGCGCCCACAGCGCAGCGCCGGCCACCAGGCCCGGCGTACTGGCCAGGCCGAACACCACCATCACCAGCGCGCCTTCCAGCGGTGTGGACGCCAGGGCCGCCACCAGCAGCGCGGCGTGTAGCAGCCCGCAAGGCAACGCGGCCCACAACATGCCGAGGCTGAAGGCCTTCACCTCGCCGGGCAGGCGGATGCGCTGCACACCCGTATCGCGACGCCGGCCCAAGTGGTGCGCCCAGTCGATCAACCGGGCCGGCACACGCCCGCGCAGCAGTAGCGAGACACCCAGCACCACCAGTGCCAGTTGCAGCATGGTCCACAGCGGCCGCAGCCATTGGGCACCATCGACGGCCCAGCGCAGCACATACGCCGCCGAGGCCGCCGCCGCGCCCGCCGCTGCAGCGCCCAGCAAGCGTCCGAGCAGCAGCGCCACGCGCACCTGCCGCGGCCGCACCGGCCCGCACAGCCGGGCCGCAGCGCTGCAGCCCACCGCGCACATCGACGCGCAATGGGCCGTGCCTGCCAAGCCCATCAGCGCCGCGGTGACGGCCAGTGCGCCGGTCATCAGATCACCTTTGAAAAGCGTTCGCGGGTCTGATCGGCCTGCAGGTAACGGTCGAACACCGCGGCCACCGAGCGCACGAAGTACCAGCCCATCGGGGTGAGCTCGAAGCCGTCGCTGTCCATCGTCAGCATGCCGTCGTTGCGCAGGCCTTCGAGCGTTGCCAGCTCGGCCGCGAAGGTGCGGCGGAAGTCGATCAGGTGCGCCAGCTCCACCGATTCGAAGCTGATGCGCCCGTGGCACATGATGGCCATGATCACCGAGCGGCGCAGCAGGTCGTCGCGCGTGAGCCCCAGCCCGCGCACGGTGGGCAGCCGCCCGCGCTGCAGGGCGTCGTAGTACTCGGGCAGGGTCTTGGCGTTCTGGCTGTAGGTGGCGCCGACGCGGCTGATGGACGACACCCCCAGGCCGATCAGATCGCAGTCGGCCTGGGTGCTGTAGCCCTGGAAGTTACGATGCAGCAGACCCTGGCGCTTGGCGATGGCCAGGCCGTCTTCCGGCAGCGCGAAGTGGTCCATGCCGATGTACTGGTAGCCATGGCTGATGAAGCCGCCCAGCGCCTGCGACAGCATGGCCACCCGGTCGGAGGCGACCGGCAGGTCGGCATCATGGATGCGCCGCTGCGGCTTGAAGCGCTGTGGCAAATGGGCATAGCCGTACATCGCAATACGGTCGGGCCGCAGCCCGGCGACCTGGCGCACGGTGTGCTCAAAACTCTGCGGCGTCTGCCTGGGCAGGCCGTAGATCAGGTCGACGTTGATGGACGCGAAGCGCAGCCGCCGGGCCTCGACCATCAGCGCCTGCACCTGCTCGAACGGCTGCACCCGGTGCACCGCGCGCTGCACGGCCGGGTCGAAGTCCTGGACACCGAAGCTGATGCGGTTGAAGCCCAGCTCAGCCAGCACCGCCAGGCGCTCGGCATCGACAGTGCGCGGATCGATCTCGATCGCGTACTCCCCGGTCGGCTGCAGGCGAAAGCGCCGACGGATCTCGCCCATCAGCCACGTCAGCTGCGCGTCGCTGAGGTAGGTGGGCGTGCCGCCGCCGAAGTGCAGCTGCGACACCGGCTGGCCCGGGCCCAGCGAGGCCAGCACCAGGTCCATCTCGTCGCACAGGGCGCGCAGGTAAGCCTCGGTCTTGCTGTGGTCCCGCGTGACCACCTTGTTGCAGGCGCAGTAGTAGCACACCGACTCGCAGAACGGCACATGCACATACAGCGACAGCGGCCCGCCGGCGGCACCCACGCAACCAAGCGCGCGCTGCGCCAGAGCCTGGGCCTGCTGCTCGGCGGTGAAGGCTTCAACGAAGCGATCAGCAGTGGGGTAGGAGGTGTAGCGCGGGCCAGGCACATCCATGCGCCGCAGCAGGTCGTTCGTCAGCAGGGGGTTGCTTGAAACAGTCTCGTCCATGGTCTCATGGTGCCGTGGGTCCACGCCCGGAGCTTGATCCAGCTCAAGTGAAGCACAACCCTTGTGGCGAAGAATCGCCTCAGCTTGATCCCGCCCTGTACCTGCCCTCCGACGGCAAGTCCTTCACCGCACCAGGTTGACCATGCTCGACGACACAGTATCGAGGCCGATAATGGCGCCGATGAACGCTGACCTGCCCCCAGCAGCACGCTACGACGCGCTGAAAGTCGCTTGTTCCGCCTGCAACCTGCGCGAGCTGTGCCTGCCGGTGGGCATGAGCGAGGGGGACCTGGTGGCGCTCGACAACCTGGTCAATACCCGCCGCAGCGTCAAGCGCGGCGATGCGTTGTTCCGCGTCGGTGAGGCGTTCACCGCGCTGTATGCGGTGCGCACCGGGTTCTTCAAGACGGTGGTATCGGCGGCCGACGGGCGCGAGCAGGTCACTGGCTTCCAGATGGCCGGCGAACTGATCGGCCTGGACGGTATCAGCACCGACCTGCATGCCTGTGACGCGGTGGCGCTGGAGGACTCGCAGGTCTGCATGATTCCCTACGCCCAGCTGGAATCGGTGTCGCGCGAAGTCACCGTGCTGCAGCACCAGTTCCACAAGATCATGAGCCGCGAGATCGTGCGCGACCATGGGGTCATGCTGCTGTTGGGCAGCATGCGCGCGGAGGAGCGGTTGGCCGCCTTCTTGCTCAATCTGACGCAGCGCCTGGAGGCGCGCGGCTTCTCGGCTTCGGCCCTGGTGCTGCGCATGACGCGCGAAGAAATCGGCAGCTACCTCGGGCTCAAGCTCGAAACCGTGAGCCGCACCTTCTCGAAGTTCCAGGACGAAGCCATTCTGGAGGTCAAGCAGCGCGCGATCCGCATCCTCGACCTGGAAGCGTTGCAGCGCGTGGTCAACAGCGCCACCTGCTGAGCCGCCTGCCGGCGTCGTTCTGCAGCGACCGCCTCAAGGCCAGCGCCGGACCAAGCTGCGGCGGGGTGCGAGCTCGGCCGGCAACGCCAGCAGCGCGCTGACCGCCCCCGCCAGGCTGATGGCGCCCCAAAAGAGGACGAAGGTGACGGTGTAGACCGCCTGCTTGCTCCACTCAACCGGCTCACCGCCGAACCAATGCAGATCGGCGGGGTCGATCACCGCGAACACCAGCATTTCCAGCACGCCAGCCATCACGAACGACGGCCAGAGGATGGTCAGCGCACGGGTGGCGAAATTGGGCGGCCGCCAGCCCAGGTCGGCCGATGCGCCGGCGGGTTCTCCCTCGCCGTCAGGTTCGACCCCCTCCTCGGCCACGGGGTTCGCGCCGGGGCTGCTCATTTCCCCCCCGTGGCGGCATGGTTGCGGGCCTGTAGCGCCGGCAGGGTTGAGGGGTCCGGGCGCGCCGGTTTGCCGGCATCGTCCATCGACCGCAGGTCGGCCGCGGCGGCCGGCACGCTGAGCACCGGGTCTGGATAGCGCAGCGCCAAGCCCAATGTGACGAAGCTGGCCACCACCACCACCAACGGTCCGCCGATCACCAGCCACACCATCGGGAACCGCCACCAGGGCGCGCCCGCATCGTTGTTTGCCACAGTCATCACCGTCTCCTTGAGCGCCGGGGCACCCCAAGTTTGCGTTCGCTCAACGCGGCACCATGAAGGTCGACTTCTCGCGCACCACTGCCTCCGGCCCACCGCGGCTGTCAACCCGCACCACGTCGAAGTGGATCGTGTGCGCGCCGCTGCCGGCCTGTGCGGCGCTGTCCGGCGGCACCCTGACGCTCACCGTCAGCCAGCGCGCCTCGGCCGGGCCGAGATGCAGCGCCTCGCCGGTGGCCATGCGCACCTCCGGCAAGCCTTCAACGCCGATGCGGTAGGTCTGCGGCGATTCGGTGGTGTTCATCACATGCAGACGGTACACGTTCTCGATCTGGCCGTCTTCAACGAGGCGGGCCAGCGTGGCGCGGTCACGCACGACATCGACGCGGAACGGCGAGCGCAGCCACAGGCTCGTGCCCAGCGCGGCCACCACCACGACCAGGATGCCGGTGTAGATCAACACCCGCGGCCGCAAGGCGCGGCGCAGCATCTGCGCCTTGGTCCAGTGCTGTGCCAGGCCGTTCTGGGTGGCGTAGCGCACCAGGCCCCGGTCATAGCCCATCTTGTCCATCACGCCGTCGCACACGTCCACACAGGCGGCACAGCCGATGCATTCGTATTGCAGCCCTTTGCGGATGTCGATACCGGTCGGGCACACATGCACGCACAGGTTGCAGTCGACGCAGTCACCCAGCCCGGCAGCCTTCGGGTCGACCTTGCGCCCGCGCGCGCCCCGCGGCTCGCCGCGTTCGGTGTCGTAGCTGATGACCAGCGTGTCCTTGTCGAACATCGCGCTCTGGAAGCGCGCATAGGGGCACATGTACTTGCACACCTGCTCGCGCATGTAGCCAGCGTTGCCGTAGGTGGCGAAGCTGTAGAACAGCACCCAAAACCATTCCCAGGGCCCGAAGCCCAAGGTGAAGGCCTCGGACCAGAGCGTGTGGATGGGCGTGAAGTAGCCGACAAAGGTGAACCCCGTCCACAGCGCCAGCGTGCCCCAGGCAACCTGCTTGGTGCTCTTGCGCAGCCACTTCTGTGCAGTCCAGGGCCCGGCGTCGAGCTTCATGCGGGCGGCGCGGTCGCCCTCGCAGTGGCGTTCGATCCAGAGGAAGAGCTCGGTGTAGACGGTCTGCGGACAGGCGTAGCCGCACCACAGCCGCCCGGCCAGCGCGGTGAACAGGAACAGGCCGTAGGCCGCGACGATCAGCAGCGCCGTCAGGTAGATGAAGTCCTGCGGATAGAGCACCAGCCCGAAGATGTAGAAGCGGCGCGAGGCCAAGTCGAACAGCACCGCCTGGCGGTCGTTCCACATCAGCCACGGCATGCCGTAGAACACCAGCTGGGTCAGCGCCACCGCGACCCAGCGCCACCGGGCGAACTGCCCGCTCACCGACCGCGGGTAGATCTTGCGGGACTTCTCGTACAACGAGACGACCTTCACCTCGCCAACCCCTGCCGCAGGTTGGCCCGCCGCCAAGCCCGCACCCAGGCCAGGCGAAGGCGCCCCCCCCGACGCTGACGACGCACTGCCCTCGTTCATCTCGACGGACCGCTCACTTCGGCACCGTGGACTGGGAGGCGACCTGCGCCGCGGGCTTGTTGGACAAGCCCCACACATAGGCGGCGAGCACACGCCTCTGGTCCGGCGTGATGCGGCTGGCATGGGCCGGCATGACATTGGTCTTGCCTCCGGTGATCATGGCCACCACCGCGGCCTCGCCCCAGCCATGCAGCCAGACCTTGTCGGTCAGGTTGGGTGCACCCAAGACCGGGTTGCCCTTGCCGTCGGCCCCGTGGCAGGCCGCACACACCCCGAACTTGGGCTTACCCAGCTGCGCGGCGATGCTGTTGTGCGCGCTGCCCGACAGGCTCAGCACATACTGGGCCACGTTCTTGACGTCCTCGCCCGTGCCGACGGCAGCCGCCATCGGGGGCATCACGCCCTGCCGGCCTTCGGCAATGGTCTTCTGCAGGTAGTCGAGGCTACCGTCACCGCCCAGCCAGTCGCCATCGGTCAGGTTCGGAAAGCCCTTGCTGCCCTTGGCGTCTGAGCCGTGGCAGACGGCGCAATTGTTGGCGAACAGGCGCTCACCGATGGCCATTGCCTGGCTGTCGGCGGCCAGCGCCTGCACCGGCATCCCGGCGAAGCGGGCATACAGCGGCGTCATCGCGGCCTGGGCCTGGGCCTGATCGGCCTCCAACTCGCCAGCGCTGGACCATTTCAGCGTACCCGCCTGACTGCCCAGGCCCGGGTACAGCGCCAAGTACAAACCGGCGAACACCAAGGTGAGCACGAACATCACCATCCACCAGCGCGGCAGTGGGTTGTTCATCTCCCGCAGATCCTCGTCCCAGACGTGGCCGGTGGTGTTGTCGTTGGACATGACCTTGCGCTTGCTGGCCACGATGAGCAGCAGCAGGCAGGCCAAAAGTCCCACGACGGTGAAGGCCGCGATGTACAGCGACCAGCCGCTCGATACGAAGTCACTCATGAAGGCCTCCCGCGGCAGATTTTTCAGTCAGCTCCTCCCGAAAGGGGAGGCTGGCCGCGTCGTCGAAACCGGCGCGGTTGCGGCGCGAAAAAGTCCAGGCAATGATGCCGAGGAAGACGGCAAACGACAGCACCGTCACCAGACTGCGCAGTGTGTTGAGATCCATGTTGTCTGCTCCTCACTTGCGGGCGGTGCCCAGCACCTGCAGATAGGACACCAAAGCATCGAGCTCGGTGTGGCCCTTGACGTCATCACCGGCCTGGGCGATCTGTTCGTCGGTATAGGGTGCGCCGAGCAGACGCAGCGCGCGCATCCTCGTTGCCACCTCGTCCGGCGCCAGAGCCGCCTTGCCCAGCCACTCGTAGGCCGGCATGTTGGACTCGGGCACCAGGTCGCGCGGGTTGTTCAGGTGTACGCGGTGCCAATCGTCGCTGTACTTGCCGCCCACCCGGTGCAGGTCTGGGCCGGTGCGCTTGCTGCCCCACTGGAAGGGATGGTCGTAGACGAACTCGCCGGCCAGCGACGCCGGGCCGTAGCGCAGCACCTCAGCGCGCAGCGAGCGGATCATCTGCGAGTGGCAGTTGTAGCAACCCTCGCGCAGGTAGACGTCGCGCCCAAGCACCTGCAGCGCCGTGTAGGGCTTGACGCCCGCCAGCGGCGTGGTGGTGGAGTGCTGGAAGAACAACGGCACGATCTCGACCAGCCCGCCGACGATCACCGTCACCAGCGTCAGCACGATCAGCAAAAAGTTGCTGGTCTCGATCTTCTCGTGGCCGCCGACGGCGGCATGGGGTTTGTTAGCCATGGTGAGGACTCCTGACGATCAAGCGTGGGCCGCAACCAGCGGGATGCGCACCGACTGCACCCGACCCGACTGCACGGTCTTGACCACGTTCCAGGCCATGATGAGCATGCCGCCCAGGTAGAGCAGGCCGCCGGCGAAACGCACGACATAGAAGGGATAGGTGGCCTTGACGCTCTCGACGAAGGTGTACACCAGCGTCCCGTCGGGGTTGACGGCGCGCCACATCAGGCCCTGCATCACGCCAGCGATCCACATCGCGGCGATGTAGAGCACGATGCCGATCGTCGCGACCCAGAAGTGCAACTCGATGGCGCGGGTGCTGTGCATCGACGTGCGACCGAACATGCGCGGGATCAGGTGGTAGAGCGAGCCGATCGAGATCAGGCCCACCCAGCCCAGCGCGCCGGAGTGCACGTGGCCGACGGTCCAGTCGGTGTAGTGCGACAGCGCGTTGACGGTCTTGATGGACATCATCGGTCCCTCGAACGTGCTCATGCCGTAGAACGACAGCGACACGATCATGAACTTCAGGATGGGGTCGTCGCGCAGCTTGTGCCAAGCCCCCGACAAGGTCATGATGCCGTTGATCATCCCGCCCCAGCTGGGCGCCAGCAGCACCAGCGAGAAGATCATGCCCACGCTCTGCGCCCAGTCGGGCAGCGCGGTGTAGTGCAGGTGGTGGGGGCCCGCCCACATGTAGGTGAAGATCAGGGCCCAGAAGTGCACGATCGACAGGCGGTAGCTGTAGACCGGGCGCTCGGCCTGCTTGGGGATGTAGTAGTACATCATCCCGAGGAAGCCGGCGGTCAGGAAGAAGCCCACCGCATTGTGGCCGTACCACCACTGCACCATGGCGTCCTGCACACCGGCGTAGGCCGAGTAGCTCTTCGTCAGGCTCACCGGGATGGCAGCGCTATTGACGATGTGCAGCAGCGCCACCGCGATGATGAAGGCCCCGAAGAACCAGTTCGCCACGTAGATGTGGCGCACCTTGCGGGTGCCGATGGTGCCGAAGAACACGACCGCGTAGGCCACCCACACCACGGCGATGAGGATGTCGATCGGCCATTCGAGCTCGGCGTATTCCTTGCCGCTGCTCATGCCCAGGGGCAGTGTGATGACCGCAAGCACGATGACCAGGTTCCAGCCCAAGAAGGTGAACATGGCCAGCCAGGGCGCGAACAGGCGGGTCTGGCAGGTGCGCTGTACCACGTGGTAGCTGGTGGCGAACAGCGCGCAGCCACCGAAGGCGAAGATCACCGCGTTGGTGTGCAGCGGCCGCAGCCGGCCGTAGCTCAGCCACGGGATGCCGAAGTTCAGCGCGGGCCACGCCAGCTGCGCCGCGATCAGCAAGCCGACGGTCATGCCCACGATGCCGTAGACCACCGCGACCAGGGAGAACGCCCTGACCGTGGTATCCGAATACACCGGGCCGACCGGCGATGTGCTTGTTGCCATTGTTGTTGCTCCTTGAGGGACGTCTTTCGTCCTTGCTGATCACATTGTTTTACGGGCTGCTAGGGCCTGCCTTGATCGGCATCAATCACGCTCGGATCGCTGCGCAGGATGCGCGTGCCCTCACGCTCCAGGTCGTCGAACTGGCCGCCCTTCACGGCCCAAGCGAACACACCCAGGATCACGAAGACCAGCACCACCGACAGGGGAATGAGCAGGAAGAGGATGTCCATGTGCTGGCTTGCGTGGTTGTCACACCGGGCGGGCCAACGGCGGCCCTTCCCCGGTGCGGGCTGTGGCGAGCGCACCACGCTCGATGGGGCGGCGGGTCAGGCGCAGGGAATTCAGCACCACCCCCAGTGAACTCGCCGCCATGCCGATGCCCGCCAGCCACGGCGGCAGCCAGCCGGCCAGGGCCAGGGGCACGCTGGCCAGGTTGTAGGCCACCGCCCAGACCAGGTTCTGCCGCACGATGCGCAGCGTGCGGCCAGCCATGTGGTGCAGCAGCACCAAATCGCCCAGCCGGTTGCCCAGCACGATGACATCGGCCTTGGCCTGCGCCAGCGCGGCCGCACTGCCCAGCGCCACCGATACATCGGCCCGCGCCAGCACCGGTGCATCGTTGATGCCGTCGCCCACCATCACCACGGTGTGGCCACTTTCCTGCAATGCCTGCACCGCGGCCAGCTTGTCCTGCGGTGTGCAGCGGGCCTGCACGCGGCCCTTGCCTTCGAGACCAAGGCGCGCCGCGATGGTCGCCACGCTGCGCGGTTGGTCGCCCGACAGCAGGTGCAGCGACAGGCCGGCCTCGCGCAGCGCCTGCAGGGCCGCGGCGGCATCGGCCCGCAAGGTTTCGTCGAATTCGAAACGCGCCTGGGGCTGCCAGCCGGCAGTGCCTTCGCAGGCCAGCCACACCACGGGCCGCGGCGATGCCGTGGGCGAGCCGGTGTGCGCCACGCCGCACCATGCGGCCGAACCCAGCCGCCAGACCTGCGATGGCTGCCCTGCCGTGGCACACACCGCCTCCAGGCCCAGGCCGGGTACTTCGTGGACGGCCTGCCAGAGCGGTGCGTCGGTCGACGCCGCCGCGCATCCCGCCACAGCCTGACGCAATGCGCGCGACAAGGGGTGCCCCGAATGCGCCGCCAGCGACGCGGCGAAGGCTGTCCACCCCAACGCCGGCTCCGCGGCCGCAACCGACAGGCTCACCGACTGAGCCAGCCCCAGCCGGTCCTCGGTGAGCGTGCCGGTCTTGTCGAAAACCCAGTCGCGCGCACGCGTGAGCACTTCCAGCGCGTCGAGGCGCTGTACCAGCACGCCCTGGCGCGCCAGCTCGCCGGCCGCTGCCAGCAGCGCCACCGGCGCCGCCAGCGACAGCGCGCACGGACAGGTGACGATCAGCACCGACACCGCGACCCAGATCGCACGCGCCGGGTCGATCACGCTCCACACCGCGGCCGCGGCAGCGGCCAGCAGCAGCACGCACCAGAGGAACGGCGCCGCCCAGCGGTCGGCCAACCGCGCCGCGGCCGGGCGCTGACTGCCGGCGCTGCGCCTCATCGACACCAGCGCCTCGAAACGCGTGTCGGCGCCGACGCGCTGCACGCACATTGCCACCGGGGCGCCGCGATTGACGCTGCCGGCCACCACAGGGTCGCCATCGGTTTTCGCCACCGGGTGCGATTCACCCGTGAGGAGCGATTCATCGGCACTCGTCGCGCCGCCGTGCAGCACGCCATCAGCCGGGAAGGCCTGGCCCAGCGGAACGCGAACGAGGTCGCCGGGGCGCAGCCGGTGCACGCTGACGGCCTCGACCTGCCCGTCGTCGGCGACGCGCCAAGCGGTCTCGGGCAGGCAGGCCAGCGCGGCTTCGAGCGCTGCCGCGGCCCGGTGCCGCGCCAGCAGTTCGAGGTAGCGCGCGCCGAGAAGGAAGGCGACGAACATCGTCAGCGAGTCGAAATAGACCTCGTTCCCGAAAAGTCCGGCGGGGTCGACCGCCGCGCCGCTGCTGGCGATGAAGGTGATCGCGATGCCCAGCGCCACCGGCACCTCCATGCCGATGCGCCGCAAGCGCAGCGCGCGCCACGCGCCGCCGAAGAAGGGTCCGGCCGAGAACAGCAGCACGGGCAGCGTCAACAGCCAGCTGCCCCAGGCCAGCAGCCGGGCGAGATCGGGCGCGATGTCGCCGGGGCCGGCGAAGTAGCTCGGCGTCGCCAGCATCATCACCTGCATCGCACACAGTCCGGCGACGAACAGCCGCCACAGCGCCTGCCGGTGTTCGCGGCGGCGCAGCGCGCGCGCCGGCGCTGCCGCGTCGGGCACCGCGTCGTAACCGGCCGCGCGAACCGCCTCGATCAGCGACGACGGCCGCGTTCGCGCAGGGTCCCAGCGCACGGTGGCGCGTTGCGACACCGCGCCGACCTGCACCGAGCGAACGCCATCGACGTCGCCGAGCGCGTCGTCGATCAGCCCGGCGCACGCCGCGCACACCAGCCCGGACAGTTGCAGCGACGACTCGCCCAGCCGTTCGCCGCCGGCGCCGGTGACCCAGCGCGTGTAGCGACCCTGCTCGAAGGGGTCGTCGACGATGCTCAGCGGCGGGGCTGCGGGCAGGGTCGTGGCAGCGGACATGCGAGGGATGGCGGGGGACCCGATAATCTGTCGCGTCACCTTGCCCCGACCCATGACGACGATCAAATTCCCGACCTTCCGCCGCGCGGCCTTCGCGGCACTGCTCTTGGCTGT
>JBDTQF010000070.1:0-16377 GCA_039932275.1 Burkholderiales bacterium
CGCTTCGCGCACCGGCTCGTTGCCGCGGAAGCTGAAGCTCACGTTCGACACGCCGCCCGACACCTTGGCACCCGGCAGGTGCTGCTTGATCCAGCGTGTGGCGTTGATGAAGTCGACGGCGTAGTTGGCGTGCTCTTCGATGCCGGTGGCCACCGCGAAGATGTTGGGGTCGAAGATGATGTCCTCGGGCGGGAAGCCCACCTGGTCTACGAGGATGCGGTAGGCCCGCTCGCAGATCTGCGTCTTGCGCTCGTAGGTATCGGCCTGGCCTTGTTCATCAAAGGCCATCACCACGGTGGCGGCGCCGTAGCGACGGACCAATTTGGCCTGGTGCGTGAAGGCTTCAACCCCTTCCTTCAGCGAGATCGAGTTGACGATGCCCTTGCCCTGGATGCACTTCAGCCCGGCTTCGATCACCTCCCACTTCGAGGAGTCGATCATGATCGGCACCTTGGCGATCTCCGGTTCGCCGGCCACCAGGTTCAAAAAACGCACCATCGCCGCCTTGGAATCCAGCATGGCCTCGTCCATGTTGATGTCGATGATCTGCGCGCCGTTCTCGACCTGCTGCCGGGCCACGGCCAAGGCGTCCTCGAAGCGGCCTTCGAGGATCATGCGGGCGAAGGCCTTCGAGCCGGTGACGTTGGTGCGCTCGCCGATGTTGACGAACAGATGCCCTTGGCCGATGGCGACGGGTTCCAGCCCTGACAGGCGCATCGGGGCGGGGGAAGGGATCAGGATGGCGTCAGGCATGGCGTGGGGCTCGCAAGGATCGGAAGCATCCGGACCGGGCCATGCGTGCCTCGCGACTCACCGCGAGCCGCGGGCGTGGCCGGGCCGGGTGAGCGTGGTTGCTGCGGCAGCGGGCTAAAACCGGCTGCCCCGTCCAAGCCTGGCCGCGGCAACATGCCGAACGGTCGCAACGCTCCTTGGACTGGCGGGATTCTAGGTTCTTCGCCGTCCGCGCTCGATCAGGCCGCTACCAGCGACGTGAACGGCTGCGCATGGCGGCAGCGCGGTGCGTACCGGCCCACGCGCTGTGCGATGGCGCGGATGTGGTCGGGTGTGGTGCCGCAGCAGCCGCCGGCGAGGTTCAGGAAGCCGGCCTTGGCAAAGTCTTCCATCAGCGAGCCGGTGACCTCGGGCGTTTCATCGAAGCCGGTCTCGCTCATCGGATTGGGCAGGCCTGCGTTGGGGTAGCAGGAGATGAAGGTCTCGTCCGCCACCTTGGCCAGCTCCTCGATGTACGGCCGCATCAGCGTGGCGCCGAGCGCGCAGTTGAGCCCCACCGCGATCGGCCGGGCATGGCGCACGCTGTGCCAGAACGCGGTGACGGTCTGGCCCGACAGGATGCGGCCGGAGGCATCGGTCACGGTGCCGGAGATGATGACGGGCAGCCGCTCGCCGGTGTCTTCCATCAGCTCGTCGAGTGCAAAGATGGCGGCCTTGGCGTTGAGTGTGTCGAAGATGGTTTCGACCAGAAACAGGTCGACACCGCCGTCCAGCAGGCCGCGCGCCTGTTCGTAGTAAGCCGCGCGCAGTTCATCGAAGCTGACATTGCGCGCGCCGGGGTCGTTCACGTCCGGGCTGATGCTGGCGGTGCGCGGCGTCGGGCCGAGTGCACCGGCGGCGAAGCGGGGTTTGTCGGCGGTGCTGAAGCGCGCGCAGGCTTCGCGCGCCAGCCGCGCCGCCGCCACGTTCATTTCGTAGGCCAGATGACCCAGGCCATAGTCCTCCTGCGCGATGGAGGTGGTGCCGAAGGTGTTGGTCTCGATGATGTCCGCGCCGGCTTCGAGGTATTGCTCGTGGATCTCGCGGATCACATCGGGCCGGGTCAGCACCAGCAGGTCGTTGTTGCCTTTGAGGTCCTTGGCGTGGTCGCGCAGGCGTTCACCGCGGAAGGCCGCTTCGTCCAGCTTGTAGCGCTGGATCATCGTGCCCATCGCACCATCGAGGATGACGATGCGCTCGGCCAGCAGTGCGGGCAATTGGGCTCCGCGCGTGTAGGCGCGCGAAGGCGCGGCGGAAGGGGTAGAAGATGCGGCAACCATGGCTCGATTGTAGGAAGCCGCACCAAAGCCTCGCATTCCGCTGCACAAGGCTGCACAACGGCGGCCTTGTGCAGGGCCGCAGGGTCAGTGAACGACCACGGGCTGCTGCGCCAGACCAGAGAAGCCTTCGAGGAAGGTATCGATCTCTTCCTCGCTCGGCGAGCTGGCGATCAGGTCTTCCACGTCCTACTTGAAGCGCATGGCCATGGCACCGTCGATGTAGGTCTCGCGGCGGGCGTGTTTGTCGACGATCTCGAAGCCGCCGCGGTTGAGCACCGGCTGGTCGTGCCGCACGGGCGCGCCGTCTTCGATGGCCGGCACATCGAACTGGACCACCGCAAAGTTTTCTGAGTTGTAGAGCATTTGCATGTGAGGACTCCGATGTGGCCTACCTGGGGATGCTGACGCAAGATTCAAGCCTTCCCGGCGCGAGGCCAGTGGAACGGATTCAACCCGCGATAGCTCGTCATCGGCGTATGCCGTCGCTGATTGAGCCAGCATTTGCCGGCAGGCGGCGCAGTTCCAGTACTTCGCCGCGGTAAGCCCCCAAACGTAGCCGGGCTGGCCAGTGCGGCGGTTGCGTATCGAACCAGGCCTCGACGCGGCTGTCGTAGGGCTGCGCCGGCGTCTGGCGGTAGCGCAGCAGGCCGGCATCGTCGGGCTCGTCGCCAGCCTGCGGCTGCAGCAGCCACTGCTGGACATCGCCACCCACGCCGGTCACCTGCAATGGCCAGTCGCGTGCGTGAGCACCCGGCGGGAGGGTAGTCAACCAGGCCTGCAGCTGGACCAGCCAGCTCAGGCGGTCCTGCAGGCCGGGCGTCCATGTGCCGGGGGTGCTGCGGGTCGAGTACAGCACGGCATTGGCCTGGCCCTCGGCCCCTCGCGGCATGCTCAGCGCCCGCTCGCTGCGGGGTGGGCGCCGTTCGGTGTGTCGTTCCGGGGCAAGGCCGAAGGCATCGACGCGGCCCTCGCTGTGCAGGTGGATCAGGCCGGGCGCGTCCAGCGTGAGGTCATAGTGGTCGCCGTCCTGCTGCCAGCGCAGCACTGCGGTGGTGCTTTGCGAGCCTTGTTGGGCCTGGAACTGCAGCGTTTGTGACGGCGGCAGGCGAAAGGGCAGCGGGGGCGTGCCTGCGGCGACCGGTACAGGCGCCGCCGCAGTGGCCGATGCATCCTGCTGCGCCGGGACTTGTTGCGCAGGTGCCTCTGGCAACACGGGCCGGGCTGCCCGGGACGGCGTGGCCACAGGCGGTGCCGGTGGCGGCATGTCCGGCGGCGTGGTTGCGGCATCCAGCGTGGTGCGGGTCGCCATCGCCGGCTGCACGGCTGGCTGGCCAGGGCGCCGCCACAGCCGCTGATCCACCACCCACAGGTGCACCGCCACGACGCCCAGCACCACCGCGACCAGCAGGTGCGGGTGGCGGGCCCGGCGCGGCAAGGGGCGGCTCGTCATGCCGAAATCTACAATGCGCGGCCCATGAAACTTGCCACCTACGACGACGGGTCGAGCGACGGTCAATTGATCGTCGTCGCGCGCGACCTCACCACGGCCCACTACGCCAGCGACATCGCACGGCGGCTGCAGCAGGTGCTGGATGACTGGAACTTCCTCGCGCCGCAGCTGGAGGCGCTGTCCATCAGCCTGAACCAGGGGCGTGCACGGCATGCCTTTGCGTTCGACCCGGCGCGCTGCCTGGCGCCGCTACCTCGGGTCTACCACTGGCGTGACAGTGGGGGCACCGACACCTGCGTGCGTCCCGGTGACACCGCACGTGCGGCCCTGGGTAGCGTCGACTTGCATGAACAGGCCACGCGGGCCTGGGCCCACGTGGGTCTGGCGTTCATCACCGGAGGCATTGGCCAGGGGACGGTGGCGGATGTCGCCATCGAAGGCGTGCGCCTGCTGATGCTGGTACAGGCCTGGCGGCGGGATGAAGCGGCGCGGCTGCCGGCCGACCTGAGCGCGCATGCCTGCGCGCCGGTGCTGTTGACACCCGATGAGCTGGGTGCCGACTGGCAGGGTGGCCGCGCGAGGCTGGCGTTGTCGTGGCGCATCGATGGGCGCCGCGTGCCGGCCAAGGACGCCGCTGCACCGGCGCATTGGCCCGCAAATGGCCATGCCGGCGGTTTGCTGGCACAGGCCGCGCAAGGCGCGGCGGTGGGTCGCGGCACCGTGCTGGTGAGCTTCGCCGAATCGTTGCCATCGATCAGCGTCGAGCGTGGCCGCCGGCTGCGTCTGGAGGCCGTGGATGCACAGGACCAGAGCCTGTTTGGTGCCATCGAGCAGGCGGTGGGTGAGGGGGCTCAGTCAGCTGAAGGGCCGGCCGACGACGTGGCCGTCACCGCTGGAGCCGTGCCAACAGCAGCGACCGACGACGCCGACGCAGCCTGACCATCACGCTCGGCGGGTGCACAATGTTCTCAGGCGGCCTGGGCCGCTATGAGTGCGCCCGCGGGCGCAGGAGCAAACGATGGCCGACACGAACAGCTTCTCCAAGTTCGTCCCGGGGTTCGAGTTCCTCGAAAACCTGGTGAAGAACGCCGGCTCGGCCCTGCCCAGCATGGGCCAGTGGGTGGTGCCGACGCTCGACCCTGACGAACTCGACCGGCGCATCAAGGACCTGCGCACCGTGCAGTTCTGGCTCGACCAGAACTCGCGCATGCTGGCCACCACCATCCAGGCGCTGGAGGTGCAGCGCATGACGCTGTCGGCGCTCAAGGGCATGAATGTCACGGTCAACGAGATGCACGACGCGCTGAAGGCGCGCCCCACGCCTTCGCCCTCGCCTTCAGCCGGGTTTGCGTCACCGTCACCCGCGCCCTCGGCGGCGCCCCCTGCGGACTCAGCCGAAGGCGGCGCCCCGGCCGCAGTGGTGGACGCCATGCAATGGTGGGGCGCCCTGACACAGCAGTTCACCCAGCTGGCCAGCCAGGCCATGCAGGCGGCCGGCGAGGTGGCTGTGCCGGCTGCCGGTGCCAAGGCCGCGTCAGATTCGGCCAAGGGGGCGGGCGCTGCTGCCGAGAGCAAGGCCGCGCCCGGCGCTGCGAAGAGCGCTTCGGCCAAGCGGCCCAGCACCGCAGCCGGCAGCCCGGCGGGCCGCAAGACCGGTTGAGCCCGAGCCTGAGACTGAACCACCGGCGCTCGGCATCGACGCCACGATGAAGTGAAACCCCTAGGCTCCCTCCGTTCGCTGTCCCCCGAGGGGACGCTCAGTACCTTCGGAACGGCCGGGCGGCACTGAGATGACGATGCCCCCCTCGCCGCTGTTCCTGCACGGCCATGCCACGCACCCCGATCTGCACATGGCGGTGGCGCTGGCGGCCGCACAGATCGAAGCCCAGCGGGATACCCAGCGGACGGCCCAGCGCCGCGCTCATCCCGGGGCCACGCTGCGACCGTTGAGCCTGGGCTGGGTGTACTTCAGTGACCGCTATGGCGCGGCGGCCGATGCGTTGTGGGATGAATTGCGCCAGCGCTGGCCCGGGGTGGCCTGGGTCGGCGCCGCCGGCGTGGGTATTGCGGCCAGCGGGGTGGAGTATCTCGACGAGCCCGCGGTGGTGCTGATGCTGTGCGATCTCGACCCAGCCAGCTTCCGTGTCTTCAACGGCGCGCGGCCCTTGCCGGCCGCGGGCACGCTGGTGGGTGACGAGGCCTGGACGGCGCTGGTGCATGCCGATGGTCGCGCCCCCGATCTGCCCGAGCTGCTGCGCGAATTGGCTGGGCGCACCGGCTCGGGCTACCTGTTCGGCGGCCTGGTGTCGGCGCGCGGCCGCGCGGTGCAGTTGGCCGAAGGCGTGTTTGATGGCGGTTGTTCGGGTGTCGCGTTCGGCCGCGGCGTGCCGTTGCTCTCACGGGTCACGCAGGGCTGCCAGCCGGTGGCACCGGTGCACCGCATCACGGCGGCGCAGGGCAACTTGGTGCTGCGCCTGGACGGCCAGCCGGCACTGCCGGTGCTGCTGGCCGACCTGGGCATCACGCCCGACGATGTGCGCGCCGCGCTGCCGCGGCTGCGGGCCACGCTGGCCGGGTTGAGCGATGCGGGCGCCGACGTGCTGGCGCATCGCGGCCAGTTCGGCACCGACGTGCGGGTGCGCCACCTGATCGGGCTCGACCCCGGCCGGCAGGGGTTTGCACTGGCCGATCAGGTCGAGCCCGGCATGCAGCTGGCGTTCTGCCGGCGCGATGCGCAGGCCGCGCGGCGCGACCTGGTGCGCATCTGCAGCGAAATCCGCGAGGAGGTGGCGGCCTGGGGCGAAGCCACCACCGCGGCCGACACGCTGGCATCGCCGGCCACGCACGCCGCGTCACCCGCGTCACCCGCGTGGACCCTTGCCGGTGCGCTCTACATCAGCTGCGCCGGGCGCGGCGGGCCGCATTTTGGCGGGCCGAGCGCTGAGCTGGAGCTCGTGCGCCACGCGTTGGGTGACGTACCACTGGTGGGCTTGTTCGCCGGTGGCGAGATCGCCCGCCATCACCTGTACGGCTACACCGGTGTGCTGACGGTCTTCCTCGCGCCGGTCGCCGAATGACCCTGCGCAGAGGCGTCTGATGAACTCCGCAGGCGCTGACCCGCCCACCTCGCAGGATCGCGGGGTTCGCCAGGCGCAGGTGTTGGCGGCACTGGCCAGCCTGCTGCCGCCGCATGCACTGCTGTACCGGCGTGAAGACACCGGGCCCTATGAATGCGATGGACTCACCGCCTACCGCGAGATGCCGCTGCTGGTTGCGCTGCCCGAAACCGAAGACCAGGTTGCGGCGGTGCTGCGCGCCTGCCACGCGCTGCGGGTACCGGTGGTGGCGCGGGGTGCCGGCACCGGCCTGTCGGGCGGGGCCTTGCCGCATGCCCTGGGGGTGACGCTGTCGCTGGCCAAGTTCAACCGTATCTTGCAGGTCGACCCACTGGCTCGCACGGCTACCGTGCAATGCGGCGTGCGCAACCTGGTCATCAGCGAGGCAGTGGCCGCGCATGGCCTGTATTACGCGCCCGACCCATCGAGCCAGATCGCCTGCACCATCGGCGGTAACGTGGCCGAGAACTCTGGCGGCGTGCACTGCCTGAAGTACGGCCTGACGCTGCACAACGTGCTGCAGGTGCGTGGCTTCCTGGCCGACGGCGAGCCCGTGACGCTGGGCTCCCTGGCGCTCGATAGTGCCGGCCTCGACCTGCTGGCCGTGGCCATCGGCAGCGAGGGCATGCTGGTGGTGGTCACCGAAGTGACCGTCAAACTGGTGCCGCGGCCGCAACTGGCGCGCTGCATCATGGCCAGCTTCCCTACCGTGCGGCAGGCCGGCGATGCGGTCGCGGCCCTCATCGCCGCGGGCATCATCCCGGCCGGCCTGGAGATGATGGACGCCCCGATGACTGCTGCCGTCGAAGACTTCGTGCACGCCGGCTACGACCTCGACGCCGCGGCGCTGCTGCTGTGCGAAAGCGACGGCACGCCGGAGGAAGTGACTGAGGAGATCGCACGCATGCAGGCCGTGCTCACGGCCTGCGGCGCCAACCGCCTGCAGACCAGTGCCGACGAGGCCCAGCGCCTGCGCTTCTGGAGCGGCCGCAAGAATGCCTTCCCCGCCACTGGCCGCCTCAGCCCCGACTACCTCTGCATGGACTCCACCATCCCGCGCCATCGGCTGGCCGAGATGCTCGAAGCCATCGCCACGATGGCGGTGCGGCACGGCCTGCGCTGCGTCAACGTGTTCCACGCCGGCGACGGCAACCTGCATCCGCTGATCTTGTTCGATGCCAACCAGCCCGGCGAATTGCAACGCGCCGAAGCCTTCGGCGCCGAGATTCTCGAAACCAGCGTGGCACTGGGCGGCACCATCACCGGCGAACATGGCGTGGGCGTGGAGAAGCTCAACTCGATGTGCGTGCAGTTCTCGCCAGCAGAGCGTGCGCAGATGCTGCGACTCAAGCACGCCTTCGATCCAATGGGCCTGCTCAATCCTGCCAAGGTGATCCCGTCGCTCGCGCGCTGTGCCGAATATGGCCGCATGCATGTGAAGCGGGGCCTGCTGCCGTTTGCGGAACTCGAGCGGTTCTGATGACGCCCACCCTCGACCCTGCGACTGACCCGGAGCTGGCGCGCTGGGTGGACTGTGTGCGTGCGGCACGTGCTGCCGGCACCCAGCTCGCGCTGCGCGGCGGCGGCACCAAGGCCTTCTACGGCGAGGCTGCGCGCGGCGAGCTGTTCGATACCCGCGCGCTGTGTGGCATCAGCAGCTACCAGCCGGGTGAACTCGTCATCACCGCGAGGGCCGGCACGCCGTTGGCCGAGCTGGAAAGCGCCCTCGCCGAGCAGGGGCAGTGCCTGCCGTTCGAGCCGCCTCGCTACGCACCGGGCGGCACACTGGGCGGCATGGTGGCCGCTGGCCTGGCGGGGCCGGCACGCGCCACTGCCGGCAGCGTGCGTGACCATGTGCTGGGTGCCACGCTGCTCAACGGCCGGGCCGAGGTGTTGAGCTTCGGTGGCCAGGTGATCAAGAACGTGGCGGGCTACGACGTCTCGCGTCTGCTGGCGGGTTCGATGGGCCTGTTGGGGGCGATCTGCGAGGTCTCGCTCAAGGTGCTGCCGCAGCCACTGGCGTCGGCAACGCTGCGCTTCGAACTGGACGAAGCGAAAGCTTTGCAGCAACTCCATCGCTGGGGTGGCCAGCCGTTGCCGCTCACTGCCAGCGCCTGGTGGCGCGGCATGCTGGTGCTGCGGCTGGCGGGCGCGCGGGCTGCCGTACACGCCGCCGCCACGGCCCTGGGTGGTGAGCCCGTGGAGGCCGGTGATGCGGCGGCCTTCTGGCGCGGCCTGCGTGATCAGCAGGATGACTTCTTTGTGCAGGCCGCACAGGCTGTGGCGGCCGGCGGGCGGCTGTGGCGTCTGTCGCTGCCCGTGACGACGGCACCGCTCGGGCTGGCGGGCGACCAGCTCATCGAATGGGGCGGGGCGCAGCGCTGGTGGGTGAGCTCCGCCAGCGACCAGGTGGTGCGCCAAGCAGCGACCGCGGCGGGGGGGCAGGCCTGTTTGTTCCGCGGCGAGCTCGGTGGCGAGGCCAGCAGCCGGCTGGCGCCACTGTCGCCGACGCTGGCGCGCCTGCACCGGGCGCTGAAGCAGGCGTTCGATCCCGACGGCGTGTTCAATCCCGGCCGCATGGTCCCCGAGCTGTGACCCATGCAAACCCACCTCGCCCCTGAATTCATCGGCACGCCGGATGGCGAGGCCGCCGAAGCCATCCTGCGCCGCTGTGTGCACTGTGGTTTCTGCACCGCCACCTGCCCGACCTACCAGCTGCTGGGTGATGAGCTCGACGGGCCGCGTGGGCGCATCTACCTGATCAAGCAGGTGCTGGAAGGCCAGACGCCCAGCCGCGCCACCCAGCTGCATCTCGACCGGTGCCTGACTTGCCGCAGCTGCGAAACCACCTGCCCGTCGGGCGTCGAGTACGGCCAGCTGCTCGACATCGGCCGGCGCGTGGTGGACGAAAAGGTCGAACGCCCGGTGGGCGAACGCGCCGTGCGCTGGTTGCTCAAGGAGGGCATGACCTCGCCGTTGTTCGCCCCCGCCTTGGCGTTGGGGCAGCGGCTGCGCCCGCTGCTGCCGGCCGGCCTGCGCGACAAGGTGCCGCCGCGCCAGGCCGATGCGTCCGCGCGTGAGGGCGCGCACCGCTGGCCCACCCGCTCGCACCCCCGCAAGGTGTTGCTGCTGATGGGCTGTGTGCAGCCTGCACTGGCACCGAACATCAACAGCGCCACCGCCCGGGTGCTGGATGCCGCCGGCATCCAGACGCTGGTGTCCGACGACGCTGGCTGCTGCGGGGCCGTGCGTGCCCACCTGGGCGACCACGCCGGCAGCCTCGACGACATGCGCCGCAACATCGACGCCTGGTGGCCGCAGGTGGCCGGCTTGGGTGATGTCGCGCCGGTGGAAGCGATCATCTTCAATGCCTCTGGCTGCGGGGTGATGGTGAAGGACTACGGCCGCCTGCTGGCACAGGACCCTGACTATGTCGGCAAGGCCCGACGCGTCGCAGCGCTGGCGCGGGACGTGTCGGAGCTGTTGCCCGACCTCGTGCCTGCCCTGGCGCCGCGGCTCGTGTCGACGGCATCATGGCCGCGCCTGGTATGGCACGCGCCTTGCACCCTCCAGCATGGCCAGCGACTGCACGGGGCGGTGGAGACCGGGCTCCGATCGTTGGGCTTTGAAATCCGCTCCGCCGCTGTCGACGCGCACCTTTGCTGTGGATCGGCGGGCACGTATTCGGTGCTGCAGCCGGTGCTGTCGGTGCAATTGCGCGCCCGTAAATTGGCCGCGCTGGCGCCTCAGACGTTGGGGGGCGTGTCGGAAGTGATTATTTCGGCGAACATCGGGTGCCTTCAGCATCTGCAGGCGGGCACGGCCACACCGGTGCACCATTGGATCGAGGTGCTTGATCGAGCCCTTGCCTTTTGACATCTCCTACCCTTGATGCGATCAGTCTGCAGCGTTTCTCCGAATACAGCCCGCTCACCCACGGCAGCCCCAGCGGTTAAGGGGCGGCCGAATGCGATACGCCTTGTTACCCCTTAAAGTGCACGCATGGGCAGCCCCTCCGCGACATCGTTTGCTGAACAGCTGAGCTCGGCTCAAACAGCGTTCGACCGCGCCGACTATGCCGGGGCTGCCGAGCTGGGCGCGCAGCTGCTGCGCGATACAGGTGTGCCGGTCAATGAGCGCGCCAAGCTGACGATGCTGTACCTGGGCTCGCTTTATCGTCTGGGCCGGCTCGGCGACGTGGTGGAGTCGCTGAACGAGGCTCTGCAAGGGGTGCGGGGCCCGGCCCGGCGTTCGACCCGCATGGAGTTGCTGCGCATGGGCAGCCTGGCCTGTAGCGAGGTGGGTCGGTACGAGGACGCGCTGCGTTACGCCCAGGAAGCCATCGATCTGGCCGGCGACGAGGCGCCGATGAGGGTGTTTGCGCTGAATGCCCAGGCGTCGTGCTTCGAGCGCATGGGCGACCCGTGGCAGGCGCTGCGGTTGATGGAAACCGCACTGGCTTTGACGCAGGAAGGGGCTGACGACCCCAGCGACGGGTACGGCAGGCTGTTGACGCTGAACAATCTCGGGGCCACGCTGCTGGGCATGTTCCACATCCTGCGCGATGCCGGGGCGCCGGCAGAGGCACAGTCGGTGCTCGAGCGTGCGTATGCCAGCATGCTGGAGGCCCAACCGCTGGCCCGCGGACGCCGCGACGCCTGGCCGATCGTCTTCATCGAAGGCAACCTGGCTGAAGCGCAGGTGTATCTCGGGCAGCCCAAGGAGGCGCTGCGCAACGTCACGGCAGCACTCGCGCTGGCGCGTACCAACGGCTTCGGTGCGCACGCCTGGGCCTTGCGCTGTACCTGGGCCGAAGCCAGCTTGGCGCTCGGGCAGGCGCGCCAGGCGCAGGCCGAACTCGATGCCGTGATGCAGGAAATCGGCACCCAGCAGCCGGTGGCCGTGCTGCTGCGACTGCACCATGCCCTCTACCGCGCCCATGCGGCGCAGGGCAGCGTGGCGCAGGCGTTGCATCACCTTGAACAGTACTTGGCGCTTTCGCGCGAGCGCAGTTCGCGCCAGTTGCAGGCCCAGTCGCGCGTGCTGGTGACCCGGTTGGAGATGGAGCAGGCCCGCCAACAGGCCGAACGCGCCCGCAGCGAAGCCCGCCGACACCGCCGCCGTGCCGATGCCTGGGCCGACGCTGCGCTGCACGACTCGCTCACCGGGCTGCTGAACCGCCGTGGTCTGGAAGAGCGGCTGGCCGCGCTGGGCCAGCCGGGCGGACCGCTCACCGTGCTGATGGTGGACGTTGACCACTTCAAGCGGGTCAACGACGTTTACGGTCACGCGGTGGGAGACGCGGTGCTCGAACGGCTGGGCCAGTTGTTGCGCGCCCATTTGCGGCCGGAAGACGTGCTGGCGCGGTTCGGTGGCGAGGAGTTCACGCTGCTGCTGTCGGGCCTGGATACCGAGCAGGCACTCGAAGTGTGCGAACGGCTGCGTGTGAGTGTCGAGTGCGAAGACTGGTCGCACCTGGGCTTGCAGGAGGGCGAGCTGGTGACGGTGAGCATCGGGTTTTCGCAAGCCGCACCCTGGACCCTGGAGACCGGCCCGCCGGAGCTGGCCAGCCTGGTCACACCGGCCGACGAAGCGCTCTACCGCGCCAAGCGCAATGGCCGCAACCGAGTGGAAGCCGCTTCGGCTTGATGGGTGTGTCCGGTCTGTCCGGTCTGACCAGCTCGGTCGGCCCGATCGGCTTCGCCAGCTTGATGCTCATGCCAGCCGGCTGGCATACACCGACACGGCACGGCCCATGGTGTGCGCCTGAGACAGGGCGGCGTGGGCGCTCAGCAGCACCCGCCTCGCATCGTTGCCGTGCTGCGGGCACAGCGCCACGCCGGCAAACACCTCAGGGTACAGCGCGACCCCATCCACCACCACGGCGCGCGACAGCGATTCAACCAGCTTCGTGGCCATGGCCACCGAACCCGCGACCGTGTGGTTGCCCGGCAGCAGCCCGGCGTAGCTGCGAGCATCGAGCTGCGCGTAGCTGTCGCTGCGGCGACTCAGCTCCACCATCCGCCGACCCAGCACCGCTGGCGGCGCGATTCGCCCGGTCGGCAGCGACACGTTCAGCAGCATCACGCTGAAGCAGGTGCCGCCGCGGGTGACTCCGGCTGCCGCCTGGTTGAGCCGGTCGAGAAACAGCTCACGGTGCAACAGGCCGGAGGCCGCATCCAACAGGTAGGAGCGCTGTAGTGCATCCTCGGTCTCATGCAGCAGAGCGTCCAGATCGCCACGCTCGATCGGCGCGGCGCTGCGCCCGGTGACCAGCGGCACGACGCGCAGGCCCGCAGACGCACGCAAGGCGACTGACTCATCGCCAGAGGCGGTGGCGCCGCTGGGCAGCGGATGGGCGGGCACAGTGGACATCTGACAACGCGTCCAAATTGAAAAAATGTAGCACCGGTACTATCTCACTACCCCAGGGACTTCCTGGATGCAATGGGGTTTTTTGCCACTTTGCCACCGCGCCGGTCCCCAGAACTGCGCCGGAAAAGCCCGCGTCATCGCGCTCAAGTTCCTGCTGCTCCGATTTACCGTTGCGGTCACCTCAGCGGTCGGTCATTTTTGCCAGCCCGGGGCTCACAACAACACGCGGAGAACATCCATGGACTTGCTGCTTGCCCTTCACTGGCCTCTGTTCGGCGCGGCCGGATTCCTTGGTGTGGCATTGGGTTGCCTGCTGGAAACCACCCGCGCCAAGCGCCGCATGCAGGCCGTGCATCACGGTGCGTGGGTGGAGCAACAGCGCTTCGAATTGGCGCTGACCGATACCCGGCAGGCGCATCAGCGCGAGCTCGAACAACAGGCCCACGGGCTGCGCCTGGCGTTGACGCACGACTTCGAAAGGGCCGTGCGCGAGCAGTCGCAGGCACTGGTGCTGCAGCAGGACCATGCCCATCACGAAGAGCTGCGCGAGCTTCAGCTGTCGCTGGCCGAGGCCCGGCACGAGCGCTGGCAGATGCAGTCGCGTACTCATTCGGCATTGCAGCGGGCGCAGGAACTGGTGCTGGAACAATCCGAAGGCAGCCGCGTCGCCGTGGCGGAGGCCGCCAGCCTGCGCCGCGAGCTGGGTGGTACACGCGCCCGGCTGGCCGCGGCGGTGGATCAGCATGCTCAGGCCAGCGCATTGGTGGTGGAACTGAGCCGTTCAGGCACTGAACACGCCACAGCGCGCGCCGAGCTGGCAACGCAGGCGTCGCGGTTGCAGGGCGAAACCACGCAGCTGCAAGCCGAAGCTGCACACCTGCGGGAAATGCTTGACGCCACGCTGGTCGAGCTCAGCGCCGCCGCCCGGGCGCGGGATGCGCGCGAGGCGCAGCGAGGGCAGGTGTCCGTGCAACTGGCCATCGAAACCGACGCCCGTGCGCGCGAAGCCCGTATCGCTGGTGAACAGCGCGGCCAACTGTTCGATCGCCTGGCTTTGGCTCAGGTCGATCTGCAGGACGCAACAACGCGCCACAGCCAACTCGAAGTGCAGCGCGACGCGTTGCTTGAACAGCTCACGGCCAGCCGGCGCACCACGCGCGCTGCGGTGCTGGCAGCCCAGCAGCGCGAGAAGCGCCTGGACGCCGAACTGGCCGAGCTGCGTGCCCGGCTGGGTGTCAGCGCGACCAGCACCGAAGCAGCCACGCAGCCGCAGGCGCTCGACATCGCTGCTTGAGCACAGCGTGTCAACACGCTCGCGCTACAGCGTGCGCGTGTCGATCCACTGCACCCGCCCGGTGCGGCGCTTGACCTCCCGGTACATGTGGGCGGTGCCGCCGGTGCCGTCGCCACCGCCGCCGTTCCACAGGCAGATGAAGCGCACCTTGGCCGTGCCGTGGGCCAGGGCGGTGTTGAGCAGCCAGAAGTTGCAGCGCTCGTAGGCATTGACATCTTCTGGCAGCGGCCCCAGGGCCGCCGGCATCTCGCGCACCGGCATGTCGAGCCGGGCCTGCGCCGCGTAGTAGCGCAGGCGCCAATCCTCGCCCTTGGCCGTGCAGGCCACCGAGTTGTCGATGAACTCCGGCTCCTCGAACGGCAACAGCACCTGGCAGCGCACTCCGCGGGCCTGCGCGGCTTCGATGAACAGCAAGTCGCCGCCTGATGCCGCCTGGCTCAGCGCCAGGTCCTGCGGCCCCGCGCCCAGGGCGTCCAATGCGGCGGCAATGCGTTTGGCCGCGGCCTCTTCCTTTTCTGGCGGAAAGCGCGGGGTGCTGCGGCCCTCGGCATCCATCATGTGGCCCGAGAACAGCAGCACCTGGCGCGGCACGGCTTCTGCGGCATCGGGCGGCTCGGCCCGGTCGATCTCGCGGTCCACCAGCGCCAGTGCTGCGGCCGTCTCCTCCGGCCGAAACTCCAGGTCGCGCAGCAGCAGCAGGGTCTGCCGCGTCGAGTCGAGCGCGAACCAGTCGCGGTTCGCCGCCGCCAGTGCGATGCGGTACTCGCGCTTGATGCGCTCCAGCGGGTGCAGCAGCAGGCACAGCTCGGCATAGCTGGCACGGGCCCAGTAGCGGTCGCTGGTGTCTTGTGCGCCGTTGGCCTTGTCGCGTTCCTGTGCGCTCAGGCAGGCCCAGGCCACGCCGCCGGCCAGTGTGGCGATGGTGCTGTCGTCGGCTTCGCCGCCCAGGTGCCTGCGCAGCACCGTCAATGTCAGCGCATTGATGCCCGCATAGTGGTGGCCGGTGTGGGTGACGAAGGCGGCGCGGTAGGGTTCGATGGCTTCGGTCAGACAGGCGTCTTCGTCGCGCGCGGCCAGCCGCATCTCGGCCGGGGTGGCCTTGGGCCGGCGCCAACGTTCGATCCAGCATTCCTTGGCCAGCCGGCCGGCCAGGGCCCAGATTTCGGCGTCGGTCGGGTAGTCCTGGGTGAGCCGGGTCATCCAGCTGCGGGTTTCTTCCGGGCGGCCCAGCCGGCCCAGGCAGATGGCCTTCTTGGTGCGGCTGAACTTGTCGGCCGGGTCGAGGACCAGCGCCTCCTCGAACTGTTCGAGCGCGAAGTCGTAATGCGTCAACTTCAGCAGCGCGTTGCCGGCCGCGCGCTGCGCCTCCAGCGCCAGCGAGCGGGTCGGGGTCTCGCTGGCTAGCACCAGGATGTCGCCCGGCAGGTTCTTTTGGCGCGCCGTGTCCATGCGCGCGGCCCAGGCGTCGTAGGCGTCGCTGAACTCGTTGGCTTCGGCCAGCAGCAGCCGCTGCCACTGTGGCTGCTCCAGATGCGGCAGCAGCGCGTAGACCGGGCTGACCTTGCGCCGCGTGGAGGTGGCTAGCGTGGCCTTGACCTGTTCGGTCAGGCGGTGGCGCTCGGCCTCCACGGTGGCGGGGTCGGGCGCGCCGTCCTTCAGCGTGTAGCGCTGCTTGCGGTCGGTGTAGATGTCGAAGGGCTGGTACGGCCGCGGCCCCTGCACCAGCACCACGCCGCGGGCGCGCAGGGCGTGGCGCACGCCCAGCTCGTACCAGACGTTGGGGTTGTCCAGCGTGAGGTCGGCCACCACCAGGTCGGCCACCAGCAGCTCCTGGAACATGTCGGTGCGGATGTCGCCGGCACGCGGTTCTTCGTCGGCTCGGAAGGCTTCGCAGCCGGCGTTGTTCAGCGCTGGCTTGATGAGCTGCGTGTAGACCAGATCGAAGTTGATGGGCGTGCCATCAGGGCCCGGCTTGATGCCGAAAGGCATGGCGATGAAAGCGTGTGGACGCATGACCGATTGGCTCAACTTCCACAGCCCGCCACGCTGGCTGGCAGCGTGCACTTTGCGAGCGGCTCGCCCACGCCGATC
>JBDTQF010000071.1:0-16342 GCA_039932275.1 Burkholderiales bacterium
GATGTGCGAGTTGGTGCACCAGATCTTGGAGCCACGTAGCACGTAGTCGCCGCCGCCCACACGCCGGGCGGTGGTCTTGAAGCCCGCCACGTCCGAGCCACTTTGCGACTCTGTCAACGACAGGGCGGCGCGCAGTTCGCCCGACGCCAGGCCGGAGAGCCAGCGCGTCTTCTGCTCTGCGCTGCCGCCGGCTTCGATCGCCCCGAACGGCGCCCACTGCACGACCAAGAGGTACGCAGTGTTGTAACAGACGCGTCCAAGCTCTTCGACTGCGATGCAGGCGGACAGCAGGCTACCGCTGCCGCCGTACGCTTCGGGAATCGGCAGACCGAACAAGCCCATGGACCGCAGCAGGTCGTACATGTCCTGCGGGTATTGCGCGCTGCGATCGATCTCGGCGGCGCGCTGCGCCACCTTCTCGCGCGCTACGCGCCGCACGATCTCCTGCAGTTGCTTCTGCTCTTCGTTAAGGCAGTAGGTCACGTTGAGAACCCTACTTCGCGAACTTGCGGAAATCCGGCTTGCGCTTCTCGTTGAAGGCGTTCACGCCCTCGCGCGACTCGGGATTTTGATAGAACAGGCTGAGCGCCTGCATTCCCAGCGCGCCGATGCCGCGGATGTGTTCCGTGCCTGCATTGAAAGACTTCTTCGCGATGGCTATCGCAGTGGGACTCATTTCGAGGATTTCGCTACACCACTTCTGGACCTCGTCGTCCAGCTGCGCCAGCGGCACGACAGCATTGCACAGGCCCATCGCAAGTGCCTGCTGAGCGGGGTACTTGCGACACAAGTACCAGATTTCGCGGGCGCGCTTCTCACCCACCACGTTCGCCAGGTAGACAGTGCCCCAGCCCGGGTCGACGGAACCAACCTTGGGGCCAGCCTGTCCGAATACCGCGTTATCGGCGGCGATGCACAGGTCGCACAACGTGACGAGTACGTTGCCGCCGCCGATGGAATAGCCCTTGACCTTGGCGATCACGGGCTTGGGAATATCGCGCATCACGGAGTGCAACTGCTCCATCGGCATGCCAATGGTGCCGCGGCCGTCGTAGTGGCCGTCGTGCGCGCCCTGGTCGCCACCGACGCAGAACGCACGGTCGCCGGTGGAGGTGAGCACCACCACGCCCATCGACTTGTCCCATCCCGCATCCTCGAAAGCATGGATGAGCTCCTCCACTGTCTGCCCTCGGAAAGCATTGAGCTTGTCCGGGCGGTTGATCGTGATGGTCGCGACGCCGTCGCTTTTTTCGAGAAGGATGTCTTGGTATTCCACGGCTACTCCGGTTGTGTATGAACTCGGGGTTTTGCTCATACGACGAGCGTCCTCACCGGTCCGTTGATGGCGGCAAGACGGGACAGGTGCATCCCGGCGTCGCCGAGGCGCTTGCCGAGGGCTTCCATCCGCTTGAACAGGTGACCGAGTTTGTATTCCTCTGTCATGCCGATGCCGCCGTGCAGCTGGATCGCGGACTGCCCCAAGGCGCGGGCGGCACCACTGATCTGCACTTTGGCTGCGGAGACTGCGCCCTCACGAGCTGCTGTGTCGTCACTGCCGCAACGCATCACGGCCAGTATGGCCATGCTCCGCGCGTGCTCGAGGTGCACGACCATGTCGGCGAGCTGATGGCGAAGCGACTGGAAAGTGCTGATGCTCACCCCGAACTGTTGACGCGTGCGTATGTAGTCCCGGGTCAGCTCGAAAGCCTCCTCCATCGCACCGACGACTTCTGCGCAGAGGGCCGCGTTCGCCTCGTCCATAACGCGGCAGATGTCGGCGTAGGCGTCCGAACTCACCAGGCGCTCTTGCGCGACCAGGACACGGTCGAATCGGAGTTCGGCGGCCTGCGTGCCGTCGTGCAGCTGAAACGCGCGAGCGGTCAAGCCGTCCGTGGCCCGGTCGATCATCAGGAGTGCGACGCGGCCTTCTAGCGCCGCAGGCACGAGCAGCTGATCCGCGGCTGCCCCAGCGACAACAAGCGGCACGCGGCCCTGCAGACGGAATCCACCTT
This sequence comes from Burkholderiales bacterium, assembly GCA_039932275.1. Lineage (GTDB taxonomy): Bacteria > Pseudomonadota > Gammaproteobacteria > Burkholderiales > Burkholderiaceae_C > Sphaerotilus. Next base: position 2,013 of record JBDTQF010000071.1, read on the forward strand.
CGAGTCGCTCGGCGGCAACGCAGGAGCCCGGCGCGTCGTTGCCTTCATGCGCGAACGCAAACAGGATGTCCCCAGCGATGATCCGCGGGATAGTGGCCGACCGCATCGGTTCAGAGCCCAGGCGACGCAGGAGTCCGCCGCAGATCACCACAGTCTCCAGATACGGTTCCAGGGCCAGGGCGCGGCCCAGCTCCTGCATCGTGACAAGCGTTTCTACGGGTGACGCTTCCAGGCCGCCGTCCTTCTCGGAGAAGGGCAATGCAAGCAGGCCCATTTCCGCGTAGCGACGCCACATGGCCTGGCTGAACCCGGTGCTCGACTTCGCATACTCACGACGCTCTCCAAGACCGTAGTGAGAGCTGAGCATGCGGCGCAAGGTGTCCTGCAGGAGCTTCTGCTCGGATGTGATGTCGAAGTTCATGCCGCGAGCACCGCCTGCGCGATGATGTTGCGCTGGATCTCATTGGTGCCGCCGTAGATCGACACCTTTCGATTGTTGAAATAGCTGGCCGCGGCCATCGCGAGAAGCTCTTCATCCGCGTCGGATGCATCCTCACCGTACTGCCCGGCACCCGCCAACGCTGAGATGCCGGCCACGTCGTACAGGAGCTCTGTTGCCGCTTGCAGCGTCTCGGAGCCCTTGATCTTCAATACCGACGCGAAGGTGGGCGGCACGTGGCCTTCGGCCGCGGTCAGCATGCGCAACTGCGTCATTTCGAGCGCGCGCAGCTCGACCTCGAGCCGCAGCAGCCTGTTCTCGAACTCCGCGTAGCGCAACGGCACTGACCATCCCTGCGGCCTGGCCGTCATCAACGCACGGATTCGCTGCAGCCTTGCTTTGGTGAACCCAACGCGCGCCTGTCCGATCCGTTCGTTGCCGAGCAAGAATTTGGCGTACGTCCAGCCTTTGTTTTCCTCACCAACAAGCTGGTCCGCTGGGACCACCACGTTGTCCAGAAAGACCTCGTTGATCTCGTGTCCGCCGTCAATCGTTTTCAAAGGTCGCACGGTGACGCCAGGGGTCCGCATGTCAACAAGCAGAAAGGAGATTCCCGCCTGCTTGCGCGATGCGTCCGGGTCGGTGCGCGCCAGTACGAACATCCAGTCGGCGTGCTGCGCGAGCGTCGTCCAGGTCTTCTGGCCATTGAGCACCCAGTCGCCGTTGCCATCGCGCTGCCCCGTCGTGCGCAGGCTCGCAAGGTCGGAACCTGCACCCGGCTCCGAGAAGCCTTGACACCACCAGTCCTGCAGACTGGCAATGCGCGGCAGAAAACGCCGCTTCTGCGCTTCGGTGCCGAACGTGTAGATCACGGGGCCCACCATGCTCATCCCGAACGACGGCGCCTCCGGCACTCCGACTTGCTGCACGAGCTCGCGATAGATCATCTGCTGCAACAGCGACCAACCAGCGCCTCCCCAGTCGCGCGGCCAATGCGGCACCGACCAGCCACGCGCGTGCAGCGCCTGAACCCAGTCGACAACATCCTGCTTCTCTACCTCGCTGCCCGCGCGCACCTTTGCACGCGTCCGAGGGCTCACGTTAGCCTCGAGAAACTCCCGCACCTCCAACCGGAAGGCGTCATCCTCGGCGGTGAAGTCGATGTCCATCACCGACCCTCGACCGGCTCACGCGCACCAGCAAGGAATTCCTCGACGAGCTGGAGGGTCTGCTTCGTTGTGGCCAGTTCAGACAGCGCTTCGACTTCCGCGGCATAGCCCGCAAGGTGATCGTGCGCAAGGCGGATGCAGCTCTTGCTCGCCTGCTGGGCATGCCGCGGCATAGATGCGACCCGGGCGACGATGCTCTGCGACTCCGGGGCAAACCGCTCCGGCTCGAACACCCATTGCACGAGTCCAATTTGCTTCGCCTCTTCGGCGCTGATCACTTCGGCAGACAGGATCATCCGCATCGCCGACGCTGTTCCGCACAAGCGAGTGAGGCGCTGCGTTCCGCCGGCACCCGGCAAAAGACCGAGACGCACTTCGGGCAACCCGAATTTGGCTCGCGAGCTGGCCACGCGCAGATCGCAAGCGAGCGCGAGTTCCAGTCCTCCGCCGAGCGCGGAGCGCTCGCACAGCGCGATGGTGACCTGTGGCATCGACTCGATTCGCAAGCCGATACGCTGCACGCGCGCGGCATATGCGCCTACCACCGAACGCGCATCATCCTGCCGCATCCAACCGGCCATGGTATGGAGGTCGCCGCCGGCGCAGAACACATTAGCGCTGCTGGCCAGGACCAGTACCGACCAATCAGTACGTGTCGCCAATCTGTCGAGGCTGCGCTCGACCGCGTCGAGCAGGTCCTCCGACAATGCATTCACCGGCGGACTTGCCAGCGTCAACTGGGCAACGCCATTTGCAATCTCCAGGCTCGTCATGCCGGGCTCACATCATCGTGTAGCCGCCGCTCACACTGAGCGTCTGGCCGGTGATAAAAGACGAGCACCCCGATGCCATGAAGAGCACCGCGTTCGAGATGTCGTCCGGCCGGCCGACTCGGCGAAGGGGATAGGCTTTCGCGATGCGCTCACGCATCTCGGGCGTGTTCCAGTCCTTCATGCCGGTGGCCCAAATGCTGCGCTCGCCGATTTCCTCATCGGAATCGGGCAGCGTTGTGCCTGGGCAAACGGTGTTGAACCGGACACCCTTGCGGCCATACTCGCGCGCCAGTGACTTGGCCAATGCGATGACGCCGGCCTTGGTCGCGCCGTAGACGGCCTCGCGGAACTCACCCATGCGCCCCGCGTCCGACCCGATATTCACGACGCTCCCCCTGCCCGCCTTGACCATGGCATCAAGCACCGCACGCGTGCAGTTGATGTTGGACCACAGGTTGAGCTGGATTTCCTTTTCCCATTCCTCGCGCGGCTTCTCCATGAACAGCCGATCGACTGTCCAACCAACGTTGTTGACCAGAACATCGATAGCGCCGAACTGCTCTTCCACCGAGCTCGCCAGCCTTTGCACCTGCTCCCAGTTGGTCACGTCGGTGGGCATGGCAAGTACCTCCTTCGCGCCAGTCTCGCGCGCCAGCTGCGCGACCTTTTCGCACTGGCGCACGTCGATGTCGGCTATGGCGACCTTCGCGCCCTCGCGTGCGAAGGCCAGCGCGATAGCGCGGCCGATGTTCGAACCCGAACCCGTGACGATGACGCTTTTCCCTGCCAGTTGCAGATCCATCAGAAGTTACCTCCGACCCAAGATGGCAGCCAGAATACTAACTGACTGGTATGTTGTCAAATCCTTTTTCGACCGCGCATTGTTCGACAACGATCCGTTGGGGCGGGCCGCTCAGAGTCCATGCATCAGCACGGACACAACGGCACGCACGAGATTGCGGCCATCGAGCTTGGACTTGCGGCGGTACCACTCGAGGAATGCGCCGTCGTGCGTAGCGATCACGATGGACGAGAGTTCGGCGGCGGGTGCGTCGCGACGGAATTCGCCGCTCGCCTGGCCGCGTTTGATGAGGGCCTCGATCGCGCTATGAAGGCTGTTGTACATGCGCTTGATCGCCTCTGCAGCGGTGCCCTCCTGCTCTGCAAACTCGATAGACATCGAAATCAGCAGCAGCATGTCTTCCTGCTTCGTCACCCCCATCTCTCCATGCATCCGCAGGAACTGCCCGAACTTGTCGAAGGCTGGGCTGCCGGGCGACTTGAGGATATCAAGCGCGGGCGCGATGAGCTGCGCCTCCACGGCCGCAAGCAGTTGCACGAGAACGGCCTCCTTGGCGCCAAAGTGGAAGTACACCGCCCCCTTCGTGAGGCCCGCAGCGCTGGCCACCTGCTCGAGCGTCGTCGCGCGATAGCCCTTCTTGACGAAAAGCGAACGCGCCGCGGAGAGCAGCTTGTCGACGCTTTCGTCGCGCTGCTCACGTTTCGTGCGGCGATTCGGAGCGGCGCTGGGTGTCTTGGTCGCAGCGCGGGCGGCAGTACTCATGGGTGCGAATCGCCCTATTGAACATTCCAAGTGGATAGTACCGCACACGCCCTTTCGGGCGCCAATCTCCGTCGCCTGCCGCTCGATGAGCGACACGTACGTGCAAGCCCCACCGTCCCAAATCGATGGCCAGCGAGAGGCCCGCAGGGCCAGCACCAGCTCCCGCTCACGTCGTGCGCGAAATGTCTGTCGACTGCTTTCAACGCGTCGATTCCTCTGCCTGTACGTGCCCGCGATTGACAACATTCTATCTGGACAGTATTCTTTCGGCAATCCAGCACGATCCAGGCTTCGTCGAGCAAGGCACCCCTTCTAGGTTCGTCTTGCCAAAGAACTCAACCTGGCCCCGCAATAGGCCCGGATCGAAAAAGAGAGATCGCTCGAATACACCACACTGCGCATGCTGCGCGGCGCCCGTTCGGAGGGGCACGAGATGGGACCGTTGTCTGGCCTGAAGATCGTCGAGTTCGCCGGCATCGGCCCCGGTCCGTTCGCGGGCATGCTGCTGGCCGACCTGGGCGCCGAGATCATCCGCATTGACCGCAAGCAGGCCTCGGGCCTGGGCCTGCAGCGTCCACGCCAGTTCGACTACGCGCTGCGCAGCCGCAAGACCATCCGCATCGACCTCAAGAGTGCGGGAGGCACCGAGCTGGCGCTGAAGCTGGCGGACCAGGCCGACGGGCTGCTGGAGGGCTTTCGCCCCGGCGTGATGGAGCGGCTCGGCCTTGGGCCCGACGTCTGCCTGGCGCGCAACCCCAAGCTCGTCTATGGCCGCCTCACCGGCTGGGGCCAGACGGGGCCGCTGGCGCCTGCCGTCGGCCATGACCTGAACTACATCGCCATCACCGGCGCGCTCCACGCGATGGGCCGCGCCGGCGAGCCCCCGGCCATTCCGCTGAACCTGCTGGGCGACTATGCGGGCGGCTCGCTGTACCTGATCATCGGCATGCTCAGCGCGCTGTTGGAAGCCCGCCGCTCCGGCAAGGGGCAGGTGGTGGACGCGGCGATCGTCGACGGCGTGGCATCCCTCTCCACGCAGCTGTACGGAATGATGCGCGCCGGGCTGCTGAACCAAGAACGCGGCACCAACCACATCGACTCGGGGGCGCACTTCTACGAGGTCTACGAGTGCGCCGACGGCAAGTGGGTGTCGATCGCGCCGGTGGAAGACAAGTTCTACCAGCAGTTGCTCAAGGTGCTGGAGCTCGACATCGCCACGCCGCAGCTGGACCGCGCCGGCTGGCCCGCCGCCAAGGTGAAGATCGCGCAGCGCATCCGCACCAAGACCCGCGCCGAATGGGCGGCGTTGCTGGAAGGCACCGACGTCTGTTTCGCGCCGGTGCTCGATCTCGAAGAAGCCACCGAACATCCGCACATGCGGGCGCGCGGTGCCTACGTAGAAGTGGCGGGCGAATTGCAACCGGCGCCGGCGCCGCGATTCAGCCGCACCGTGCCCGACAAGCCGACCGCTGGCGAGATGGTGGGCTCGCCGGAAGGCCTGCGTGCCGCGCTGCAAGACTGGCTGCCGGTACAGGACGTCGTCGACGCGATCGAGGCGGGCATCGTCTGAACGGCGCTGGCGCTGGACGTGCGCCGACGCACCGACATCGAAGCCTACATCGCGGCGACGATAGCGCGCTACGGCCGCATTGACGCGGCCGTGGACAACGCCGGCATCAACCGCAACGGCAACGTCTGGAAGCTGTCCAACGAGGATTGGGACGAGACGCTTGACGTCAGCCTGGCGGGAACCTTCCGTTTCATGCGCTTCGTGCTGCCATCGATGATGGAACGGCGCTCGGGGTGAGCCGGCTCGGCCAAGAGCTTCTTGAGCCGGGAGTTCTCCAACTCCAAGGCCTTGAGTTGGCTGCATCAGGGTTTACCTTCTTGATGCCAATTTGCAAACCAACGAAAGTCCAAAACAGTCAATAAACATACTAGCCGACTAGTTGGTTAATTGACAACCGGTTGGTGTTGCCATGACCGTGACAGGCGCTCGGGCGCGCTGCCTTCTAAAGGACCTCAATGAACGCTGAGACTCAGTACTTTCAGGACAAACTTTTCATCGGCGGCAGATGGGTCAGTCCGATCGATGGCGAACAGAGCGAATCCATCGACCCCTCGAACGGGCAAGTGTGGGCACGTGTTGCCTTCGCTGGCGTAAAGGACATCGATGCCGCGGTGGAGGCAGCCCGGCAAGCGCTGGTCGGGCCGTGGTCGCACTGGACGCCGGCGGAGCGGTCGGCGTTGTTGCGCAAGATCGGTGATCTGTTCCAGGTACACGCCGAACGGCTCGCCGAACTTGAGTCAAGAGACAACGGCATGCTGTACCGCGATGCCCTGGCCACGATGAAGGGGCAGGCCCAGTACTACTACTACTACTCCGGCCTCGCGGACAAGATAGAGGGACGAACCATTCCCATCGAAGAAGGCGTCCTCGCTTACACCAGCCGAGTGCCTGTTGGAGTCGTGGGCGCCATCGTTCCGTGGAATGCGCCGCTGTTCACGCTGGCCTGGAAGCTGGCGCCTGCATTGGCTGCAGGCTGCACCGTCGTTGTCAAGTCCGCGGAACAAACGCCCGTTTCGACCTACGAGTTTGCTCGCCTTCTGGAAAGCTGCAATCTGCCCGCCGGCGTGATCAACATCGTCAGTGGCATCGGGCCGATCGCCGGAGCCAGGCTGGTCTCCCATCCGGACGTCGCAAAAATCTCCTTCACTGGCGAGCACCGCACCGCGCAGGAAATCATGCGCACCGGCGCCATCAACCTTAAGCGCTACTCGTTCGAATGCGGAGGTAAGTCGCCACACATTGTTTTCGACGATGCCGACCTGTCCCAGGCCATCAACGCTGCTACGCATAGTTCTTTTGCGGGATGCGGTCAAAGCTGTGCTCTGGGCTCCAGGTTGCTCGTGCAACGCGGGGTCTACGACCGTGTGGTGGAGGAGCTAGCGGCACGGGCGGGGCGTATCCGAATTGGCATGCCCATGGACAGCCGCGCTCAGATGGGCCCTCAAACACACGCCGAACAACTTGACAAGACTCTGCGCTACATCGGCATCGCTCAGGATGAAGGCGCGCAGCTCAAGGCAGGTGGAAAGCGGGTGTCGTCCGGTGACTTCGGGCCAGGCTACTTCGTCGAGCCCACTGTTTTTGCGAACGTCTCCAACTCGATGCGGGTGGCCCAAGAGGAGATCTTCGGCCCCGTGGTGTCCGTCATTCCGTTCGACAGCGAAGAAGAAGCGGTCGCCATTGCCAATGACACCGACTACGGGCTTGTAGCCGGCCTATGGACGCAGGGCATTGGCCGCGCGCACCGCGTGGCAGCGCGCATCCAAGCCGGAACGGTGTGGATCAACACCTACCGCTACATCCGGTGGGCGATTCCGTACGGCGGTTTCAAGATGAGTGGACTCGGTCGAGAGAACGGCATTGAAGCCATTGATGCCTATCTGCAGACTCGGTCCACAGTGGTCAACCTTTCGGGCAACTATCCCGACATGTACGCAAACTGAAGGCCTCAATCATGCGATTGAAAGACAAGCTCTGCATCATCACCGCTGGCGGGTCCGGCATGGGACGCGCCGCGGCTGAACTCTTCGCCCGCGAGGGTGCCACCGTTTGTGTCGTGGACTACAGCGAAACGAACGCCATGGAGACCGTGCAGGCCATCCAAGCCGCCGGTGGCAAGGCCCACGCCGTTCTGGCCGACTTGACGTCGGAGTCCGAGTGCCGTCGAATCGTCCACGACAGCGCCAATTTGATGGGCGGCATTGACGTTCTCTGGGCCCATGCCGGTATGCCCGGCCCTCAAGGGATCGAAAAGCTCGACATGAAGGCCTACCAGCACGCGCTGGATCTGAATGTCCGGTCGACGGTGGTCTCCACGAGCGAAGTGGTTCCCTACATGCGCAACCGCGGAGGCGGCGCAATTCTGTTCACGGCATCCACGTCCGGCCTGGTCGGGTCGCAGTTCAGCCCGATCTATTCGATGGCCAAATTCGGCATCGTCGGTCTGACGAAGGCTCTGGCCTTGACGCTCGGGCCCGAAGCGATCCGCGTCAATGCGGTGTGTCCCGGCGCCGTGGACACCCCCATGCTGCCCTTCTTCCTTTCAACCGGGGGCGATCCAGTGGTAGCACAGCAGATGACGGAGAAGTTCGTCGCCGCCATCCCCCTGGGACGAATTGCGCGGCCGTCGGATATCGCGAATGCGGGTCTATGGCTTTGTTCGGACGAGGCGGCGTATATCACTGGGGTCGCATTGCCGATCGACGGCGGCTACACCTGCCGATAGCCGCACTGCCAGGTGAAGCGCAGAAGCGCCACCTTTGGCATAAGGTTTCTTCACATCACAGGTTCTCACTCACCCGGTGCTGGGCGCGCTCATCGCAAGCACCGCTTTCCCAAAGCAAACGTCAATCCGACCCAACACTCTGGAGACACTTATGCGTCCATCGATCATGCAAAGACTAGGCATCTCGTCGTTGCTGGCGAGCTCAATCTTCATGGTTTCGGCTACCGCTCAAGCGCAGCAGACTGTGAAGATCGGCGTGCTCACGCCCTTGACCGGCAGCTCGGCTTCTGACGGGGCCTGGCTGATGAAGGGCCACGACCTCGCCATTGAAGAGATCAACGCCAGGGGCGGCATTCGCAGCCTGAACGGCGCGAAGGTGCAACTCGTCGTGGGCGATACGCAGTCAAAGCCCGAAACTGGCCGCGGCGAGGCCGAGCGCTTGATCGAGCGCGAGAAAGTCAGCGGACTCGTCGGAGGCTGGACTTCAGCAATCTCGACAGTGATCGGTCAGGTGGCCGAGCGCAGCGAAGTGCCTTACGTGATCAGCAACGCCGTGGCCGACTTCCTGACCGAGAAGAACCAGAAATACGTGTTCCGTGTGAGCCCCAAGTCGAAATGGGCGGTCGAGGAAGTTGGCAAGTTCCTGGATGTGATGGCGGCCCGGGGGATGCCGGTTAGCAAGGCGGCCATCATCTATGACGACGGACCTTACGGCCAGTCAGTCGCGACGAACTACAGAGCGCTGTTGGCCGCCAAGAAGATCTCCGTGGTTGCGGACGAGAGCTTTCGTGCCGGCGTGTCGGATCTGTCCACCGCCGTCAGCAAGATGCGCGCAGGGGGCGCGGATGTCGTCTTCATGGCGGGTCTCGTGAACGAGTCGATCGTACTGTTCCGAGCCATGAGCGCGCAATCGTTTCGACCGATGTTCGTGGGTTATGGCCAAGGTCACGTCCAACCAGCCTTGCTGCAAAGCGGAAAAGCAGTCGAAGGTACCTTTGGGATCGTCGAATGGATGCCCGACATGAACAAGGACTCCGTGCGGAAGTTCGTCACCGCCTTCGAAGCAAAGTACAAAGAGACTCCCCTGGCGACCTCGGCGCAGGCCTATGTCGCTACCTGGGCCGTCATCGACGCAGTGGAGAAGGCTCGATCAGCCGATCCCAAGGCAGTTCGCGACGCCCTGGCCTCACTCAAGACCAAGACAGGACCGGTGTCTCTGCTTCCCAGTGACGAATTCGCATTTGACGCGTCGGGCCAGCTTCCCGTAGGCAGTGTCGTCGCGCAGGTCATCAACGGCAAGTTCGTGACGGTCTGGCCCGATTCGGTGGCCGCCCAAAAGATGATCCCACTGAAGTAGCGAATGATCCGTCAGCCGCCATGAACTCCACAGACGTGTTCCTCCAGGCCCTCGTCAGCGGCCTTCTCTCTGGCTGGCTGTATGCACTCGTCGCCATCGGCCTGACCCTGATGTTCGGCGTGATGCGCGTGGTTAATTTCGCGCACGGCGAGTTCCTGATGCTGGCGATGTATGGCGCCTTCCTGGCCTATTCGATGCTCGGCGTGAATCCGGCAATCTCGGTGCTCTGGATGCTGCCATTCATGGGCTTGATTGGCGCCGTGTTCTACAAGCTGATCATCCGACATCTCGCGGGTAAGTCCGAACTGGCTTCCATGGCCGTGACGCTGGGCGTGGGCATGTTGCTGCAGAACCTCGCCCTGATGGTATTCAAGGCCGACAACCTGGTTGCGGATACGTCATGGGCGAATCAGGCGCTTCAGGTGGGCTACGTCTCAATTCAGCTGACGCACGCATCGGCGGCCGTGGCGTCGATCGTGTTGATTGGTGCGCTCTATGCGTTGCTGCGATTCACCGACCTCGGCATCATGATGCGCGCGGTCTCGCAGTCGGCCGAAGGGGCGGCTTTGAGTGGCATCAACAGCCACCGCATCGCGATGTGGACGACAGTCATCGGAATCGCCACGCTTGGCGTCGCTGGGCCCATGCTGGTCTCCATCCTGTATGTCAACCCGACCGTCGGTGTGCAGTTCACTTTGATTGCCTTCGTGACCGTCATCGCAGGAGGGCTAGGGAACTTTTTCGGTGCTGTGGTCTCGGGGATTCTGGTCGGCGTTACCGAGCGCGTGGCCAGCATCTGGCTGCCGGGGTCGGTGGCCGCCGCCATCCCCTTCTGTCTTCTTGTCATCGTGATGTTATGGCGGCCCGAAGGCTTGCTCGTGCCGAGGAAGTCCGCATGAGGTCGGTCGTTCTCGTGGCGCTGATCGCCGCTCTGGGCGGCATGGCCTGGTTTGGGCTGCACGACCGAGCGATCATGAACCTGTTGATCCTCGTGATGCTTTACGGCTACTGGGGAACGGCCTGGAATCTCGCGGCCGGTACAGCAGGTCTGATGTCACTGGCCCATGCGTTGTTCGCGGGTACCGGTGCCTACACCGTCGCCTACCTGTACTCTGCTCACGGCATCTCACCGTGGTTCGGTGCGCTTGCCGGGGTCGCCCTCGCCGCCGTTCAGGCCGCAGCCATCGGCGCGCTGTGTTTCCGCTTCCGGGTCCGCGGCCACTATTTCGGCCTCTTGACGTTGGCATGCGCGGAGATCGCCTACCTCCTGGTCGGCGCATCACCGCCGCTGGGTCGTGGCGACGGATTGGCGCTCGACTTCTCGCGCTGGGGTTTGGCTTACTTGCAGTTCCGAGAAAAGTGGCCCTATGCACTCATCATCGCTGTCATGCTGGTGAGCGCGATGCTGCTGTGCCACAAACTGTTGGCGATGCGCACGGGATACTACTGGCGCGCCTTGCGCGACAACGAGGAAGCCGCCGAAGCCCTTGGCGTTCCAGCTTTCCGCTACAAGCTGCTGGCGATAGTGGTGTCTGCCATGTTGACGGCATTGGGCGGCGCCTTCTATGCGCAGTACATCTCCTTCGTCGATCCGCGCTCTGTGCTGAGCATAGATCTGACAGCGCAAGTCCTGGTGTTCTGTATCGTTGGCGGCATGCGGTCCTTATGGGGGCCTTTGCTGGGCGCCGCGCTACTCCTGCCCTTGGGCGAGGCCCTACGAACTTCTTTGGGCCCTTCGCTGCCTGGGGCGCCGTTGGTGATGTATGCGCTGATCCTTATCGTCGTCGCGCTTTTGCTGCCACAGGGGCTGTCGTCGATTCGGTTGTCGTCGATTCGGTTGCGCCATCGTCAGGCCGCCCCCGACCAGCGCCGCAAGAAAGGAGCGCTCGCATGACGGTACTCCTCGAAGCGCAAGGGTTGAGCAAGGCGTTCGGCGGGTTAAAGGCCCTGGAAGGCGTGTCGTTGGCAGTCACGCAGGGGCAAATTCTCGGTGTCATCGGGCCGAACGGTGCTGGAAAGACGACGCTGTTCAGCTGCCTGTCTGGCTTTCACCGCGCCGATGCCGGCAGCATCACGCTGGAAGGCCGGCGCATCGAGTCCATGCCCCCACACCGGATCTGCGGATTCGGATTGGCCAGAACGTTCCAGCTCGCTAGACCCTTCCAGGGCATGAGTGTTTTGGAGAATGTGATGGTGGCCGGGATGTCACGGTATCCCAAGGTTGACGATGCACGCGAGAAGGCACACGCCGTGCTCGACCGAGTCGGTATCGTGCACCTGACGAGCCGGGATGCCAGCGGCCTCAGTCTGGCTGATCTACGGGCAATGGAGGTCGCCCGCGCCTTGGCGACCGAGCCCAAGGTCTTGCTGCTTGACGAGATGCTCGCCGGCTTGACGCCCGTTGAGGCGGATCGCATGCACGAGAGGTTTCTGCAGCTTAAAGCCGATGGCTTGGGGCTGGTGGTCATCGAACACTCCGTGCCGAGCGTCACGCGACTGTGCGACCAGGTGGTGGTGCTCAACTTCGGCGAAGTGCTTGCCACCGGAACTGCGGCGGAAGTGCTGAACAATCCCGATGTGCAGGAGGCCTACCTTGGCAAACGCAACGGATGAAATCCTGCTCAAGGCATCCGGAATCAGCGCTGGCTACGGTGCTATCGAGGTGTTGCACGAAGTCTCTCTGGAGGTGGCGAGCGGAAGAATCGTCGCGCTGATCGGATCAAACGGGGCAGGCAAGACCACGCTGGTCAAGGCGATCAACGGTCTGCTTGCCGCCAGCACGGGCACGGTCTGGTTTGCCGGTCGCGACGTGAGCCGGGATGCACCGTACCTAAGGACGCAGGCGGGCATCGCAACGGTGGCCGAAGGCCGCAAGCTCTTTCCTGAGATGACCGTCGCGGAAAACCTGCTCGCCAGCGGCACCTTTGCACGCGTGAAGGCACAGCGGGCCGGAATGATCGAGGAATGCTTCAGCATGTTCCCTCGATTGCACGAGCGCCGTAGTCAGCTGGTTGGAAGCTTGTCTGGTGGGGAGCAGCAGATGGTTGCGATCGCTCGCGCGTTGGTAACCACGCCGCGCGTGTTGATCCTGGATGAGCCATCGACGGGTCTCGCGCCACGTGTCGTCGGCGAGATTTTTGAGGCGCTCGTCGGCTTGACAAAACGAGGGATCGGCGTCTTGCTGGTGGAGCAGAACGTTGCGCTGACCCTCGACGTCGCCGATCGCGCCTATGTGCTTGCGCGCGGCCGCGTTGTCCTTGAAGGACCAGCTCACGAGCTGAGGGAGAACCCTGCGGTGCGCAGTGCTTACCTAGGCGTCTAGGAAGGTACAGCTGCGACGCAATATTGTTCCCGGTCTGGCTCACCTGCAGGTCGCGTACCTATGTTCATCAACGTGAAGACCAGCGTTGGGATCGTGTCGACTGTGCTGGTCAGACCAGATGGGTCGAGGTCTACCGCCGCGGCTAAGTGAGTAGGGCTGAAGCCCTGGCGCAGTTTCGGGGCCGGGGACGTAGCCACAAGTCCGAAAACGGCCAGCCCCCTTCCCTGCGCTGCCTATCATGGCCGCATGGACCACCCGGCCTCACCCCTTGACGACACAGCCGCCTACCGCGCGCTGCAGGCCCACGATGCCCGCTTCGACGGCCGGCTGTTCGTGGGCGTCACCAGCACCGGCATCTACTGCCGGCCGGTGTGCCGGGTGAAGTTGCCGCGGCGCGAGAACTGCCGGTTCTATGCGCATGCGGCGCAGGCCGAGCAGGCGGGCTTTCGGCCCTGCCTGCGTTGCCGGCCGGAGCTGGCGCCGGGGCTGGCGCTGATCGACGGGCCACACACGCTGGCGCTGCAGGCAATGCAGTTGATCGATGCTGCTGCCGCGCGCGGCGATCCCTGCGGGCTGCCGCACATCGCCGCGCTGCTGGGCGTGAGCGACCGGCACCTGCGGCGCATCTTTCAAGAGGCACATGGTGTCAAGCCGATCGACTACCTGGCCACCCGGCGGCTGCTGCAGGCCAAGGGGTTGTTGACGGACACAGCGCTACCCATCACCCAGGTGGCGCTGGCCAGCGGCTTTGCCAGCCTGCGGCGCTTCAATGCCGCGTTTGCCGAGCGCTACCGCATGAACCCGAGCCAGTTGCGGGCGCAGCGCGGTGCGCTCAAGGGTGTGGCCAAGGCCGCGGCGGGTGAGCCGGGTGCGATCACCGTGCGGCTGGCCTGGCGCCCGCCGTTTGACAGCGCCGGGCTGCTGGCCTTCATCGGCGAACGGGCGCTGGCCGGCATCGAGGCCGTCTCGCCCGAAGGTGTGCTGCGGCGCACGCTGACGCTGGACGCCGAGCCGCAACGCTCGCGCGTGCCCGCGGCCATCGGGTGGATCGAGGCTGCCTTCGACCACGAACGCCACACGTTGGCCCTGCGCTTGGCGCCCACCCTGGCACCACGGCTGCCCGAGGTGCTGCAGCGCGTGCGGCAGGCACTCGACCTGGACGCCGACCCCGCCGGCATCGACGCCCAGCTCATCGGCCTGCCGCGCCCGGCGGTGGCGGGGCTGCGTGTGCCGGGTTCGTTCGACGGCTTCGAGACCGCGGTGCGCGTGGTGCTGGGCCAGCAGATCAGCGTGGCCGCGGCACGCACGCTGGCGCAGCGGCTGGCCGAGTGCCTGGGCGAGCCGGTGAGCACGCCGTGGCCCGGTCTGAACCGCCTGTTCCCGCGGCCGCAGGCGCTGGCCGAGGCCGACC
>JBDTQF010000072.1:0-16308 GCA_039932275.1 Burkholderiales bacterium
CAGCGCGCCGGCCTGGTGTTGCAGACCGAGACGCTGTTCGGCCTGTCGTATGCCGCCACGCTGGTCGAATGGCGCCGCCGCTTCCTGGCGGCCTGGCCGGCCATCGAGGCGCAGGGCTTCGATGCCGCCTTCAAGCGCCTGTGGGAGTACTACCTGTGCTACTGCGAAGCGGGTTTCCGTGCCGGCAAGGTGAACGTGGGCCTGTTCACCGTGCGACATGGCTGAGGGCTTGATGACGATGGCATCGCACCGTCGCGGCGCGTGGTGGCGTTGGTTGCCTGCCTGCCTGGCCACGCTGCTGGCGGCCTGCTCGCCACTGGGTGCGTTGAACGCATTGGCCCCGCGCAGCACGCACACGCTGGAAGCCGGCGTGGCCTACGGCCCCGCGCCGCGCCAGCAGCTGGACGTGTTCCGCCCGGTGGTGGCCGCGCCGGCCGGCGGCTGGCCGGTGGTGGTGTTTTTCTACGGCGGTTCGTGGAACAGCGGCCAGCGCAGCGACTACGCCTTCGTCGGCGAGGCGCTGGCGGCCCGCGGCATCCTGACGCTGGTGGCCGACTACCGCCTCTACCCCACCGTGCGCTACCCCGACTTCCTGCGCGACAGCGCCGCCGCCCTGGCCTGGGCGCTCGACCACGCCGCACCGCTGGGCGGCAACCCCAAGCGAGTCATCGTGATGGGCCACAGCGCCGGCGCCTACAACGCCGCGATGCTGGCGCTGGATGCACGCTGGCTCGGCGCCACCGGCCACTCACCACGCGAGCTGGCAGGCTTCGTCGGCCTGGCCGGGCCGTACAACTTCCTGCCCACCGACAACACTGACGTGCAGCCGGTTTTCTTCCATCCCGACTATCCGCCGCGCTCGCAGCCTATCGACTGGGCGGTGGCCGCGGCACCACGCACCTTCCTGGGCGCGGCCCGCCACGACACCGTGGTCGACCCGGTGCGCAACACACAGGCGCTGGCGCAGCGGCTCGAAGCGGCCGGTGTGCCCGTCACCCTGAAGCTGTACGACCGCGTCAACCACGCCACGCTGGCCGGCGCCCTGGCCGCACCGCTGCGCTGGCTGGCGCCGGTGCTCGACGACGTGACGGCTTTTGTCGAGGCCAGCCCGTCGCCTTAGGTGCTTGTCGGCGCCGCCGGCCTCACCGCGGCTGATCGGGCGTTGATGTTGATGTTGACGTTGACGCTGGCGTGGCCGAACCGTCGCGCCACTGCTGCATGCCGGCGCGAAAGCGCTCGCGCTCCTCTTCGCTCAGGGTGTCCCAGCCCGGCCCGAAGTGGCGGTGCATGCGGCGCTCCCAGCGGTCGTGCATGCGTCCGCGCCAGTCGCCGCGGCAGCGCGGGCCGAGCAGCAGCAGGCCCACGCCGATGGCGATGACCAGGAACGGCCAGAGCAGGCGTATCACGGTCGGGTCGATGAGCCCGAAGTGCCTGAGCACGCCGAACACGCCGATGACGATGAGGGCGATGGGGAAGATGCGCATGGTGTTTCTCCTGTGAAGACGGTGGGGTGCTTGTTTGCTTGATTGATTGCTGGTTAAACGACGAGGTCGCCGTACTCGGCCTGCAGCCGCGCACGCAGGGCCAGCACGGCGTAGCGCTTGCGCGCCAGCAAGGTGTTCTGCGGCACGTGCCATTGCGCCGACATCTCGGCGAACGACAGGCCGTCGATCTCGTGTGCCACGAAGACATCGCGCTGCCCCGGCGGCAGCGTTTGCAATGCGGCCACGATGGCGTTGAGCAGCACCGAGCGGGCATACGCCGCATCGGGGCCTGCGGCCGGGTCGGGCAGGTGTTCCTCCAGCCAGCTCCGGCCACCGCCTTCGTCTTCCGCGGTGCTCGGCAGAGGTTCTTCCTTCCGCTTGCGAGCGCGGTCGATGATGCGGTTGCGGGCCACCCGGAACAGCCACGCGCCCGCCTGTTCGATGGCATCGGTGGCGGCGTAGAACTCGAGCAGGACGTCTTGCAGGATGTCTTCGGCCTCTGCCATGTCGCGCACCTGCGCGCGGATGAAGTGGCCCAGCCGCGAACGCTCACGCGCCACGATCTCGGTGAAGCGCAGGGCGTTGGCGGGCATGGTCAAGGGGGCGGTCGGCTGCGGGCCGGCGAGGGCGTCCATGCAGGGTAGACGAACGAGCGTGGAGAATATTGTCCTGACTCATCCCACCCGAACGTCCCACCCGTACATCCCACCCGAAGGAGCCGCCCCATGAGACCCCTGCACCCCGTTGCCGCGCCGCGCCCGCTGCGCCGCCTGGTTTCCCCGCTGGCCTTGCTGCTGCTGACGCTGCTGCTGTGGGCGGCGGGCGCTGCCGCCCCCGCCCGCGCGGCCGAGCCCTCGCAGCAGGCCATCGAGCAGGTCATGGCCAGTGCACAGCAGGACAAGCGCGGCGTCACGCTCTTCGTCCACGGCCAGACGATCTCGGGTGCCGTGGTGCGTCTCGAGCCCGGCCAGTGGGTCGAGCTGCGCAGCGTGCAGTTGGGCCGCATCGTCGTGCGCATGGACCGCATCGACGGCATCGCCGCGCCCTGAGAGCCTGAGAGTCTTTCGCCCATGCCCGCTCGTCCGAAAAACTCTCAGGCTCTGAGGCTCACGCGATGAGCCACCCCGCACCCCACCCGAGAAGCGCCGCATGACGCCGCGCCAGCGCGACCAATTCCTGTGGACCTGGTCCCGGCGCCGCGCGCCCGGGCCCGGCCGGGCGGCGCGCCGCGGCGCCTGCATCGGCGCCGTCTGCGGGGTGGTCATCTATGGCGCGATGTTCGACGTCATCATGGCGCCGGTGGCCGGCCGCACCGGCCTGTCCACCCTGCTGAACCTGTTTGACGACAGCTCGCTCGCGCTGCTGATGCTGGTGCCCGGCCTGGCCGCCGTGGGCTGGCTGAAGGCGCGCAGCGTGTTCAACTGGCAGGAGGCCATGTTCCAGCGCCTGCTGAGCCAGGGCGCCACCGTGCCCACCGCCCCACCCACGCTGCAGTTTGCCGACCGCCTGCCGCTGCTGGCGGTGATCGCCACGGGGGTCATCCTCGCCGGCTTGATCCTCGGCCTCGTGTGGGCCTACACCACCGGCCGGTTGTGAAGCCGCACGTCAACGGCGCGGCGGCGACGGGTTGACGACGCGGAAGTCGATCTTGTGCTCGGCCGCATAGGCCTGGGCCGCGCTGATGAGCCCGGCCTGCAGCGCCTGGAACCGGGCCTCGTACCGGCTGGTGATGGACGCCTCCAAGGCCGCCGTCCGCTCCTTGGGCGCACCGCTGTCGTACAGCGCCGCCAGCTCGCGGTACTCGTTGCGATACACCGGCAGCGTCAACTCGAACAGCGCCCGCGAGGCCTCGACCATCGGCTGCCCATCGCCCGCGTTGCCCGTGGCGCCCAGCGCCTTCACCTTGGCGTAGGCCGCCTCGATCGCATCGACCTTGGCCTGCAAGACCTCCGTGCGCGACATCGGCGCGGTGGCGCCGGTCTTGGCATCGACCAGCTTCACCCCCGGCTCGGCCAGCTGGCTCTGCATCGCCCGGCCGGCAAAGCCGTGCAGCAGGTTGGCGTTCAACACCGCCTGCGCAAAGGTCTGCTGCGGGTCTGGCTTGCCGCAGCCTGCGAACAGGGCCAGCAATGCAACGAGGCAGGCAGCAGCGATGAAGCGGTACACAGGCATGGTCGCGGTCTCCGAATGTTGAGGCGGCTGTCGTAGGCCGCCAGTGTGCCTGTCCGTCAGCGGCGGTCCGGGTCCCCGAAAGTCGGGGCGAATTTGGCCACTCATGGCTTCAATGTTGCGCGCTACAGCAGAGCGGCTTCAGGCGTTGCGCTGCGATATTCGTCGACAATTGATTCATGGGGCTTGAGGTCGCGTTTCGGTCGAAAGAGTTGCGTTCCACGTGTGAAAGCCCCGCGAGGGCCAGGCGTGAGCTTGGGAATAGTGCCGCTGCTGCCTTGCGTAGGTATCTTGCCGATCTGGAGGCCGTTGAAGCGGTCGCAGAGCTGACGGAGATGGGGCTGGAATTTGAGAATTGCGGGTCGAAGGTGGGACTGATACGGTTTGGGCTCAGTGAAGGGCGACACCTCTACTGTGACGTGAACCACCAGCATGTCCCGATGAGTGGTAAGGCCATCGACTGGGCCAAGGTCACTAGACTAAAGGTCATCCACATTGGAGGCGAGCTGTGACGCGCTCCACCGAGTTTTTCCCTGCTTGGGCATCGCCACCAGGTGAGACCGTGCGGCAGCTCGCCGCCAAGAAGAACCTCCGATCCGACGACCTCGCGCGGGCGCTTGATGTCTCCCTAGAAAACCTTTCGCAGCTGTTCAACGGCGAGCTACCCATCACGGCTGCTCGGGCCAAGGGCCTGGCCGGTGTTGTCGGGGCCAGTGTGCGTTTCTGGCTGGCACGTGAGGCACAGTACAGGCGCGATGTGCAGGCGCTGCGGGACGACAACAGGCAGTGGGTCTCGAGCCTTCCGTTTGCGGACATGGCGCGGTACGGATGGCTGAAGGCAGCAACTTCGACAGGCGACAAACTGCGGCACGCGCTGGAGTTCTTCGAGGTCAGCACCGTTGACGAATGGCGCGACGCATGGCTTTCGGATCGAACCGGCCTTACGGCCTATCGCACCTCGCCCGCTTTCACGGCGCAATCGGCATCGGTTGCCGCGTGGCTTAGGCAGGGTGAGTTGGCGGCGGCCGAACTGTCGGTTGGCACTTGGTCGCGCGCATACTTTGAACGCATATTGCCTTCGTTGAAGGCGCTGACCCGTGTCCGCGAGCCTGCTGAGTTCGTCCCACAACTGCAGGAGCGGTGCGCCGCATGCGGCGTCGCGGTTGTCATCGTGCGCGCGCCGAAGGGCTGTCCAGCCAGCGGTGCGACCCGCGTCAAGAACGGCCAGGCGATCCTGCAGCTCAGCGTTCGCTACCTACGCGACGACAGCTTCTGGTTCACCTTCTTCCACGAAGCAGGCCATCTAGTGCTCCATGAGGACCGGCTGTTTCTTGAGTGGTCCGATCAACGAGAGCTCGATGACGAAGAGGAGGCTGAAGCGAACAAGTTCGCTGGCCAGGTACTCATCCCGCCGTCAGAAGAGGCGGCTTTGCGGGCGTTGCCCCATGAGTACCGAAGCATCATGCGGTTCGCGAAGAATCTATCCATTTCGCCCGGAATCGTAGTCGGGCAGCTTCAGCACCGTGGGTTGGTGCGCCAGGGCAAGTTGAACTTCCTTAAGAAGCGGTATTCCTGGGCCGAGTAGGTCTAGCCGCGGAAGGGTTGGTAGGAGTTTGGACTCTTCTGCCAATTGCACATAGCGTCTTCCATAACCTGCATGCCGACGCCGAGCTGGCGTTCAAGCGCTGCCACGCGAGCCTCCAAAACACGGGCTCCGGTGTTGGAGTCGATCTGGCCATCGAACAGGAGCCTGGCGCCGCGCTTCGGCCCGGTTGCCTCGTTCATGTATGTCGAGTCCGCCTCGATATTGGCGAGACCGAGCTTGCTGAGCATCGTGAGGTAGTCGAAGCGCCCCGTGCGGCCGAAGCGCAGTACAGCGCGCATCTGCTCATAGAGCACGCGAAAGGCGTGACGTACATTCCCGTTTGTTTGCGCCTGCGCAACCATTGCCGCGTGTGAGCCATAACCGGTGATCCAGTCGACATAGCTGCGGACGACGGCGCCCGTCCCTGTCGGGCCCGGCCTAAGCGACTCGTACTTGCGGTGATTGCCGAACTTCCCGGTGAACGTCTCGTGGTGATCCTCGACCCAGTCGGCATAAGCTTGGGGATCATTGAGGACGCGCGCCCACGTCCAAGGCGCAGCTTCAGATGCGCCATAAAGCTCAGCTGCGAGTCGCCATTCGGTCCGAAGGTTCCGTCCGCAATGGGTGGCCAGGAATACAAGCCAGAAGGCCTCCTCTGTCTGGCCTGCAGCTATGGCTGCTCTGATGGGGTCAAAGGACGGGCTTCGCGGGTCGGCTCGCGTAGCGCTGACAGGACGAACGCGGACGATCTGCACGTAAGTTACCCGTTGAATGCTGTCGATAAGTTGCCATATGAAGGCGAGCATGTTCTCGGGCGGCACCACGCCCCGCAGCGGCAGGGTGTTTTGATGAAAGGCGAGAAGTTCGGTTTCCAGGGCCAGCGCCCGCTGTTCTTTTTGGTGCGCGTTCATGTCGCAGCCTTTGACGCGTTGATGCCGCCATCGAAGATCGTGGTCTGGTCCTTGACCGAAGGCACCATCCCGTAGCGCTTGTTGATGTACATGGCATAGACCTCGTCGGTCAGTCGCCGCTTCAGCCGCTTGATTTCGTTTTGGTTGCCAGCCGTCTTGCCGGCCTTGTAGATGGACAGCAAGGTAGCAAGGTCCGCCCAATAGGGTGCCATGAACTCCCGTGGGTCCACGGCGCTTGCGTCGCCGTTCCGCACCGCAGCCTCGAAGTCCAGCAGCTTCCGAACGGAAGACCACGGGTCGCCTCGGGGCATCGGTGGCATAGGCCTCCTTGGTTGCCACCCCTCGTCAAGGTAGCGAATGGCCTTCTTGTCGTCTCGCTCGTACAGGTGCAGGCTACCGACGGAGTGCCGGTACTCCCCCAACTCGACGCCCAGCGACCGGGCTACCAGCTCCTGGATCATGGTGAATGCAAACACGTCGTGTGGTAGGCCGAGCCACGCGTCGTTCGACCGCATGGACGTCAGCATGTGCAGCCGTCGGTCCCGAATCACGAACTGCATCGTGCATGTACAGGGAATGTCGCTGTGGTACTCGAGCGTGTCACGGCGGTCGAACAGCTGAACCACTGCTTGACGCGAGTCGGGCTTGCTCTTCAGCGATGAAATGACGCGCGTGAGCTGGTCGTTCGGGCGTTTGCCGAACATTCTGGGACCGTACGCACCGTGGATGGTCAGCTCATCGTCGGATGACTTCGTGTACTCCGATATGTAGTGCTCGATGAAGTCCAGTGCATTGCTACCGGCCAGTATCCAGAGCAGCTCGCCAAGGCAGCTAAAAAGGATGCCGCGCGACTCGGTGCGACTGAGGCGCAGACGTGGCGCGGACAGCTTCAGCAGAACGCCATAGATTTCGCGAGCGGGGCCCTTCGTGGGTTCAATACGAGTGCCGCGCGCCAGGAGCTGCCGATACACCTTTGCCAGAAGGTCGTCCAGAGAATCGGCGCGGACGTACACGGTGCTGGGACGCCCTAGGCGAAAAGGGCAAGCTGTGCGTCGCTCGTGGGAGTGGCGTTGACTGGCGTGGGTACGAAGACCTGCCGGGCGATGCGCACAACCTCGCGAGGGCTGACGGGACGCGCTTCGCTGCGAAGAGCGTTCAGCCGCTGGTCGGCAGTTATGTCGTAGTGGGGATGGCGTGCCCCGCGATGGAAGGCGCGGGCAGGTAGTCCGAGGCGAGCTGCGAATGCATGAAGCTCATCAAGACTGTCCGCCGTCAGGTGGAACCAGCCACGACCGTACTTCGACACATCGGCATCGTCGACGTATACCAATTTTCTCCCCCCTACGAAAACTGTAACACGCGCCTATGGTGGCACTGCGTAGCGGCGGCATGGTCGTCAAAAATGAAGCGCCCCGAACGTGCCGGGGCGATAAAGCCTCGTCACAGTGATCACGCCGAAGCTCCTGCTCAGGGAGGAAAAGCAGGAAAGCCAGCGACGCCGGCTTCGCCGCAGCCTTTAGCAGGCAGTCTCTTAGCATCCGGCCCTAAACAGCTGGCGCGGTCACCGGGTACAAGACGTTCAACACCCCCAAGTTCGCCGAGGTGGTGGCGGTCCACGAGGTCAAGGAGACCGTCGTGACGCCGCGGGAGCAGTGTCGGGATACGCAGGTGCAGCAACAAGCACCGGTGAAGGATGAGCGCCGCGTCGCCGGCACGGTGATCGGGGGCCTGGCCGGTGGGCTGATCGGCAGCGCGATGGGCGAGGGCTCGGGCAAGACGCTCGCCACCGTGGCCGGTGCCGCTGACCTGCCCGATTTCTTCGTACCAATAATTTCTAGAAGAATGGCTCCCGATGAGCGAGGAGCCCATGAGGAAGAGTCGACTCACAGAAGAGCAGATGGTCACGGTGCTGTGCGAGGCAGACCGCACTACGGTGGCCGAGGCGGCCAAGAAGCACAAGGTGAGCGAGCCCACCATCTATGCCTGGCGTAAGCACTTCGGGCAGATGGAGGCCGCCGACGTCAAGCGCTTGAAAGCCTTGGAGTTGGAGAACTCCCGGCTGAAGAAGCTGCTGGCTGAACGCGACCTCGATATCGAGGTGCTCAAGGAGATCAACGCAAAAAAATGGTGAGCCCGCCGGCTCGGCGCGAACAGGTCAACTTCGCTTGTGAGCGCGGTCTGACCCAGCGTCGGGCCTGCGGGCTGATCGGCATCTCTCGTTCGTCGCTGAGCTATGAGCTGCGCATGCCAGCCAAGGACGGGCCCGTCATGACGGCGATGAAGACGCTGTCGGTGCAATACCCGCGCTATGGCTATCGGCGCATCCGGATCTTCTTGCGCCGCCAAGGCTTCGAGGAGTGGATATCCCAGGCCGGCATTGCGACGGCACTGAGCGACCCCGGCAAGCCTTGGCAGAACGGGCCGACGAAAGCTTCAACGGCAAGTTCCGCGACGAGTGCTTGTCGCTGGAGTGGTTCCGGTCGCGCAAAGAGGCGACCGTCATCATCGAAGCCTGGCGTCGCCACTACAACGCGGTGCGCCCTCACAGCAGCCTGAACTACCTCACACCGCACGAGTTCAAGCAGCACAATCCGTCCACCACCAACCGGGCCGTTTTATAGGAATGGGTGGTTCGAAAAAAACGAGCAGGTCAATGCCATGAAAGAACTTTCCACTTTCCACGCAGATATCAAGGCCATCCTTGCGCAGGCCCGCAGCAAGGCGCGCTCGGCGGTCAACTCGGCCATGGTGGAGGCGTACTGGCTGATCGGCCAGCGCATCGTGCAGGAAGAGCAGCAGGGGCAGCACAAGGCCCAGTACGGCGCGCGGCTACTGGAGAACCTGTCGCGCGCACTCACTGAGAGCCTTGGCAAAGGCTTCTCTTATGCCAACCTGCGCAACTTCCGCCAGTTCTACCTGACGTACCCTGATCCGGAGATTTGCTACACGGTGTGTAGCAAATTGAGCTGGAGCCACAACCGGCTGATCATGCGGGAGGACAGCGCCGAGGCCAGGGCCTATTACTTGGCCGAGAGCGCCGCTCAGCAATGGACGGTGCGCCAACTGGAGCGCAATCTGCAGAGCCGCAGTTTTCAGCGCCTGTTGTCGTCCCAAGTTGCGCCCACAGCCAGCGGCACGGCCACCAGGGAGTCGCTGGGGGACTTCATCAAGGATCCCTATGTGCTGGAGTTCTTGCAATTGCCGGAATCGGGCCAACTCAGAGAGAGCGAGCTGGAGCAGGCCATCATCGACGAGCTGCAGAAGTTTTTGCTGGAGCTGGGCAAGGGCTTCTCGTTCGTGGCGCGGCAGATGCGCATCAGCTCAGAGACCAGCCACTTTTTCGTTGACCTGGTCTTCTACAACTACTTGCTCAAGTGCTTTGTCATCATCGACCTGAAGACGGGCAAGCTCACGCACCAGGACATTGGCCAGATGGACATGTATGTGCGCATGTTCGACGACCTCAAGCGCGGCGAGGACGACAACCCCACCATCGGCATCATCCTGTGCGACAGCAAGGATGAAACGGTCGTCAAGTACTCGGTGATTCAGGAGAGTCAGCAACTCTTTGCCTCCAAGTACCAGCGCATCTTGCCCACCGAAGAAGAACTGATTGCCGAGATCGAGCGCGAGAAGCGCTTGATCGGGGAGCGCAGCCATGCACTGCCCCCATCTGACGGACCAGACGACAACAAGCCATGACCGAACAAAACCGAAAACAGCTGGGCAACACCCTCTCTGGAGCATCGCCGACCAATTGCGTGGGGCGATGGACGCGGACGACTTTCGCGACTACATGCTGTCCTTCCTGTTCCTGCGCTACTGTCTGACAACTACGAGACGGCAGCGAAGAAAGAGCTGGGTTTGAAGCTGCTGCCATAGTCAATCACGCTGATTCGTCCGCGCAGGCCTCGGCCTCAGCGTGCGCGAAGAATGGCGCGGCCTGTTGATACACCAAGTAATACAGCGTGGCCTGGCGCCGGGCGGCGGCGCTCAACCGTTGCCCGCCCGTGTCGCCGCGTCCGCAGCCGGCACCACCAACCTCTCCACCCGCAAGATCCGCCGACTCGCAAAATCCCCCGGCGTGTCTTCCACATAGCGCACCCGCAGCACCTGCCCGTTGACGAGTTCCACCACCGCATCGCCGCTGTTGGTGAACCCCGCCGCCGACCCATCGCGCACGAAGCCGAAGGGCACGTCGGCGATGTAGAAGGATTCGGCGATGCTGCGGTCGTAGCGCTTGGTCGATGGGTTGTACGCGGCGCGCTGCTGCACGGTGTGGGACTGCAGCAGGCCTTGCACCACCAGGCTGTGGCCATCGCGCAGGGCTTGTTGCAGGCGGTGGTGGTCCCACACCGAGAGCACGGACACGGCCAGCACCAGCGCGAAGGCGGCGGTGAAGAAGACGGCGACGTTGAGCTTCTGGCCTTTGCGGCGGCGGACGATCAAGGCGCCCAGGGCCACGGCGAAGGCCACCGCGCTGAGGGCGAGGAAGAGCAGGTTGGGCGGGTCGACCTGCGCGAGGTCGTAGAGGGTCTCGAAGCGCGGCTCGTTGGGCATGGGGGTGCGTCGCTGAAGGCGTTGATCAGGCGCAGGCCTCGCGGCACGGGCTCATCTCATCGTTTGGCCGCAGCGGCCATGCGGCGGCCGTTGTCGAAGGTGCCGCGTGCGTCGCGTGCATCGCCGGGCGGGGCGGGCTGGGTGACCGGTTCTAATGCGGCGCCTGACGCGGCGCCTGATGACGCGGCGCCGGATGACGCGGCGGCGCTGGCCGGGCTCTCTTCCAGCACCGTGAACGTGGCGGCGTCGGCGTCCTTCAGCCACTGGCCGCGCCACCACACGCGCCGGCCATCGCTGGCGTAGCCGCGGCCCAGCGGCTTGAGGCTCTCCACCAGCGCGCGGTCGAGCAGGCGCACTTCGCGCCGCGGCCCTGCATCGCTGCCGGGCAGCACCACGCGCACATGCCAGGCGTGCTGGCGGTCGCGCACCCAGGCGTCGTCGTGCACGTCGATGATCTGAAAGCTTGCGCCGTCGCTGCCCTCGATCGCCTGGTCTTCGAAGTAGGCGCGGCGGGCATCGCGCGCCAGCCGCGGTGTCAGCACCTCGAAGCTCGCGGGGTCGAGGATGCCTTTCAGCGCGCGGCCCTCGAAGAAGGCAAGGTGGCTGTCGCGGCCGTAGCCGTACTTCAGCACCTGGTAGCGCGCCGGGTCGGCGCCTTCGATGACATGCAGTCGAATGCGGCGGATCATGTAGTAGCTCTGCCCGTCGCGGTAGGTGTCGGCCCAGTACACGGCCTGGTGGTCGCGCGCTTCGTGTTCGCCCAGCACCTCGAAGCTCGGCCCGTGGCTGTCCGGCACGCGCAGGCCGCGGTAGTAGCCCCGCACGGCGTCGCGCGCGAAGCGGCCATCCAGCGCCTTCAGGCTGCCGGGGTCGGCCGCCTCGAACATGTTGCCGTCGTAGGTCCACTGGCCGTTCACGCGCTTCCACAACGCCGGGTCGTCGCGGCTGCAGGCGGCGAACAGGCCGCACAGGCCGAACACGCAGCAGCCGATCAGCCGCCCCAGGCTCTTCACGATGAATCGAAGCAATGGCATGGGGTGGCTCATGGTCGCGGGGATCATAGCCAGCCGGGTGGTGTCTTCCTGCCATGCCAAGGCGCCGGCGAGCGATCTGTTCGCGGCGGGCGATAGACTGCCCCGCCTGACCACCCAATGGAGATGCCGTGACCGCCCCCGCACCGATGGCCACTGACCTCGACAACCCGCTGCCGGGCACCTGGCAGCTGGTGCGCTGGGACATCGTCTACAGCGATGGCCGCCCCAGCAGCTACCCGTACGGCCGTGAAGCCACCGGCCTGATCCTGTACACGCATGACGGCAGCATGTCGGCCTGCATCGCCCGGCCAGGGCGGGCCCGGTTGTCCAGCGACAGCGTGCGCAGCGCGCCCGAGGCGGAACGGCTGGCTGCCTTCGAGAGCTACTTCCAGTACGCCGGCCGCTACGAGCTGCGCAGCGCCGAAGGCCGCCGGCAGGTGGTGCACCATGTGTCGCACGCGCTGAACCCGAACTTCGTCGGCAGCGTGCAGGTGCGCGACATGGCCTTCGCGGCGGATGGCACGCTCACGCTGTCCACCACCGACCAGATTCCCGGCACGGCGGTGGAGCGGCTGCACCGGCTGATCTGGGCCCGCTCGGCGGGCTTGTCCGGCTGAGGCGCTGCGGTGCTAGACGGTGCGGCCCTTGCTGCATTGATTTCTCCGCCAACTTTTCAGCCTGCCGTGTGGTTGATGGTGGCCCTGTGCCTGGGGCTGGCCTTTGCCACGGCGGTCACGCGCGGCAGGGGCTGGCAACGACAGGTGAGTGCCTGGTGGCGGCTGTTGCCGGTGGTGTTCGTGGCCTGGTGGCTGCGACCGTGGGGCATCTGGGTCCTGGTGCTGCTCATTGGCGCGCTCGCCATTCGTGAACTCGCGCCACATGCGGGGGCACAGGTGCCGCAGCTGCGCCGCAGCTTGTGGCTCTGCTGGGCCTTGCAGGCCGCGGTCGGTGTGTTCCATCCAGCGTGGGTTGCAGGCACGGCCGCGGCCGGTGCAGTCGGGCTGTGGTGGCTGCACCACCAGCGCAGCCAGCCGCGTGAACTGCTGCTGGCCCTGTTCGCGTTGCAGGCGGCCGGCCTGTGGTGCCTGCCCTTGCTGGCCGGCTGGCCCCCGGCGGGTGAGGCGGGTGAGGCGGGTCAGCCGGCCGCGGCCTGGTTTTTGTACGTCTGCATCGTCACCGCCTTGAACGATGTGGCCCAGTTCGTCAGCGGCAAGCTGTGGGGCCGGCATGCGATTGCCCGTCGTGTCAGCCCCAACAAGACGTGGCAAGGCGCGCTGGGCGGGCTGGTGGTCAGCATGCTGGTGTCGGTGGCCGTCGGCCGCACGCTGGGGCTGGCCAGCGTGCCCGAACTGGTGGTGTTGGGTGGGCTGCTGTGCGCCACCGGCCTGGTGGGTGACCTGCTGTTTTCTGCTGGCAAGCGCGCCCTCGGCATCAAGGACTACAGCACACTCATCCCCGGGCACGGCGGCATCCTGGACCGGGTGGACAGCCTGGTGCTGACCGCGCCGACACTGTGGCTGGCGCTGCACCTGGTGTGAGGCCGAAGGCGCCGCCGCAGCCTGCAAAAAAGCACATCACGCGAGGAGGATCCCCCATGACCGACCCCACCCCCGGCACCGCCTGGGCCACGCACGAGACCGGCTTCAACACCAGCGACGGCACGCGCCTGTTCTACCGGGTGTGGCAGCCGCGCCAGCAGCATCAGCCGGGGGCCGGCACACCGCCGCGTGCGCTGGTGCTGCTGCACCGCGGCCATGAACACTCGGCGCGCGTGGAGGCCCTGGTGCACGAGCTGGGCTTCACCGGCGACTGGGCCTTTGCCTGGGACGCCCGCGGCCACGGCCATTCGCCGGGCGAGCGCGGCGCCGCGCCCAGCTTCGACACCCTGGTGCAGGACCTGGACGAATTCGTCGCCCATCTGAGCGCCACCTACGGCGTGGCCGTGCAGGACATGCAGCTGGTGGCCAACAGCGTGGGCGCGGTCATTGCCGCCACCTGGCTGCACGACTACGCCCGCCCGGTGCGTGGCGTGGCCATGGCCGCCGCGGCCTTTGCCATCAAGCTGTATGTGCCGCTGGCGGTGCCCTCGCTCACACTGGCGCTGGGCTTCAAGCCCGATCTGGCGGTGACCAGCTACATCCGCCCCGGCATGCTCACGCACGACGCCGAACAGGCGCGCGCCTACGGCAGCGATGCGCTCATTGCCAAGCGCATCTCGGCCCGCGTGCTGGTCGACATGGCCCGCACCGCACGCCGCGTGGTGGCCGACGCAGCGGCCATCGACACCCCGGTGCTCATGCTCGCCGCCGACCAGGACTACGTGGTCAAGCTCGGCCCGCAGCGCAAGTTCTTCGACGCCCTGGCCTCGCCGTTGAAGCGATTCGAGCTGCTGCACGAATGCCGCCACGCCATCTTTTATGAAGCCGACCCGGTGCGCCAGCAGGCCCTGGACCATTGCCGCCGGTTCATTGAAGACTGCTGGGCCTTGCCGCCCGCAGCACCCCAGCGCCATGTCGCGGCCGACGTGAGCAGCCCCAGCGCCAAGGCCTACCAGGACCTGGTGCAGCACCGCCTGGGCAACCCGGGCTTGAGCGTGTTCTTCGCGGCACAGCGCGCGATGCTAGCCACCCTGGGCCGCTTGAGCGACGGCATGCGCATCGGCCTGGAACAGGGCTTCGACTCCGGTGCGTCGCTCGACCATGTGTACCGCAACGAACCCGCGGGCCGCCTGGGCATCGGCAAGTTCATCGATACCGGCTACCTGGGCGCCATTGGCTGGCGCGGCATCCGCCTGCGCCGCAAACACATGCAGCAGACCGTGTCGGCGCTCATCAACGCCTGCCCGCCCGGGCAGACCGTGCGCATGCTCGACATTGCCGCCGGCGGTGGCCGCTACCTGCTGGAAACCGTGAAGTGCCATGGCGAGCGCCGCTTCCACATCACCCTGCGCGACCGCGACCCGCACAACCTGCAGATGGCGCAGGCCCTGGCCGAGCGCATGGGCCTGGCCGCACAGCTCACGCTGCAGCAGCGCGATGCCTTCGACGCAGCCTCCTACGCCGACGACGCCGACAGCTTCGACATCGTCATCGCCTCCGGCCTGTACGAGTTGTTTGCCGAGAACGCACCGGTGTCGCGTTCACTGCAAGGCATCGCCCAGCAACTCCGGCCCGGCGGCGCGCTGGTGTACACCGGCCAGCCCTGGCACCCCCAACTGCTGCTCATCGCCAACACCCTGCGCAACCACCGCGGCCAGCCCTGGCAGATGCGCCCGCGCCCGCAGGCCGAACTGGACGGGCTGGTGGCCAGCGCCGGCCTGAGCAAGCGCGAAACGCGCATCGGGCTGGAGGGCATCTTCACGGTGTCGGTGGCGCGGCGGGGCTGATCTCATCGCTGCCACGGGGCAAGCAGGGTGCATGGTGGATTGGCCGGAAGCTGCCATTCGTGGGTACCAGCGATCGGCCAGTTTCGGTCATCCGATCGGCCAGAGAGTCAACCCGCAAACGACCGGATTCAAAGTACAGCCGCCGTAGGCTGTCCGCTGCTCGAAGGCTCGCGTTCTCCAAAGCAGCCGCTCGCGGCCTTGCGGTTCTGGTCGGCATACGATGCAGGCCGCACGTCCGCAGCTTGATTGACCGACTTGGAGCTGCCGACCCACAAGCCACCAATTGATCGAGGAGTTGATCGCCACCAAACTGTCCACCGGCACAGTCCGGGAGCTATAAGCTGGCGCGCCAATGCCGAACCCTGCATCAGGCACGCTCAGCGCGAGCAAAAAGTCGACCAGAAGCTGCAAATCTATGCCGCCGACAAGGTCAGGCGCCGGCTCCGGCGATAAGGCACGGCCGTGAACCTCCCTCACAGCACACGTGTCTACAAGCTCAAGTTGCGCGGGCGCTTTGGGCGCCGCGAACTCTGGCTATGTGCGCTACCGCGCAGACATCACTGTCTGGTCCGGTCAGAGTCTTGGCATACGGCTCGACTTTGCATAGCCGGCACTGGGCGACCGCATCGGCTGCAAACGCAGTTCGTGGACCGATTTGATGCCGCTGCGGACGGCCGCCGCGATGTCGCGGCTACGCTGACATCGAGGCCCTATCTCGACCCTTCTGCGTTCACTGTCAAGACCGCCGTTCGCGACCGCCTGAGATCATGAAATCCGTCGACATGAGATCGCGCTCGATCGAGTCGCGTCACGCGTGGCGCGAGCAGGTGATACGTCTGCGCGACGCAGGGTTCACCTATCTGGAGATAGCGTCAGAGACCGGCATGAGCCGCACCGGGGTCTTCGACATTTGCAAGCGGCACGACGCTTCGGGGCCGGGCGCCCTGTACGACAAGCCGAATGGGCGCAAATTGGGTTATGGCCGCTTGTTAGGGCCTGCGCACGAGTCGATGGTGTGCACGCTGATCCGCGAACACACACCCGAGCAGCTCAGCGTGACCGGGCAGTTGTGGACCCCTGCGGGCGTGGCGCAGCTGATTGTCCAGCGCCTGGGCATCTATCTTGAGGGCACTTCGCGTAACCCCGTTTTCTGAAGCGCGGACAGCCGACCTGACGCAAT
>JBDTQF010000073.1:0-16183 GCA_039932275.1 Burkholderiales bacterium
CCGCGCGCAGCGGCGTGCGGTCAAAACGTGCCACCACCACGCTGAGCCCATTGACACCGACCTGAGCGGCAGTGATCTCGCCTGCCGTCGAGCAACCCATCAGCACCGAATGGGGAAAGGCGCGGGCCAGGTCATGCAGCGCGGCCGGTGCGTCGAGCAGGGCCCGCGGACCGAAGGCAAGCACCAGCGTATCGGGGCCATCCAAATGCCGCGGCAGCGGCTCGGGCCAGTCCGCGTCGAGCGCGCGGTACATCTGGAAAATGTGCATGCGAGGCGATGAGAAGCAGAAGCGGCGAAGTGCCGAACCTTTCTTGTCGTCGCTGGACCGCCTCAAGTCCAGCTAGGATTTCCCTAATCGCGTTCGGGATTTGTGCGCAACCCTGGGGTATGTCGCAGCGCTGTGGTTCAGGGCGCCGTCTTCGTGCTGGTCAGCAAGGTGTCGATCAACGCGTCCTTGTCCTGCCACTGTTGCTCGACCCAGCGGCCGATGCGCAGGCGGTAACGCTTGTCGCGGATCGGGTCGCCGCCCAGCATGTCGGCCGGTATCGCGCGCTGCTGCACCCGCACGGTGACCGCGCTGGCTCGGCCGCACAGCAAGTCCCAAAAGCTGGGGGTGCCCTGCGGGTAGACCACGGTGACGTCGAGCAGCGCCTCGAACTGCTCGCCCATCGTGGCCAGCGCGATCGCCAGGCCGCCCAGCTTGGGCTTGAGCAGGTGGCGGTAAGGGCTCTTCTGCTCGGTCTGCTTGGCAGGGGTGAAGCGCGTGCCTTCAACGAAGTTGATGACCGAGGTGGGGATGCGCTTGAATCTCTCGCAGGCCTCGCGAGTGGTCTGCAGGTCGTTGCTGCGTGCGCCCTGGCCGGCGCCGCGCTTCATAAAGGGGAAGTCCAGCGCCCACCAAGCCAACCCGATCACCGGCACCCAGATCAGCTCGCGCTTCAAGAAGAACTTCAGAAACGGGATGCGGCCATGAAAGACGCGCTGCAGCACCAGGATGTCGACCCAGCTCTGGTGATTGCTCGACACCAGGTACCACCCGCCCCGGCGCAGGCCGTCGAGGCCCTGCACATCCCACTGCACCGGGCCCACGGCCGCGATCCAGGCACTGTTGACGGCCACCCACCCCGAGGCCAGTGCGTTCAGCGCACGGTCGCATGGCCGCCGCACGGCATCGAAGCGAAAGAGCAGCTTGAGCAACGCCGGCGGCACCATCAACGAGAACACCAGCAGCGTGTTCAGCCCGAGCGTCAGGCCAGTGAGAGCGCCGCGCAAGGCGGCCGGCAAGCTTGCAAGCATCGAGAGAAGGGGTGCGGGTGTCCGGGGGCGGTGGCCGGCATTGTCGGCCATTGGCAGTACTGGGCAGGGTTGAGCACATCCGGTCGACGCCGCAATCGGGGGTGGGTTACACTCGCACGGCTAGCAATACACAAGACCGTCGTTAAGAAGGTCTCCTCCGTTTCTTGCCGGGTTCTCTGGCAGGTCTGGTCGAATCCCGCATCGGTGATCTCTTGCGTGTTTCTGCACTGCGTCGGCATGTGCTGCGCTTTAATCATCCGTATCAAAGGATTCTTCTCATGGCTACTCAAACTGGCATCGTTAAATGGTTCAACGAAGGCAAGGGCTTCGGCTTCATCGCCCCTGACGACGGCGGCAAGGATCTGTTTGCCCACTTCAAGGAAATCCAGGGCACCGGGTTCAAGACCCTGACCGAAGGCCAGCGCGTGTCCTTCGAAGTCACCCAGGGCGCCAAGGGCCCCCAGGCTTCGAACATCCGTACCGCGTGAACGTACGGGCGGCACTGTCCGCCCGTGGCGTTACGCCGAGCCTGTGCGGCCTGCATCGTGCAGGCCGCATGCGTTTCGGGCGTCACATTCCTATCGCTATAACTCGGGAATCCCCATGGCCAAGGAAGAATTGATTGAAATGCACGGGGTGGTGAACGAGGTACTGCCCGACTCCCGCTTCCGGGTGACGCTGGACAACGGCCATTCGCTGGTGGCGTACACCTCCGGCAAGATGCGCAAGCACCACATCCGCATCCTGGCGGGTGACAACGTGTCGCTGGAGCTATCGCCCTACGATCTCAGCAAGGGCCGGATCACCTTCCGCCACCTCGACCGCCGCCGCCCCGACGGGCAACGCAGCGGGGCCTGAAGGACCAGTTCCTTCGGATGACGGCGCCCCGTCAGGGCGTCTCGATGCTGGGTGGCGCCATTTGCGCGCAGACGTTGCGGCCGGTGACCGTCAGGCGCAGGGTGCCGCCGTACCATTCCAGCCACTGCAGCGCGACGTAATCCTCGATCAGGCTGGCGTCGATCAGGTCGGCGCGCCGTTGCCTCAGGTGCTCTACCGTGGCAGCGAAGGCGTCGCGCAGCCGCTGCGCATGGGCGAGTGAAGCGGCGTGGCTGGCGATCTGCGCGGTGGTGCGCTTTGCTGTGTGCCGACGCGCGGGCTTGGGGGCGGGGGTCGAGGCCATTGTGTTCTCCATACCTGTACACAGTGTGCCTGATGCGATGACGGGTCATCGCTTGACGGCGACGCGCAGCGGCCGCTGAACCCTGCCATCGGACGGACGAACTTGACTGGACCGAGTCATTTGTGAGTCTGCGTCCCTATTTGAAGCCATATCACTCGAACGTGGTCCATCGTAAATACTGTCAGGTTTGAGCAGGACGCCTGTTTCTGGCGATGCAGCAGACGGGCGCGCCGTCGTGGCGCCTAAACTGCCACGCGCTGCGCCACCGCCTGGGGGCGCTATCCATTCGTTTCGAGAAGTTTTTGCATGCTCCCAGCCACCCTTGCCCTGGTCGATGACGATGCTGATTACGCTGCGCTGCTGGCAGAGCACCTGCGCAACCTGGGCGTCACCGTGCGTGTCTATGCGGACAGCGACGACCTGCTGACCGACAGTGCGCCTTATCAATGCGATTTCTATGTGGTCGACCTGAACCTGCCGGGGGTCGACGGGGTGGAACTGGTGCGTTTGCTGCGCAAGCGCAGCAGTGCCGGCGTGCTGGTGGTGTCGGGCCGGCTTGGCGCGGACACTTTCGAATCGGTCGTCAACGCCGGTGCCGACATGTACCTGGCCAAGCCGGTTTCCCTGGAACAGGTGGTGCTGGGCATCAAGGCGGTGTACCGGCGTGTGGCATCGATGCAGCAGACTGCCTCCGCCTGGGCGCTGGATCGCCGCGCCAGCCAGCTCGTCGCCCCGGATGGGCAGCGGGTCGGCCTCAGTCCCACCGACATGGCGGTGATGGAGTGCTTCCTCGCCGCCGACGGCCAGATCGTCACGCGCGAAACCCTGTGCCGCGCGCTCGACCGGCCGCTCACCGACGAGGCCGACAACGGCCTGCACGCCACCATCTACCGGCTGCGCCGCCGCATCGAGCGCGCCACGCCGGCGCTGGTGCCGCTGCAGTCGCAGTCGCGCGTGGGGTACGTGTTCAAGGCGCAGCTGAAATCGGTTTGAGTCGGCGGCCGCACTACACCGCCACCCCTTGCGTCACCACCAGCCGAAAGACGGTGCCCTGCGCTTGCGCGTGTTCGCTTTGCAGCTGGCCCTGGTGCAGCTCCATCACGCGTCGCACGACATACAGCCCCAGGCCTTGCCCCGACACACGGGCCTGCGCACCCACGGCATGGGCCGGGGTGAGTCGCTTGGCCGGCACCTGGCCCAGCCCGGGGCCCTGATCGATCACCTCGATCACCAACGCCAACGGCTCCTCGCTGTCGCTGACCCGCAGTACCACCGGCGAATGGGCGGGTGAATACGCCAACGCGTTGAGCAGCACGTTGCGCAGCGCCAGGCGCAGCAGGTTCAGGTCCATCGACGCCGTCTGCGCGTCGGTGTGCGGCATCAGCTGGATGCGCTGCCGCGCTCCTGGGGCGAGATCGCCCAGCGTAAGTTCGAGCAGCAGGTCGATCTCGACGTCCTGGCGTGCGATCGGCTGGCGGCCCACCAGCAGCGTGGCGGCGGCCAGCGTGTTGTCCAGCGTGCCGGTGACGTTGCCGATCACGCTCAGCGCGTTGCTCACCCGGGTGGCCGCAATCTCGCCCTTCTCAGGCTGTTGCAGTGCCGCTTCGGCGTTCTTCAGCGCGGCGGCCACGTTGTGCAGCGGCTGACGCACCTCGTGGGCCAGCACTTGGAGCAGGTTCTCGCGCTCCGACAGCATCTGGCGCAGCTCGCCGGCGTGGGCGGTGGCCTGGGCGTGCACCACCTGCTCGCGCTCGAGCTCGCGGGCGTGGCGTAGCTCGTTGCTGCGGGCCTGCTCGAAGGCCATGCCGATGAAGCCGAAGGTCGAGAAGATGGCGTTGTAGGTGGCACACAGCAGCATCACCACGGTCGACACTTCCGGCACGAAAGGGTTGCTTGGGCTGACGCCTGCGGCCACCGACACGAACCGCGTCAACGCGCCCAGCGCCAGGATCACATAGGCAGAGCTCATCAGCCGTGCGCTGTGGCTGGGCCGGTCGCGGCCCAGCACCCAGGCCTGCGAAGCCAGCCACAGCGCCCCCACCATGTGCACCACGAGGCCGAACAGTGTGCGCTGGGTCGGCGAGTAGAACAGCACGTTCAGGCACAGCACCGTGAAAGCGATGCCCACCAGCAGCAGCGGCCGCGCCCAGCGCATCGACTGGCCGCGCTCGCGCATCAGTGCGGCGGCGCGTGGCAGGTAGGCAAAATAGCCCAGTCCGGCGGCGACCACCAGCGACAGCAGGTCGGGTACGTGGCCCCGCAGCCCGAACAGCACGGCACCGACGCCGGACAGTGCCGCGCCGGTGCACCACAGCGCGACGGCACCGCGATCGTGCCGATGCAACAGGATCATCGCGGCCGACAACCCCATGAACAGGTTGATCACGCCCAGCATCAGGTATGCGGTCTGAATGTCCATGCGGTCGGTCGGTGGGGCTTGGAAGTGTTGCGGCGGGCGGCTGGTCGCGCATTCTCTGCGCATCCGCGTCGGCGGCATGGCACAGCTGTGCGGGTTCGATCTGCGGCTGCAGCCACGCCGCCAGCGCACCCTGGCCTTCGTGCTGGGCGTGCCCAACCTCTGGCTGGCCACCGGCCACGGCACGCTGGGCTGGACCATGGCGGCCGGCACCGCCCGGCTTCTGGCCGACTGGATGAGCGGGCGCGAGCCCGCCATCGACACCGAGGGCCTGACGCTGGCACGCTATGCCGGTGGCCGCATCGCGTGAAGGGGCCTATCGATCACGATGGCCCGGAAGTCGTTGACGTTGGTCAGGGTCGGCCCGGTGACGACGGAGTCGCCCAGTGCCGAGAAGAAGCCGTGGCCGTCGTTGATGTCGAGGCTGGCGCGTGGGTTGATGCCCTGGGTCCAGGCGCGCGCCAAGGTGCTCGGCGTGAGGACGGCGCCGGCGATCTCCTGCGCGCCGTCGACGCCATCGGTGTCGCCGGCGATGGCGTAGACGCCCGGCAAGCCGTCGAGTGCGATAGCGAGCGACAGCAGGAACTCGACATTGCGTCCGCCGCGTCCATGCCCCTTCAGGGTCACGGTGGTTTCGCCGCCCGACAGCAGCACGCAGGGCGCCGCGAAGGGCTGGCTGTGCACGATCACCTGCCGGGTGATGCCGGCCATCGCCTTGCCGAGGTCACGCGCTTCGCCCTCAAGGCTGTCGCCGAGGATGTACGGCATCAGGCCGCCTTCGCGGGCCACCGATGCCGCCGCCTCCAGCGCGATCTGCGGCGCGCTGATGATGCGTGTCTCGTTCCCCTGCAGACGCGCGTCGCCCGGCTTGACCGACTCCCCGGCACCGCTTTGCAGCAGCGCTCGAACGGCGGGAGGCACCTCGATCGGGTAGCGCGCCAGGATCGCCAGGGCGTCGCCGCAAGTGCTCGGGTCAGCCACGGTCGGGCCCGATGCGATGTTGACGGGGTCGTCGCCCGGAACGTCGGAGATCAGCAGCGTGACCAGCTTGGCCGGATGGCAGGTGGCGGCGAGCCGGCCGCCTTTGATGGCCGACAGATGCCGGCGCACGCAGTTCATCTCCGAGATCGTCGCGCCACTGGCGAGCAAGGCCTTGTTGACAGCCTGCTTGTCGGCCAGCGTCAGGCCGTCACCGGGGGCCACCAGCAAGGACGAGCCGCCGCCCGAGATGAGCGCGATCACCAGATCGTCCGCCGTGAGGCCGCTGACCATGTCCAGAATTCGTTTCGTCGCACGCTGCCCCGCCGCGTCGGGCACGGGGTGTGCGGCCTGCACGATCTCGATGCGCTCGCAGGGCACCTCGTAGCCATAGCGTGTCACCACCAGGCCTTCGAGCGGGCCATGCCAGTGGTCTTCGAGTGCGCGCGCCATCGCCGCCGACGCCTTGCCCGCGCCGATCACGATCGTTCGACCCTTCGGGGGCGCCGGCAGGTGCGGCGGCAGGCACAGCGCCGGCTGCGCTGCCGCGATGGCCGCGTCGAACATGCGGCGCAGCAGCAGCTTGCGGTCGACCTCGGTGGTGGCTGTCATGGACGGTCTCAAGGAACACCGGTGCCGCGATGGTCGGGACGACCGCGGCGACCAACCTGCTCCGGGTCGAAGCTGCCGCGGCGGCTGCGTTTGACGGGGTCTGATGGCTGATCCATGTTGCGATGGTATGGGCCGGGGGTGAGTCCGGCCCGGCCTGGCCCGGCATTGACTCGGCTACTGCCGCGTCAGGCTGAGCGCCGGCGTGCCGTTCGCGGGGACGGTGCCCTCGGCGCTGCAATGCCCATCGTCCAGCAGCGGCAACAGCGCTGGCGCCAATGACTTCAGCAACTGCGACGGCAGCGCGCTGGTGAACTTGTAGTTGGCCGCATAGGGTTCGTGCACGAAGGCCATCATGGTGCCGTAGTAGCGCTCGCCGATCAGGAACACCAGCGTGGCGGTGCGGTTGACCACGCGCGACGAGATCAGCTGCCCGCCGCGGCCATACACATCGAAGCGGTGGTCGCCAGTGCCGGTCTTGCCGCCGATGGCCACCGCGCTGCCGTCGGGCCGCAGCAGCGCGCCCTTGAGCCGGCGCGCGGTGCCGTTCTCGACCACGTCGATCAGCGCCCGCCGCACCACCTGCGTCAGCTCGGGCTTGAGCACCCGTTCGCCTGGTGGGGGTTGGAAATCCAGCTGGGTCTCGTAGGGCGTGGCAGCAGCAAAGCGCAGCTGCGGTACCCGCGCCACCGGCCGCCGCAGGCCTTGGTTGACGATGATGCCCATCAGCTCGGCCAGTGCCGCCGGCCGGTCGCCGGAGGCGCCCAGCGCGCTGGCGTACGACGGCGTCAGCGCATCGAACGGGTAACCCAGCCGGTGCCAGCGGCGCTGGATCTCCTTGAACGCGTCCAGCTCCAGCAACTGGCGGATGCGCACGTCCTGCCCGCCCTTGTGGCGGGTCTTGAACAGCCAGGCATAGGCGTCCTGCCGCTCGGCCACGCTGGCGGCCACCACCTCGCTGAGGTTGGCAGTGGGGTGCTGGCGCAGGTAGCCCAGCAGCCACAGCTCCAGCGGGTGCACGCCGGCCAGGTAGGCGCGGTCGGCCAGGCTCAGGCGGCCCGGGCCGTAGCGTTCGACCAGTTGGGCTTCGCTCTGTGCGGTCTTGCGTTCGCGGCCCAGCCGCTGGTCGAGGAAGGCACCGAGCTGCGCCGCACTCGCCTGCGGTTCCAGCGCGAAGTAGGTGGCCGCCAGACGAGACGGCGTGGCGCGGTGCTGGCCCAGCAGCAGGTTGAGCGCCTCGGGCGCGGTCTTGCCCTGGTACTGGGTGTGGAAGCGCGCCAGGAAGGCGCGGCCCTCGCGATCGGCAAAGCGCTGCAGGTAGGTGGCGCGGCGTGGGTCGTCGGCATCGTCGAGCAGGTCCTTCACACTGGCGCTG
Source organism: Burkholderiales bacterium (assembly GCA_039932275.1). Classification (GTDB taxonomy): domain Bacteria; phylum Pseudomonadota; class Gammaproteobacteria; order Burkholderiales; family Burkholderiaceae_C; genus Sphaerotilus. The sequence goes on from JBDTQF010000073.1 coordinate 7,855, forward strand.
CCGGGCGCGGCGGCCTGGTAGACCAGGCGCATCACCACGTCGCGCATCATGCGGATGAAGACCAGGTTGACCGAACGCTGCAGCGCCTCGTGCACCGTGAGGATGCGGCCGTTGTCCTCGGGTTCGAAGTTGTCGAAGTAGTGCAGCCCGCCGCCGGTGAAGAAGCCCTCGCCCGGGCTGGCAGAGTAGCGCCGCTGCATCGCCGCATCCAGCATGGCGGCCAGGCCGCGTTCGGGCGCCCCCGGCTGGGTCGCCGCCAGGTAGCCGCGGGCCCAGGCACCGAGCGGGTCCTTGGGCGACACCGGCAACGCCGCCAGCTCGGCATTGCCCAAGCCGGCCCAGCGCTCATGCAACTCGCCGATCAGCTCCAGGTAGGTCACCAGCGTGCGCAGCTTGGCGGTGGAGCCAAGATCAAGCCGTGCGCCTTCGTTCAGGTCGAAGGGTTGGTCGACGTTGTCGGTCTGCACCCGCAGGAAGTTGGCCTTGTCGCCGCGTTCGTACAGCGTGAAGCTGAAGGTCAGCCGGCTGGTGTCGTCGCCCTCGCCCAGCAGGCGAAAGCCGTACAGCCCGGCGGCACGTGCGCCGGCCGGGCTGGTCAGGCTGCGCAGCACCGCCGTGCTGGCGGCCTGCACGCCGCCGTCCAGGCTGCTGCGCGCCTGCAGGTCGAGCCGGTCGAGGTCGTATGCACGCGGCATGTCGAGCAAGCCCGCCAGCCGCCCACGCACCGCATTGGCAGCCTTGCGCTCGATGAACGACACCCCCGGCCGCGCCGGCGGTCGCGGCGTGCGTGCCAGCGGCTGCGCCAGCGCAGCGTCGCGCAGCGCGGTCGGGATGGCATCCGACGCCACCATCAGGCGCAGGTAGCTGTCGGTCAACGCGTTGAGATCGGCCTCGCCTTCGTCGAGGTAGTAGGCCGGCCGGCGCTGCGCAATCATCAGCGACAGCGCCTGTTTGAAGGCCAGCGCGGTGGCGGCGTCGCTGCCATCGCGCGCCAGGCGCTGGTTGAGCTCAGTGAAGTCGCGGCCGTACCAGGCCCACAGGCCGTCGCCCAGGCCGTGCACCTCGCCGAAGCCACCGCGCGCGGCCAGCGGCACGGTGTTGAGGTAGTCGAGCACGATCTGGCGCCGCCGCGGCTGGGTGTTGGGCCCCTGGGCATAGGCGCGCATCGAAGCCGAGAACATCTGCCGCAGCTTGTCGGCCGCCGAATCGGTGCGACCGTCAGGCGAGTGGCGGTACTTCTCGATCTGCGTGGCCAGCGTGCTGCCGCCCGGCGCTGAATGCTCGCTGTCGATGCGGCTCAGCAACTGGTCGAGCACCGCGCGGCCCAGCCGGGCCCATTCGATGGCCGGGTTGCGGGTGGCCGGCTCGGTCTCCAGCAGCTCGCGGTTCTCGATGAACAACAGCGCCTTCACCAGCAGTGGCGGCAGGTCCTCGAAGCGTTCGTAGGCCCGCTCGGGCACACGGCTCTGGTACAGCGGCTGGCTGCGGCAATCCAGCAGGGTCAGGCCGGCGCGGGGCTTCTCGGGGTAGATGTCGAACAGGCCCTGGTCGTGCAGCGCCAGCATGCGGGGCGACATGCGCGCCTGCGCCGTCACCGCGTACGACTGCTGCGCCAGCCGGCCGATGAACTGCGGCAGCTGGTGGTAACCGAGGCGCAGGTCGTAGGGGCCGTTGCCGGGGTAGCGGATGGCAGGGCTGGGGCCGGGGCGCACTTCGAAGCGTGCCTCGCCGGCCAGGCGGCTGAACAGCCGGGCCTGCAACACCGACGTACGCATTTCGTACCAGGTGGCCAGCACCAGCGCGCTCAGCAGGGCCAGCAGCAGGCCGGCCAACAACCCCCAGACGAAGCGCCGATCCCAGCGCAGCACCCGGTGCCGCGCTGGGATCGGCGGCGTGGCTGCAGGCGGCTGCGTGGGCGCAGCGGCGAGCGGGGCATCAGGAAGAGGAGGCTGAGAAGGGTCCGACATGCCAAGCGACCCGGCACGGGTCCATCGGCCATGCTACCCGTGGCAAACCGCCCGTGCAGGCCGTTGATGCGGCACGTTACGCCTTGTGGGGCGCCAGCAACTGAAGGCCCGAGGGCTGGGCCGTGCTCAGCCCTTGCTGTCCGCCGCAGGTGCTGGCGGTGCGAAGCGCTTCGGCGGTTTATCGGCGCGGGCGTAGATGCTTTCGACCTTGGGCAGCGCGGCCTCCATTTCCTGGATGCGCGTGGTGCCGGAGGGGTGGGTGGAGAGGAACTGCGGCGGTGCGCCCTTGTTGGCCGACATCATCTTCTGCCACAGCGTGATGCCGGCGCGCGGGTTGTAGCCCGCGCGGGCGGCCAGGTCCAGGCCCACCAGGTCGGCTTCCGATTCGTCCTCGCGACTGAAGCGCAGCGTCAGCAGCTGGCCGCCCATGTCGGCGGCCGTGCGGCCCAGGCTGCCCAGGCCGAAGATGGCCGAGCCCAGCTCGATCAGCCCGCGCGTGGCGGTCTGCTTGCCCATGCGCTCGCGGGCGTGTTCACGCAGCGCGTGGGCCATCTCGTGGCCCATGATCATCGCCACCTCGTCGTCGCTGAGCTGCAGCTGCTGCAGGATGCCGTAGAAGAAGGCGATCTTGCCGCCTGGCATGCAGAACGCATTGAGCTCGCGCGAGCCGATCAGGCTGACCTCCCACTTCCAGTCCCTGGCGCGCGGGTTCCAGTCGTAGGTGTACGGGATGATGCGGTCGGCAATCGTCCTCAACCTCACCATCTGCGGGTGGTCGGCCGGCGCCAGGGCGCGCTTGCTGGCGGCCTCTTGGCGCAGCTGCTGGTACTGCTGCGTCGCGGCCGCCTCCACCTGTTCGGCCGGGACCAGCTTGGTGAACTGGGAGTTGCCGCCCACGTCCACGCCGTCGCGCGCCAGCGCCGGCCAGGCCGCGCCAGTGGCGGCTGCACCCACCAGCACCCCGGTGAACAGGCGCCGGCTGTGCAGGCGGCAACGGCAACCCAGACCATGCAGTTGGGGTACCGGGGTGGTGAGCGAGGCGTCGGTGACGAAGGCGTCGTGTGTCATCTTGATGCGGGCCGCGGACGGCGAATGGGTCTGGGCGACCTCGGCTGGATTCTAGGCAGCGGGCTTCAGTCGTCCCAGGTGGTGGTGCCCTGGGGCAATTCGAGGGCCCGCACCGGTGCTCGCAGCCGCCACAGCAGCCACAGCGCCGGCACCGCTGCGGCGGTGGACACCAGGAAGAACACAGGCCAGCCGATCGACTCGGCCAGCACCCCCGCCAGCGGCCCCACCCACACCCGGCCCACCGACGCAAAGGCCGACAGCAGCGCGTACTGGGTGGCGGTGTAGCGCTGGCTGGTCAGGCTCATCAGGAAGGCAACGAAGGCCGCGGTGCCCATGCCGCCGGAGAGGTTCTCCAGCGCCACCACCATCAGCAGCCCGCCGTCCACTGCGGTGGGCCGGGCCAGCTGCACGAAACCCCAGTCGAAGGCCGGCAGCTCGAAGCCCGGCAGCATGCCGCGGCCACCGACGGCCAGCCACCAGAAGCCCAGGTTGCTGAGCATCTGGAACAGGCCGAACAGCATCAGCGAGCGCCACAGCCCCAGCCGCAGCATCAGCGCACCGCCTAGCAGCGCGCCGCCGATGGTCAGCCACAGCCCCAGCACCTTGTTGACCACACCCACCTCGGCCGGTGCATAGGCCATGGCCTGCAGCAGGAAGGGCGTCATCAGCGAGCCGGCAAAGGCGTTGCCCAGCTTGTAGAGCACGATGAAGGCCAGGAAGGCACCGGCACCCGGCTGGCCGAAGTAGTTCGACAGCCCCTGCAGCAGCGTCTCGAAGCGCGCCGCCCGTGCCGCCCAGGCCGCCAGCGGCAGGATGAACGCCAGGCTGCCCAGCAGCGCCACCAGATCGATCCACTTGCCCTGCAACGTGACCGGCAGGCTGCTGCGGGCCAGCAGCGGGTCGAGCGCGGCATGCGCCAGGAAGGCGGCGTAGCGGTCCGCCAACCACAGGCCCACCGCCACCGCGGCCAGCACCGCGGCAAAACCCAGCAGGTCGTGGCGGGCCACGGTGGCGGGCGGCGCGGCCTGGCGCAGGCGCGGCAGCGCGGTGGCCGACAGCAGCGCCGCGCCCACCATCAGCGCCGCCATCAGCCGGTAGACCTCGGGCCAGGTCCAGCCGCCCGGGCCGCCGGCCTGCGCCGGGTCGGTCCAGATCAGTGCGATGCCGCCCGACAAAATCATCGCCAGCCGGTACCCCAGCACGCCCAACGAGGCGCCCAGGCCGCGCTCACGCTGCGGCAGCACGTCGGTGCGGTAGGCGTCGATCACCACGTCCTGCGAGGCCGACAGGAACGCCACCAACAGCGCCAGCAGCGCGAATGCCTTGGTGGCGCTGGCCGGCGCGGTGCCGGCCAGCAGGATCAGCACGCCGGCCAGCGCCAACTGCGTCAGCACCAGCCAGCCGCGCCGCCGCCCGAGCAGCCCGGCGAGCAGCGGCGGCTCGAAGCGGTCCATCAGCGGCGCCCACAGGAACTTGAAGGTGTACGGCAGCCCCACCAGGCTGAGAAAACCGATGGTGGCCACGTCGATGCCATCGGCGCTCAGCCAGGCCTGCATCGCCTGCCCGGTCAGCGCCAGTGGCAGGCCAGAGGCAAAGCCCAGCAGAGTGACGACCGCGGCGCGCCACAGCAGGCGCGCGCGCTGCGGGCCGGTCAGCGGCCCGGCCGGGGCCGCGTTGGCCGGTGCAGGAATCGTCATCGAGGGATTCTAGGCAGGCGGCCCGGCGCCCCATCGGCGTGCCGGGGCTTGAATGCCGTGCGCGCGGCCCTACCTGCACCGGTATCACCGGAGCCCCGCGATGCTGATTGCCTGCCCCCACTGCCTGACCACCAACCGTGTGCCCGAGACGCGCACCGCCGACGCGCCGGTGTGTGGCCGCTGCGCGCGCGAGTTGCTGCCCGGCCACCCGGTGGAGCTGACCGACGCCAGCTTCGAGGCGGTGATCGCCAAGACCGAATTGCCGGTGCTGGTCGACTTCTGGGCGCCCTGGTGCGGCCCCTGTCGCAGCATGGCGCCGGCCTTCGAGCAGGTGGCGCACCAGTTGAAGGGCCAGGTGTTGCTGGCCAAGCTCAACAGCGACGACCACCCGCAAGCCAGCGCCCGCTACGGCATCCGCTCGATCCCCACGCTGATCGCCTTCCGCGGCGGCCGCGAAGTCAAGCGTGCCAGCGGGGCCTTGTCGGCGGCGCAGATCACGCAGTTCCTGCGGTCGGTTTGAACCGGGTCAACGCCGGGCCGCCCCAAGTTGACGCCTCCCCCTCGGGGGGCATGGGGGCTCATCAACCCCGTGCCCAGAACAGCCCCGTGCGCACGCTGAACGAGCCGTCGGGCTCGAAGGCCAGGGCCTGCTGCACTTCCAGCGGCGCATCGACCTGCAGCGCGCGGATCATCGCCACCCGCGCGGCGGGCGTGCGCATGCGTTGCACCCAGGTGGTGAACTCCAGCCGCAGTGGCCAGTGCTGGTGCTCGATGGCGCTGAAGCCGGCCTCGGCCAGCAAGGCCCGCCACTGGTTGGCCGAACGGTTGCGCACATGCGAGCGGTCACGCAGCAACTCCATCGCCTGCAGATGGGTGTCGACCAACGCGTCTTCATGGCCTTCGACGTCGATCACCAGCAGCCGCCCACCGGGTTTGAGCACGCGGCGCATCTCGCACAGTGCGGCGCGCAGGTCGAGCCAGTGATGCGCGCTGTAGCGGGTACTCACCAGGTCGAACGTGTGCGTCTCGAAGGGCAGCGTCTCGGCGCCAGCCAGGCAGGTGTCGATGTTGGCGAGGCCGCGTGTCGTGGCGCTTTCGTGCACCGCAGCCAGCATGCCGGGCGAGGGGTCCAGCGCCACCATGCGCGCCACCACCGGCGCCAGCGCGAAGCTCAGGTGGCCGGCGCCGCAGCCCATGTCGAGCGCGCAGGCGCCCGGGCCCAGCGCCTGCGCTGCCCGCTTGTGCGCTTCTTGCAGGTCCGGGCCTGCGGCATGCACGGCACTGTGCAGGTAGGCCTGGGCCTGCGGATCGAACTGGTCCTGGACGGCGGCGGAATGGGTGCGCATCGCGATGCTCCTTTGGGTTGAGTGCCCACGATACGGCGACCGTTATCCTGGTACAAGGTGGTCAGTTATCCTGTTATCCGTATCAACCGCCTGACGTCCAGATGACCGCGTCGCTGCCCCCTGAGCGAGCCCCGCGCCTGTTGGGCGACTTCCTGCGCGCGCAGCGAGACCGCCTGACGCCCGGCGAGGTCGGCCTGCCGGCCGGGCAGCGCCGCCGTGCGCCTGGCCTGCGGCGCGAGGAGGTGGCGGCACTGTGCGGCATCAGCCCGACCTGGTACGCCTGGATCGAGCAGGGCCGCGCGACGGCGGTGTCGGTCGAGACCTTGGTGGCGCTGGCGCAGGGGTTGCGGCTGTCGCCGGCCGAGCGGGCCTATCTGTTCGAGGTGGGCGCACGTGCCGATCCGGCGCGGCGGCCGCCGCGCGAGGCCCCGCCGCACGGGCTGCAGCCGCTGGTGCAGGCGGTGCGCACGCCGGCCTATGTGCTGGACCACCACTGGGAGGCGGTGGCATGGAACCGGCCCGCGGCGGCGCTGTTCGCCGACTGGCTCGGCGCCCGCGCCGGCCGCAGCGGCCCGCACAACCTGCTGCGCTACGTGTTCCTGCACCCGCAGGCACCGGCGTTTATCGAGGGCTGGGCTGAGCGGGCGGGGCGTCTGGTGGCGGAGTTCCGTGCCGACACCGCCACCTGGCGCGACGACCCGGTGCAGCGGTCACTGGTCGATGCGCTGCGCGCCGGCAGCAGCGTGTTTGCTGCGGCCTGGCGCTCGCAGCAGGTGCTGGCGCGCGAAGGTGGGCTGCGGCGCTTCAATCATCCGCAGCGGGGGCGCTGCGACTTCCAGCAGCACACGCTGCGGATGGCCCAGCAAGCCGGGCTGAAGCTGATCGTGCTGGTGCCCCTGGCCGAGGCGCCGGCCGGGGAGGGTGCGGCCCGGCCGGGCGCCTGACGCTGGGTCAGCGGGGCGCCATGCGGATCGCGCCGTCCAGGCGCACGGTCTCGCCGTTGAAGTAGCCGTTGGTGATCATCGTTTCGGCCAGGTGGGCGAACTCGTCGGGGTTGCCCAGACGCTTCGGGAACGGCACCGACGCGGCCAGCGACTGCAGCACGTTTTCCGGCGCACCCTGCATCAGCGGCGTGGCGAAGATGCCCGGCAGGATGGTGTTGACGCGGATGCCTTCGTTCATCAGGTCGCGCGCGATCGGCAGGGTCATGCCGACGATGCCGTTCTTCGAGGCCGAATAAGCCGCCTGGCCCATCTGGCCGTCCTGCGCCGCCACCGAGCCGGTGTTGACGATGGCGCCGCGCTCGCCGTCCTGCAGGGGCTCCAGGCTCAGCATGCCGGCGGCCGACTTGGCGATGCAGCGGAAGGTGCCGATCAGGTTGATCTGGATGACGCGCTCGAAATCGGCCAGCGGGTAGTGTTTGCCCAGGCCGGTGGCCTTGTCGCGGCTGGCGGTCTTGATGGCGTTGCCGGTGCCGGCACAGTTGACCAGGATGCGTTCCTGGCCGTGGGCCGCGCGGGCCTTGGCGAAGCCGGCATCGACCTGCTCATCGGACGTGACGTTGACGCTGCAAAACACGCCGCCGATCTCCTTGGCCAGCGCCTCGCCCTTTTCGGCATTCATGTCGAACAGCGCGACCTTCACGCCTTGTGAAGCGAGGCGGCGCGCGGTGGCGGCACCCAGGCCGGAGGCACCACCGGTGACGACGGCGGCAATCGAGGCATCGAGTTTCATGTTTGTGTCTTTCCAGGAGGGTTGTTGGTGTCGGGCCGGCGCTGAGGCAGCGGCCACCACCGGCTAGTCTAGACGCTGCCCTCGCCGTTGCGCATCGTCAGCTTTGACGATGCCCACCCGCCCAGTTGTCTTAGTGCAGATCGCTGGGCAGGACGGCGGGCGCCGCGTATTCACGCCCGACCAGGGCGCGTGCGTGCAGGTAGGCCAGGCGGCCCCGCTCGGTCAGGGCGTCCAGCTCGACGTGGCCCTGGGCATCGCACGGGAAGGACACCGCGCGACCGGGGTGGAACAGCGACTGGAAGCGGATCTCGAAGCCGGCGATGGGGGGGACGGGACGCATGGCGGCCTCCTGAAAACGAGCGATGACCTGCCGGGACTTTGCGCGCCTGCGGTGCGCCTGATCGCGGGAATTGCACCTCTCTTGCAACGCTGAATCGCCCCCGGGCGTTGACCTGGGTGCCCTCGCTCGCGTTTTGTTCAACCGCCCGGCTTGGCCTGCGGGCCGAAGTAGTAGGTG
>JBDTQF010000074.1:0-16165 GCA_039932275.1 Burkholderiales bacterium
GTCGAGCCACGGCGGCGCGGCGGCGCGGGCGAGCGCCGCGAGCAGGTCTTCGAGTGCCGCCCAGTCGGCCGGCGGCAGCACCACCCGGCCAGTGGCATCGAGCCGCGGCAGCGGCACGGCGAGCGGGGTGGTGCCGTTGCGCAGATCAAGCGCCAGCCCAGGTGCATCGAAGCCGACGCGCAGCCCGCTGGCCGGCGACCAGCCGCCGGCCAGCGCCACATGCTGGGCGCGCAGCTGGTACGGGCCGATGTCGATCACCGCGGCATCGAAGCCGCGGGCGCGCAGCTTCAGCGACAGGTCGATGGCGCTGAGGAACTGCGTTGCCGGGCCGCTGCCGCCGAGGTTGGCATCGACCAGCGTGATCGCCAGCGCGGTTTCCAGCCGCGTGCAGCGCTGGCCGATGTCGTCCACCAGGAAGCGCAATGCCGGGCCGAAACGCAGCCGGCCGCCTTCGGCCCAGGCTCGCAGCACCACCGGGCCCACCAGCGTGAGCTGCCAGGGGTCGGTCGCAATGCCGGTACCGGCCACACCCAGTGCGCTGCTGCCAGCATCACTCACCAGATCACGCAGTTGCGTCAGCACACTGCGCATGGCGTTGGCATCGGGGTGCTGCACCAGCGCCAGCCAGTAGCCGCGCACGGCGGCCAGCGGGTCTTGCAGGAAGGTGCCGAGCTGCAATGCGGGCAACGCCGGCACCACGGTGGGCGGCGCCAGGCCGAGCAGCAGCCGCACCGCATCGGCGGCGAGGCCGAGGCGGTCGAGCACCTCGTCGGCCACGTCGTTGAAGACGGTGGCGCCGACCTGCGCGATGGCATCGGGCGATGACAGGTCGAGCGTGTCGTGCGGGTGACCGCCGATCTGCACGCCATCGGCCGCCAGCAGCAGCGTGGGCTGGCGCGCGGCGTCGAGCCCAAAGCCGGCGCGCAGCGACGCCACCCGCAGCGCCGGTGGGCCGGCCACGTCGAGCAGCACTGCACCGCCCGCGGCCTGGCCGATGACCAGGCCGAGGTTGAGCGACGGCAGCGCGGTGGCCGCGCCGGTGCCCAGGTCGATGCTGCACAGCGCCGCTTCGCCGCGCAGCCACACGCCGGGCTGCGCACGCCATTCGATCACCACGGTGGGCCGCACGATGACGAGGCCCGCGGCGCCCGGCGCCGCCGGCACCTTGATGACCAGCCGCAGCGGGCCGATCGGCAATGCCACCTGCTCGCCGCCTTCGAGCAAGGCCGTGGGGCCGAGCAGACCACGCAGTTCACCCAGCCAGGCCGCGCGCGCCGGGCCGGCCTGCAGCAGGCTGCCGAACCACTGCGCCAGCGCGGTGACGCCGTCGTGCACCAGGCTTTGCAGCGGCAGCGGCGGCACGTCGCTGCCATCACGCAGGCCGATCAGCCCAGCCAGCGCGGCCAGCGGGCCGGTGGGGATGGCGGCGGCCTGCGCCCGCGCCAGGCCCAGCACCAGGTCGAGCGCCGATGACTGCAGCGTGGCCAGATCAGCCACCGACAGCGACAGGTCGCGCGGCGTGGGTGCACCGGGTAGTTGCAGGCCGCGCAGCGTGAGGCCGAAGCTGGGTGCGGTGCCATCGGTGGGCACGGTGAGCGCCAACGTGATGCCGCCCAGGCGGGCTTGGCCGGGCACCGGTGCGGCGGCATCGGTGGTGATGTCGATGGTGACGCTGGCGCGCCCGCCCGGTGTGCCCAGCAGCACCGGTGAGGCCACGCTGTGGCCTTCTTTGGCGGCGCGAAACAGCGGCACATGGGCCGACAGCGAGGCCTGCGGCGTCGCGCTGGCCACCTTCACGCCCAGGCCAATGGCCACCGCATCGACAGCGCGGTCGTCGATGACAAAGTAGACGGTGACCGAAGGGTCGCTGGCCTGCGCCAGCGGCAGCCAGACCGAGCCATCCGGGCCGGTGCTGCGCTCGGCCCCGCCCAGCACCTCGTCGATGAAGGCCACCAGCGCATCGCGCTGCAGCGGGTTGGCCAGCATGCGGCCGAGGTAGCGGCCCGGGTCGGCCAGCCAGTCGTCGCGGAAGTTGCCGCCGCTGGTCAGGCCCAGTGCTTCGGCCAGGTTGCCGATGACGCCGAGGTCGGTCATGTGCGCCCCTCGATCGACGGGTACATCGATCGATCCCCCGCGGGGATGCGTGCCGGCTTGGGAGCGGCCCGGCGCTCGTCACGCTGCATCATGTGGTCCGGTCAAAGGCATGCCGCGCCATCGGCAGCACGCTGATTCCAGCAGGCAACGCGGTCAGCGAGGCCGGAATCAGCGGGGCGCCGTCGGCGTCGCGGCCCGCTTCGGCAGCGATGTGGGTGACCAGCTCCAGCAGCACACGCCAGGCGAAGGCCTGCAGGCGTTCGCCCCAGACATCGACCACCGCGGCCGGGCCACGCGGGCGCTCGTCGGTGGTGGCCAGCAGGCCGGCCGGGCGGGCACGTGAGCCGACAAAGAACGAGCTGTGGATCAGCGCATCGCCGCTCTGGTCGCACTGCACCGGCAGGCTGAGCGCGATGACGCCATCGGCCAGTTGCGTGCGCAACGCGCCGGGCTGCAGCAGCAGGTCACTGCCACCGCTGCGCCACAGCACGCGGGCTTCGCGCTGCGAGGCATCGGCCAAGCCGCAGGCGGCCAGCGCGGTGATGCGCACCAGGACAGCGAGGTCCTTGGCGCTGACGCTCACTTCCTTGCCGGCACCGCCAGCTGGCAGGGGTTGCGCAGCAAACAGCCGTGGGTTGATGCGCCGGATCTCGCCGGTCAACGCGGCCGCATCGAGCGGCAGGCGCGCCAGGCTGGCGATGCGGTTGGGACTGGCCATGACAGGGCAGCCGGGCGCAGATCGTCAGCGGGGGTCGCGCGGGCCGCGCGCAGGCGAAGCGTCCGTGCCGCTGCGGCGCTGCTGCTGGGCGCGTCGGCGCCGCCACAGCCAGGCCACACCCGCCAGCGGAATGGCGAACAGCAGGAACTCGAACCAGCCGCTGCCACCATCCGGCGAGATGCCGAACAAGCGCTCGATGAAATCCATCTCTCCCCTCCCCTGCGAATGGCACGCAAGCCCCGCCGGTGATGCCGGCAAGGCCCCGGTGGTCACTGGCCAGGCACGTGGCCTGCCGGAGCAAAGAGCCTGAAAGAATCTCCACGCATGGCGACCTCCTGCGATGACTTCTTGGTGTGAAACGATCCTAGACGCATCACACGAAGCCAGCGCCTTCTCGTACCGATGGTTACATCAGGTTGGTAACAGGCACACTTTCCACGAGGCACAAAAATGGACGATCCCTTTTCACTGCAACGTTTTGTGCTGGCTCAGGCGGCGATCTACCCCCAGGCGTTGACCGAGCTGCAGGCCGGCCGAAAGACCAGCCACTGGATGTGGTTCATCTTTGCGCAGCTCAAAGTGCTGGGGCGCAGTGCCACCGCGCTGCACTTCGGCATCGAGTCGCTCGACGAGGCCCGCGCCTACACCCAGCACCCCGTGCTCGGCCCACGCCTGCAGGCCTGCAGCGAAGCGCTGCTGCAGTTGCCGCACGGCACCTCCGCACATGAAGTGTTCGGTTCGCCCGACGACCTGAAGCTGTGCTCCTGCATGACGCTGTTCGAACAGGCCTGGCCCGACGAGCCGGTGTTTGCGCAGGTGCTCAAGCGCTATTTCGGCGGGCGGCGCGATGCGCTGACGCTGCAGGCATTGGGGTGTTGAAGCCGCTGCCTCAGCGGCGCCGTCGCACCAGGCGCGCACAGGCCGAACCCAGCAGCACCCGCGAGTAAAGCCGATGGAAACCCAGCAACGCTTTGAAAGCCCAGCCCATGCGGGCCTGGCCGGTTGATCGGTCCATCACCGGCACCACCGCGGAGCCGAAGTACAGCCGGGTGCCGGCACCGGTCTCGCCGGCCAGCGGCACCACCATCAGCCATGACCGCGTGCGGCCGTTGATGTCGCACAGCAGCAGCTGGTCAGCCGCCCGGCCCTCGACCCGCCAGGCCGAGAACGTATCGAGCTGGCCCGCGGCAAGCTGCCGCACCTGCGCATCGTTGCACGGCTTCGACAGGAACAGCCGCAGCAGCCAGCGCTCAATCTTGAACACCGCGCCGGTGTAGAAAGCTTCGACGAACTCGGCCTGCGACACGGCCCGGCCGACCTCGGCGACATAACAGTCCGCGTAGGCCCCGGTGTTGGCGTAACGCGCCAGCAACGCTTGGAGTGGCAACGAGCAGGCATGAATGGCGGCCATGCGCACAGGGTACCCGAACCCAGCCGGCACGGCGCCGCCCCATCAACCGGCACAGTGCGCCAGCGCACAGATGCCCGCGGGCGATGCGCGCACCGTGTTGCCAACGCACCGAACCCGGTGCCCGCAGCAATCAACCAAGGAATCCCGATGTCCAAAGGCCAACACGGCAACAAGGAAGCGAAGAAGCCCAAAGCCAAGCCGGCGCCGCCCGAGACGCTGGCGGTGACGCCGATGGCGGCCACGCCGGGCAGTGGTGCGGGCCAGCAGGCCCGGGCGAAGAAGAAGTAACCCGCGCCGCAGTCGTGGTCATGGTCGTGGCTGCGGCCATCGCCACCCCCGCCTACTTGGGCGCGACGGCGGTAGCCTGTTCCTGCGCCATCAACCGGTCGAGGATGCCGCGCGCGAACACGCCGCCAGCGTCGGTGTTGAGCTTGAGCAGGCGGCGGCTCGGGTTGCGCAGCAGGTTGGCCTGCTGGCCTTCGAGCATGGCCAAGTCTTCGCTGAAGATCTTGCCCTGGCCTTCGCGGATGCTGGCGGTGAGCGCCTTGTCCTTGGGGTTGAAGTTGCGCGCCATGCCCCAGAAGTACCAGATCGAGGTGTCGGTCTCGGGGGTCATGAAGTCGACGACGACGCTCGACACCTTGCGATCTGCCGGCGCGTCGTAGCCGCCGTGGCCGGCGTGGGCGACGCCGACCTCGATCATCACGTGGCTCGGCGGCGTGAAGCGGCAGATCTGCCAGCGGTCGACCGGCACGTCGTCGGCGAGGTGGTTGCCGCGCAGCGCGGCGCGCCAGAACGGCGGCGCCGGGATGTCGTGCATGAAGCGGGTCGTGATCGCCGAGTCGCCCTCGACGCGCGTTGCCGGCGCGGCGTCCTCGATCTCGGGCTGGCCGATGCTGGTGGCGTGCACGTAGGTCTCGTGCGTCAGGTCCATCAGGTTGTCGATCATGAGCCGGTAGTCGCACTGGATGTGGAACAGCCCGCCGCCATAGGCCCAGGCCGGGTCGTCGGCCCAGGCGAGGTGGTGGATCTTGGCGGGGTCGGCCAACGCCGCCTCGCCGGGCCAGACCCAGACGAAGCCGTAGCGCTCAACCACCGGGTAGCTGCGGATGGCCGGGAAGGTCTTGACGCGCTGGCCGGGCATGGCCACCGGCTTGCCGTCGCAGCCCATGGCCAGGCCGTGGTAGCCGCACACCAGCTGGCCTTCGACCACCGCGCCCAGCGACAGCGGCGCGCCGCGGTGTGGGCAGTAGTCTTCCAGCGCCGCGGCGACGTTGTCGGCACCGCGGTAGAGGACGATGGCCTCGCCACAGATGGTGCGGCCCAGCGGCTTGCCGTCGATCTCGTCGGGCGTGCACGCCACGTACCAGGTGTTCTTCGGAAACATGGTGTCGCTCCTCTGGTTGGGTTAGCGGGCCACCGAGAGCAGGCGCTCGAGGGTGGCGGGGTCTTGCGCCAGCGCGTCGCTGGCGGCCTGGTGCGCCACGCGGCCGCGGTCGAGCACCACGGCGCGCTGCGTCATGCCCAGGATTTGCTTCGGGTTCTGCTCGACGATGATGGCCGACAGGCCCTCCTCGCGCACCACCCGCTCGATGGAGCGCAGCAGTTCTTCCACCACGATGGGCGCCAGCCCTTCGAGCGGTTCGTCCAGCAGCAGCAGGCGCGGGTTGAGCACCAGCGCACGCGCCACCGCCAGCATCTGCTGCTCGCCGCCAGAGAGTTGCGTGCCCATGTTGGCCTTGCGCTCGGCCAGCCGCGGGAACATGGCGTAGACGCGCTTCACATCCCACGGGCCCGGCCGGGCCACCGCGGTGAGGTTCTCTTCCACTGTCAGCGACTTGAAGATGTTGCGCTCCTGCGGCACCCAGCCGATGCCGGCGGCAGCCCGCTCGAAGGCGGGCAACGCGGTGATGTCGCGCCCCGCCAGCAGGATGCGCCCGGCGTGGCGCCGGGTTGCACCCACCAGCGTGTTGAGCAGCGTGGTCTTGCCGGTGCCGTTGCGGCCCAGCAGCGCCATCGACTGGCCGGCCGGCAGCACGAGGTCGATGCCATCGAGCACCACCGCCTCGCCATAGCCGGCGCGCAGGCCTTCGACCTGGAGCAGCAGCTCAGCCATGGTGATCACCCGGGCCGACGCCGGGCCGCTCCCAAGTCGGCCCGTCCCCCCCGGGGGGCGGTGACCGCATGCGGTCGCCTGGGGGCTCAGATTCCCCAAGGTACACCGCCTTGACGCGTGGGTCGGTCGAGATGCTGGCCACATCGCCCTCGGCGAACACGGTGCCGCTGACCAGCACGGTCACCTGCTTGGCGAAGTTGAAGACCAGGTCCATGTCGTGTTCGATCAACAGCACGCTCACGTCGGCCGGCAGCCGCGCCAGGCTGTCGAAAATCTCTTCGCGTTCGCCCGCGGGCACGCCGGCGGCAGGCTCGTCGAGCAGCAGCACACGCGGCTCGCCGGCAATGGCCAGCGCGATCTCAAGCAACCGGCGCTTGCCGTAGGGCAGCACCGCGGTGCGCTGCTGCATCACGTCGGTGAGGTGGAACTCGGCCAGCAGCTGCTCGCAGCGCTCGGCCACCCGCGCGTCCCGCCCCAGCGGCTGCCACCAACGCGCGCTGTGGCCCTGCTGCTGCGTCACCGCCAGCGCCAGGGCTTGCAGCGGCGTCAGCTCGCCGAACAATTGGTTGATCTGGAAGGTGCGCACCAGCCCGCGGCCGACCCGGCGGTGCGCCGGCAGCGCGGTGATGTCGGTGCCTTCGAGCACGATGCGCCCGGCCGTGGGCTCGATCACGCCGGTGAGCAGGTTGATCAGCGTGGTCTTGCCGGCGCCGTTGGGGCCGATCAGCGCGTGGCGCGCGCCGCGCACCACCCGCAGGGACACGTCGTTGGTGGCGACCAGGCCGCCGAAGCGTTTGATCAGGCCATGGGTTTCAAGCACAACGGTCATGGCTTGCCCCCTCCAGCCCGCCGGAACCAGGTCCAGGGCTTGAAGAGACGTTCGCGGCCGACAAGCACCAGCACGACGAGGAACAAACCGATCCAGAACGACCAGTACTGCGGCGTCCAGGCGGCGATCCAGTCGTGCAGCAGCTTGAAGCCGATGGCGCCGAACAGCCCGCCGTACAGGTAGCCGGTGCCGCCGATCACCAGCACCAGCAGCACGTCGGCGCTGCGATGGAAGTCGAGCACATCGAGCGACGCAAAGCCGGTGGTCTGCGCCAGCAGCGCACCGGCGGCACCGGCGATGGCGCCGGCCAGCGTGTACACCGCCACCAGCCGGGCGTTGACCGACAGGCCGATGGCCGCGGCCCGCAGCCGGTTGTCGCGCAGCGCCTGCAGCGACACACCGAACGGTGAATGCACCACCCGCCGGCCGATGAACAGCACCAGCAGCAGCACCACCAGCGAGTAGCCGAAGGCGGTGCGGCCCTGCAGGTCCCATTCAAACCGGCCCAGCAGCGGTCCGATGACCACGCCCTGCAGGCCGTCGGCACCGCCGGTCCAGTCGGCCAGCTTGTTGGCCAGCTCGTACAGCAGCGAAGCCACACCCAGCGTGACCATCAGCCGCGTCAGATCGGTGCCGCGCAGGATGAGCACGCTGGTGGCCAGGCCCAGCAGCGCCGACACCGCCACCGCGAAGGCCAGGCCCACCAGCGGGTCAGGCATCACATGCTTGGCGAACAACGCCGCCGCATAGGCGCCCACGCCGAAGAAGGCCGCGTGGCCCAGCGAGACGATGCCGGCATAACCCAGCACCAGGTCGAGCGAGACCGCGAAGATGGCCAGCAGCGCGATCTCGCTGGCCAGCAGCGCATGGCCGGGCAGCACGAACCATGACAGCGCCAGCAGCGCGAACAGCACCAGCTCCCAGCCGCGCCAGCGCGCATGGGCGCGCAGCGCCTCGCGCACCGATGTCGATGTCGACGCCGCCATCACTTGCCCCCCTGGCGCACAAACAGACCCTGCGGGCGCCACAGCAGGATGGCGATCATCAGCGCGTAGACGATGAAGGCGCCCAGCTTGGGCACGTAGTACTTGCCGAACACATCGGCAATGCCCAGCAGCAGCGCCGCCAGCAGCGGGCCGGTGATGGTGCTGGTGCCGCCCACGGCCACGACGATGAGGAAATAGATCATGAACTTGAGCGGGAAGGTCGGGTCCAGGCCCAGCACCTCGGCGCCCAGCGCGCCGCCCAGGCCGGCCAGGCCCGAGCCCACCGCGAAGGTGAGCAGGAACACCCGGTTGGTGTTGATGCCCAGGCCCGCGGCCACCCGCGGGTCGTCCACCGCCGCACGCAGCCGGCTGCCGAAGCGGGTGCCCGACAGGATGGCCTGCAGCCCCAGCGCCAGCACCGCGCACACCACCACGATGAACAGCCGGTACTTGCCGATGCCCACCGCGGCCCAGTCGAAGCGGCCGCTCAGGAAGGCCGGCAGCTTGACGATTTGCTGCTGCGAACCAATCAGGTAGTCGACCCCCGCCACCGCCATGAACACCAGGCCGATCGAGAACAGCACCTGGTCGAGGTGCGGCTTGCCGTACATCGGCCGGTACAGCAGCCGCTCCGCCACCGCGCCCAGCGCGCCCACCGCGACGAAGGCGATCGGCAGCGTGGCGAGGAACGGCACATCGAAGCGCTGCATCAGCAGCACCGTGACGTAGCCCCCGGCCATCGCAAAGGCACCGTGCGCCAGGTTGATGAAGTTCATCAAGCCCAGCGTCACCGCCAGCCCCACGGCGAGCACGAACAGCAGCATGCCGTAGGCGACGCCGTCGAACAAAAGGGTCAGCATGACCGGCCACCGTCCTCAGCAGGATTTACTTCAGCTTCCCCGGGTCCTTCACGGCCTTCTGCACATCGAACTCGATGTTCCAGAGCTGGCCATCCTTGCGCTCGACCTTGCGGATGTAGATGTCCTGCACGATGTCGCGGGTCTGCGCGTCGATCAGCACCGGGCCACGCGGGCTTTCGAACACTTGGCCCTTCATCGCCGCCAGCAGCGCATCGCCGCCGCCCTGGCCCTTGGTGGCTTCGAGCGCCTTGGTGATGACACGCATGCCGTCATAACCCGCCACCGCCATGAAGTTGGGGCGGAACTTGTTGGCGGCCTGGAAGGCGTCGACAAACTTCTTGTTCAGCGCCGACGGGTGCGCGGCCGAGTAGTGGTGCGAATTGACCACGCCCAGCGCCACATCGCCCATGTCGTTGAGCTGGTCGTCGTCGGTGACGTCGCCGGTGGCGATGAGCTTGATGCCCGACTTGTCGAGCCCGCGCTCGGCAAACTGCTTCATGAACGCGGCGCCCTGCCCGGAGGGCAGGAAGACGAACAGCGCGTCGGGGCTGGCGTCGCGCACCTTCTGCAGGAAGGGCGCGAAGTCAGGGCTGCGCAGCGGCGAGCGGATCGACTCGACGATCTGCCCGCCGTTGAGCTGGAACTGGCTCTTGAAGAACTTCTCGGCGTCCAGCCCCGGGCCGTAGTCGGCCACCAGCGTCACCACCTTGCGGATCTTGTTCTTGGCCGCCCACTCGGCAATGCTCACCGCCGCCTGCGGCAGCGTGAAGCTGGTGCGCACGATGTACGGCGACTGCTCGGTGAGGATGGAGGTGGCCGCCGCGGTGATGACCATCGGCGTCTTGCTCTGTGTGGCAATCGGCGCAGTGGCAATCGCCAGCGGCGTGAGGCCGAAACCGGCCAGCACGTCGATCTTGTCGTTGACCACCAGTTCCTGCGCAATGCGGCGGGTCTGGTCGGCCACGCCGGCATCGTCTTTGAAGATCACCTCGACCTTGCGCCCGGCCACGGTGCTGCCGTTCATCGCCAGGTAGAGCTTGGCGGCGGCTTCGATCTGCCGGCCGGTGGAGGCCGACTGGCCGGTCATGGGCAGGATGAAGCCGATCTTGAACGGCTTGGCCTGCGCCGATACCAGCGGGCTGCCGAGCGGCAGCGTGAGGGCCAGCGTGGCCGCAGCCAGGCTGCGCAGGGTGAGGCGTTTGGTGTTCATGAGGTCTCCTTGGCGTGGCAGGTAGGCGGTGGGGTTGGACGTCAGCGGTGGTTGCGGCGGCGGATCAGGTTGGCACCCGGGATGCGCTGCATCGACTTGTGGCTCTGCAGTGCATCGCGCAGGTTGCCGTGGGCCTGGCGGGCGTGTTCGCGCATCAGCGACTCGGCGCGCGCGCCTTCGCGAGCCACGATGGCTTCGATCAGGCCGCGGTGCTGCGCTTGCGCGACGATCAGCGCATCGCGCGAGCGCGGGTTCAGGGCGCTGGCGAACACGAAGCCGTTGGGCGAGGCGAAGGGCAGTGTCTTGACGCGTTCGAGCTGGCGCTGCACCACGGCGCTGCCCGCCATCTCGGCCAGCAGATCGTGCAACCGGCCGTTGACCTGCACATAGCCGCTGAACACCGCATCGGTGAGCTTGGGCTCGGCCAGCAGGTGGTCGATGCGCTCCAGGCACTCACGCGCTTCGCTGATCAGCACCGGGCTGACGCCGCGCTCGGCGGCCAGCCGCGCGGCCAGGCCTTCGAGCGTGCCGCGCAGCTCGATGGCGTCGTGGATGTCGTCCTCGGAAAAGTCCTTCACGACGAAGCCGCCGCCAGGCAGCGCGTCGAGCAGGCCCTCTTCCTGCAGCCGCACCAGCGCCATGCGGATGGGCGTGCGCGAGACGCCGATGCGCTCCACCAGCGCCAGCTCGGCGATGCGCTGGCCGGGCTTGAGCTCGCCGCCGACGATGAGCTCGCGCAGGCGCAGCTGGGCCTTCACAGTCTGAGACAGACCGGCTTCTTCGGAGTCGACAACGGCGGGCATTGGAATACTTGCTGTATACACAATGAATGCTAGATTGGCGCGAATCAGACTAGACCAGGGATAAACCCGCATCACACAAACGCCCTGTGTATGCAGACTATGCGTCGATTGACTACAGGAGCACCCGATGAGCATCCGCACCACCCCGCCGTTCCGGGCCGACCACGTCGGCAGCTTTCTGCGCCCGGCCTACCTGTTGGCCGCGCGTGAACAGGCCGCCAAGGGTGAGATCAGCCGTGCCGAGCTGCGCGCGGTCGAAGACCGGGCGATCACCGAGATCGTCAAGTTCCAGGAGGACGTGGGCCTGCAGAGCATCACCGACGGCGAATTTCGCCGCACCTACTTCCACATCGACTTCCTCGCACAGCTCGGCGGCGTGAAGACCGAAGTGCCGGTCACCATCGTGCGGCCCGACGGCACCGAGGAGCTGGCCCCGCCGGTGATGCGCGTGATCGACAAGGTGCGCCACGTCAAGGACATCCAGCTGGCCGACTTCCAGTACCTCAAAAGCCAGGTCGGCCCGCGCAGCACACCCAAGGTCAGCATCCCGTCGCCCACCATGCTGCACTTCCGCGGCGGCCGCGCCGCCATCAGCCGCGAGCACTATCCCGAACTGGAACCCGACTTCTACGACGATGTGGCGCGCGCCTACGGCGACGAGCTGCGCTCGCTGGCCGCGGCCGGCTGCACCTACGTGCAGATGGACGACACCAACATGGCGTACCTGTGCGACGAGAAGATGCGCGAGGCCGCCCGCCAGCGCGGCGACGACCCCAACGAGCTGCCGCACCGCTACGCCACCTTCATCAACAAGGTGGTGGCTCAGAAGCCTGCCGGCATGACGCTGGCGATGCACCTGTGCCGCGGCAACTTCAAGAGCACCCATGCGGCGGCCGGCAACTACGAGCCGGTGGCCGAGGCGCTGCTGGCCGAGATGAACCTGGACGCCTACTTCCTGGAATACGACGATGACCGCTCGGGCGACTTCCGCCCGCTGCGCTTCCTGCCCAAGGGCAAGATCGTCGTGCTGGGCCTGGTGACCACCAAGTTCGGCGAAATGGAAGACAAGGACGCCCTCAAGCGCCGCATCGACGAAGCCGCGCAGTACGTGCCGCTCGACCAGCTGTGCCTGAGCCCGCAGTGCGGCTTCTCGAGCACCGTGCACGGCAACAACATCGCGGTGGAGGCACAGCGCCAGAAGCTGGCGCTGGTGGTCGAGACCGCGCGCGAGGTCTGGGGCTGAACGCCGGCCGGCGGCGTGCGCTGAGGGGGCTTGTGCAGCGCTAGACTGCGCGATCCCCGCAGCGCTCAGAAAGGTCAGTGATGGACACCACAGCAACCGGCAGCTCCCCGCAGGGCCGCAGCGTCGACGCAGGCCGTGGCCTGAGCTGGTGGAGCGAGGCCTGGGCGCTGTTCATGCGCAACCCGGGCATGTGGGTGGTGCTGGGCCTGATCCTGCTGGTGGCGTTTATCGCGCTCAGCCTGGTGCCCTTCCTCGGCACGCTGGCCGCGGGGCTGCTGATGCCGGTGTTTGCCGCCAGCTGGATGCAGGCGGCCCGCAAGGCCGAAGCCGGCGGCACGCTGGTGGTGAACGACCTGTTCACCGGTTTCCAGGACCAGGCGGCACCGCTGATGGTGCTGGGTGCGGTGCTGATGGCCGTCACCTTCGTCATCGGCATCGTGGCGGCCGCGCTCGGCGTCGGCTCGATGATGGGCCTGGTGATGGGCGGCGCGCACAACAGCCTGGGCACCATGTTTGCCGCCATGGGCACCGGCATGCTGGCCCTGCTGGTCCTGCTGGTGTTGGGCGCACTGGCCGGCATGGCGTTGTGGTTTGCACCGGCGCTGGTGGTGTTCCAGCGCATGGCCCCGGTCGATGCCCTCAAGGCCAGCTTCGCGGCCTGCCTGAAGAACGTGGTGCCCTTCCTGCTGTGGAGCGTGCTCTACCTGGTGGCCTCGGTGATCGCCTCCATCCCGTTCGGCCTCGGCTGGGTGGTGCTGGTGCCGGTGCTGCTGCTGTCGGTGTACACCTCGTACAACGACGTGTTCGGCGCGTAGCCGCCGCCCGTTCCGTCATCAAGCGGTTCAGCGGGCCTGCGCGGGATGCGCAGGCCCGGCCACGCCAATGCGGCCATACACCCCAGTCCCTCACCCGGGCGCGTGCCCCTTGATGCTTTCTTGATGCGCACCCTGGCAGTCTTTCGACCCTCTTGACGGGCGCCTTCCTAGCATGGAGCCCACTTCAGGAAAGGGCTCGTCATGGACGTCGTCTATCTGCTGCTCGCGGTGGTCTTGTGGCTGCTGCTGGTGGGCATGGCCAGGGGCTGTGCCCAACTGGGAGGGCCTGCGCAATGAACGGGATGTATGTGCTGGGCGGCATCGCGGCCGTGGCGCTGCTGGTGTACCTGGTGGCCGCATTGCTGCAACCGGAGAAGTTTTCATGACCACCCATGCCTGGCTCCTGCTGGCGGCCTACAGCATCGTGCTGTTGCTGCTGGCCCTGCCCATGGGCCGCTACATCGCCAAGGTGATGGACGGGCGGCTCGTGTTCGCCGGCCGCGTCGAAGCCGGCCTGTACCGTCTGTGCGGCGTCAAGGCCGATGCCGAGATGGGCTGGCTGCAGTACGCGCTGGCCATCCTGCTGTTCAACACCCTGGGCGTGCTGGCGGTCTATGCGCTGCAGCGCCTGCAACTGTGGCTGCCGCTGAACCCGCAGGGGATAGTCAACGTGACGCCCGATTCGTCGTTCAACACCGCCGTCAGCTTTGCCACCAACACCAACTGGCAGGGTTACGGTGGTGAGTCAACGATGAGCTACCTGACCCAGATGCTGGGCTTGGCGGTGCAGAACTTCTTCTCGGCCGCCACCGGCATCGTCGTCGTCATTGCGCTGATCCGCGGCTTTGCGCGGCACACGGCCAAAGGCATTGGCAACGCCTGGGTCGACCTGACCCGCGTGACGCTGTGGATCCTGCTGCCGATCTCGCTCGTGTACGGGCTGTTCCTGGTGCAGCAGGGTGTGGTGCAGAACTTCGACGCCTACAAGGACGTGCAGACACTTGAGGTCGTCAAGTACCAAGAGCCCAAGCTGGGCGCCGACGGCCAGCCGCTGAAGAACGACAAGGGTGAGCCGGTGCTGGAGGACAAGCGCACCGACAAGCAGACCTTGGCGATGGGCCCGGTGGCCTCGCAGGAGGCGATCAAGATGCTGGGCACCAACGGTGGCGGCTTCTTCAACGCCAACTCGTCGCACCCGTACGAGAACCCGACGCCGCTGACGAACTTCGTGCAGATGCTGTCGATTTTCCTGATCCCGGGTGCGCTGTGCTTTGCCTTCGGCCGCATGGTGGGCGACCGGCGCCAGGGCTGGGCGGTGTACGCCGCGATGTTCGTGATGTTCGCCGTCGGTGCCGTCGCAGCGATGAGCGCCGAGCAGCAGGGCAACCCGCAACTGGCCGCGCTGGGCGTGGACCAGGGTGTCAGCGCCACGCAGGCCGGCGGCAACATGGAAGGCAAGGAGACGCGTTTCGGCATCGCTGACTCGGGCCTGTTCGCCACCATCACCACCGATGCGTCGTGCGGCGCGGTCAATGCGATGCACGACTCGTTCACGCCGCTGGGCGGCATGGTGCCGCTGGTCAACATGCAGCTGGGCGAGGTGGTATTCGGCGGCGTCGGCACCGGCCTGTACGGCATGCTGGTCTTTGCCATCCTGGCGGTGTTCATCGCCGGCCTGATGATCGGCCGCACGCCGGAGTACCTGGGCAAGAAGATCGAGGCCCACGAGATGAAGATGACCTCCATCGCCATCCTCGTGACGCCGCTGCTGGTGCTGGCCGGCACGGCGCTGGCCGTGATGACCGAGGCCGGGCGCGCCGGCATCGCCAACCCCGGCGCGCACGGTTATTCGGAGATCCTCTACGCACTGACCTCGGCCGCCAACAACAACGGCAGTGCCTTCGCCGGGCTGTCGGCCAACACGCCCTTCTACAACACCCTGCTCGCCATCGCGATGTGGTTCGGTCGCTTCGGCGTGATCGTGCCGGTGCTGGCCATGGCCGGCTCGCTGGCCGCCAAGAAGCGCCTGGCCGCCACCGGCGGCACCCTGCCCACGCATGGCGCGCTGTTCGTGGTGCTGCTGGTGGGCACGGTGCTGCTGGTGGGGCTGCTGAACTACGTGCCGTCGTTGGCACTCGGCCCCGTGATCGAACACCTGGTGCTCCGGAAGTAGAGCGCAGAAAGATCTCCATGACCCGCAAAACATTCACACTGTTCGACCCGGCGCTGCTCAAACCCGCCGTCGTCGACGCGTTCAGCAAGCTCGACCCACGGGTGCAGTGGCGCAACCCGGTGATGTTCGTTGTCTACGTCGGCAGCATCATCACCACGGTGCTGTTCGCCCAGGCGCTCGGTGGCCAGGGCGAGGCGCCCGCCGGCTTCATCCTGGCCATCGCTTTGTGGCTGTGGTTCACCGTGCTGTTCGCCAACTTCGCCGAGGCGCTCGCCGAGGGCCGCAGCAAGGCGCAGGCCGCTTCGCTGCGCAGCCTGAAGAAGCAGACCTGGGCCAAGAAGCTGGAAGAACCCCGCCACGGTGCCAAGTGGCATCCGCTCGAATCCTCCGAGCTGCGCAAGGACACCGTGGTGCTGATCGAGGCCGGTGACGTGGTGCCGGCTGACGGCGAGGTGATCGAGGGCGTGGCGTCGGTGGACGAGAGCGCCATCACCGGCGAATCGGCCCCCGTGATCCGCGAATCGGGCGGCGACTTCTCGGCCGTGACCGGCGGCACGCGGGTGCTGTCCGACTGGATCGTGGTGCGCGTCAGCGTCAACCCCGGCGAGACCTTCGTCGACCGCATGATCGCGATGGTCGAAAACGCCAAGCGCCAGAAAACCCCCAACGAGATCGCGCTGACCATCCTGCTGGTGGCGCTGACCATCGTGTTCCTGTGCGTCACGGTCACGCTGCTGCCGTTGTCGCTGTTCAGCGTCGACCTGGCCACGGCTGCCGGCGTGGCCTCGCAGCCGGTCACGGTGACGGTGCTGATCGCGCTGTTGGTGTGTCTGATACCGACCACCATCGCCGGGCTGCTGTCGGCCATCGGCGTGGCCGGCATGAGCCGCATGATGCAGGCCAACGT
>JBDTQF010000075.1:0-15972 GCA_039932275.1 Burkholderiales bacterium
CGTCGGAGATCGAGAACCAGTACTTGATGAGCTGGATGCCCGAGCGCACCAGCATGCGCTCGAACTCGGGCGCGGAGCGGAAGAACTCTTCGTACTGGTCATCGTTGCAGAAGCCCATCACCCGCTCGACGCCGGCGCGGTTGTACCAACTGCGGTCGAACAGCACCATCTCGCCGCCGGCCGGCAGGTGCGCCGCATAGCGCTGGAAGTACCACTGCGTGCGCTCGCGGTCGTTGGGTGCCGGCAGCGCGGCCACCCGGCACACCCGCGGGTTGAGCCGCTGGGTGATGCGCTTGATGACCCCGCCCTTGCCGGCCGCGTCGCGCCCCTCGAACAGGATCACCACCTTGTGGCGGGTGGCCACCACCCAGTCCTGCAGCTTCACCAGTTCGGCCTGCAGGCGGAACAGTTCGTTGAAGTAGCGCCGACGCGCGTCGTTGCCCGGCACGCCATCGTTGGCGGCAAAGCGCGCTTCGGTGCGGTCGTCGAGTTCGAGCTCCAGCTCTTCATCGAAGTCGTCGCGCAGGTCGGCATGCACGCGGCGGATGAGGTCTTCGTCAAGGGTGTTCACGCGGGCAGCTCCAGTGTGGGACGGTCGATGTCGCCGCACGCTAAACCGGCTGCATGACCAGCGCGTGACACCGCTGGGTGACCCCGCCGGGTGACACCACCGCAGGGGCCGATGGCCGCGCCATCGCGCCCGCCGCCGCATCCTGCGAAGATATGGACCATGCCCAACACCACCGCCCCGCTGATCGACCGCGTGCTGCTGACCAACGACGACGGCATCGATGCGCCGGGCCTGGAGGTGCTGGCCGCGGTGGCCGCGCAGATCGCCCGCGAGGTGTGGGTGGTGGCGCCGCAGCACGACCAGAGCGGCACCTCGCACTCCATCAGCCTGCATGCGCCGCTGCGCTACACCCGGCAAGGCCAGCACCGCTTCGGCGTCGCCGGCACGCCGGGCGACTGCGTGGTGGTGGCGCTGCGCCACCTGATGCGCGACGCGCTGCCGTCGCTGGTGCTCTCCGGCGTGAACCGCGGTGGCAACCTGGGGGTGGAGACGGTGTTCTCCGGCACCGTCGGCGCGGCGATGGCGGCGATGCTGTTCGGCGTGCCCGCCATTGCGTTGAGCCAGACCTTCACCGCGCCCAACCCGGTGCGCTGGGACACCGCCCGCACGCTGGCGCCGGGTGTGATCCGCCGGCTGCTCGCCACCGGCTGGGGCGCACACGCCTGCCTCAATGTCAACTTCCCCGATGTGGCGCCCGAGGAAGCCGGCCCGCTGACGCTCACCCGCCAGGGCGCCGGCCGGGTCGACCGCATCGACGTGGTCTCGAACACCGACCCGCGCGGCCTCGACTACCACTGGCTGCAGTTCCACCGCCGCCAGCGCGAGGA
This sequence comes from Burkholderiales bacterium, assembly GCA_039932275.1. Lineage (GTDB taxonomy): Bacteria > Pseudomonadota > Gammaproteobacteria > Burkholderiales > Burkholderiaceae_C > Sphaerotilus. Next base: position 1,399 of record JBDTQF010000075.1, read on the forward strand.
ACCGGCCGACAGCGAAACCACGGTGGTGATGTCGGGCCGCATCTCGGTGACGCCGCTGCAGTTTGAGCGCACCGCCGAAGGCGCGCTGGGGGCGTTGGCGCCTTGAGGACAACGCTGCGAAGATGCGCCGATGCAAGACGACCTGCCTGCCCTGCCGCCCACAACCCCCGACTGGAGCGGCGTCCGCCACGCAGATCAAGCGCGGACGGAATACCACACCTGTCTGGCCGTGCTGGGTTTCTACCTGATCGATGCGGTGCTGATGGCGCTGTTCTGCGCCTCTGGCGTGGGCGACTGGTCTTCGCCGGCCTGGTTCGTCGTGACGGGACTGGTGGTGGCGGGCGGCGGCGGCCCGTGGATTCGCCATTTCGGCGCGGGGCGCCTGGGTGACCCTGGGATGGTGATCGCTCAAGCCGGCTCGGCGTTGACATTGACGCTGGGCGTGGCGCTGTTCGATCCGGCCTTCCTGACGCTGATGCTGATCACGGTGATCGTGATCATCCCCACCGCGGCGCTGGGCCTGCATCCGCGCGGCCTGTTGTTGCTGTGCATCGTGACCGCGGTCGCGGCTGCCGCCGTGGTGACGGCCCATGACGGCCGCCTGACGGTGCCCAGCGACAGCACGTCCCAGCGGCTGCTGAGTGGGCTGTTCCTGCTCTGGACCCTGGCCAAGGGCGCCAGCGTCAACGTGGCCGGCATGGCGCTGCGCATGCAGCTCGACGACAGCCACGAACGACTGACCGCGGCGCTGGCGCGCGTCCAGCAAATGGCCGAAGTCGACGAGTTGACCGGGCTGCCCAATCGGCGTGCCGTGCTGGCCGCGCTGGCCCATGAGCAAGAGCGCCACCGGCGCAGTGCCACAGGCTTCTCGGTGGCCATGCTGGACATCGACCACTTCAAGCGCGTCAACGACCGCTTCGGGCACCCCGTCGGGGACGTGGTGTTGCAGCGGGTCGCGCAACTGATGAGAGGCACGCTGCGCACGCCGGATGTGGTCGGGCGCCTCGGCGGCGAGGAGTTCCTGATGATCCTGCCGGGCGCCGGCAACCTTGAAATGGCGCAGCAGGCCGCGGAGCGCGTGCGGTCCGCGATTGAAATCAACGACTGGTCGGCAACGAAACCCGACCTGCATGTGACCGCCTCGATCGGCGTCGCGGTCGGCGCACCGGACGAGCCGGTGGAAAGCCTGATCGACCGGGCCGACCGAGGCCTTTACCGGGCCAAGGAAGCGGGCCGCAACCAGGTCGTGGCAGAACCCGGCCACACTGAACGAGACGGGGTTCCAACGCCTTGACGGGCACCGAGCGCACGGCATCTGAGAAGATGCCGCATGCCCGAAGACCTGCCTGCCCTGCCCCAGACGCCCACCGGCCGCTACCGCCACTACAAGGGCGGTGAGTACGAGGTGATCGGCGCCGCCCGCCACAGCGAGACGCTGGAGCCGCTGGTGGTGTACCGGCCGCTCTACAACGCCAGCGGGCTGTGGGTACGGCCGCACGCCATGTTCTTCGGCAATGTGGTGGTCGAAGGCCGCACGCTGCGGCGCTTCGCACCGGTGGCCGCGTGATGGCTGGCCCGACCGCCGAGGCCCGCGTGCTGGTGCTGCTGGCGCACCCCGACCTGCGCAGCTCGCATGTGCATCGCCACCTCGCCAAGGCCGCACAGGCGCTGCCGCCGGAGCAGGTGCAGGTGCGCGACCTGTACGCGCTGTACCCCGACCATGCCATCGACGTGCCGGCCGAGCAGGCCGCGGCCGCAGCGGCCGAGCTGATCGTCTGGCAGCACCCGATCCATTGGTACAGCATGCCGGCCCTGATGAAGCAGTGGCTGGACGAGGTGCTGGCGCTCGGCTGGGCCTACGGCCCCAGCGGCACCGCGCTGCGCGGCAAGGACCTGTGGCTGGTCAGCTCCACCGGCGGGCCGGCCTCGGCCTACCACCCGAGCGGCTACAACCGCTACTTCTTCGACGCCTTCTTGCCGCCCTACGAGCAGACCGCGGCGCTGTGCGGGCTGCGCTTCCTGCCGCCGCTGGTGCTGCATGGCGCGCATGCGCTGGCGCGCGCCGAGGTGGCCGCGCAGGCCGAGGTGTACGCCGGGCGATTGAGCAGCTATCCGCGCTGGCCGGAGCTGGATGAGCTGGAGGCCTGCCCCACCTGTGTCGTGCCAATGGATGACCGCCCCCAGCTCACTGCATCGGCAACTGGTGACGGCATGTTGCTGCCTGCGGCGCCGGCACGCGGAGCGGCTTGATGGAACACGGCAACTGGTTGCTGGCCACCGGCCTGTACCTCGGCGCCGGCGTGGTGGGTGTGCTGCTGGCCAAGCGGCTGGGGCTGGGTGCCATCCTGGGCTACCTGGGCGCCGGCATTGCCATCGGGCCGTACGGGCTCAACCTGGTGGGCGACACCGAGGCCATCCTGCACTTCGCCGAGTTCGGCGTGGTGCTGATGCTGTTCCTGATCGGCCTGGAGCTGGAGCCGCCCAAGCTGTGGGCGCTGCGGCGTTCGATCTTCGGCTGGGGCAGCGTGCAGTTGCTGGGCTGCGCGCTGGCGCTGGGCGCGGCCGGCTGGGCGCTGGGCTGGACCTGGCAGGTGGCGGTCGTGGCCGGGCTGGGGCTGGCGCTCTCAAGCACCGCGGTGGCGCTGCAGGTGATGCAGGAGCGCAATGTGCTGGCCACCGGCGGCGGCCAGGCGGCCTTTGCCATCCTGCTGTTCCAGGACGTGGCGGCCATCCCGATCCTGGCGCTGATCCCGCTGCTGGGCGAAGCCCCGGGCGGCGGCTCGCCCTGGCTGGAGGCGGCCAAGGCGCTGGGCGTCATCGCCGCCATCATCGTGGGGGGCCGGCTGCTGCTGCGCCATGCCCTGCGGCGCATTGCCCGCAGCGACACGCCGGAGCTGTTCACCGCCGCGGCGCTGGGGCTGGTGGTGGGCATCGCCTGCCTGATGCAGGCGGTGGGGCTGTCGATGGCGCTGGGCGCCTTCCTCGGCGGCGTGCTGCTGGCCGAGAGCGAGTACCGGCAGGAACTCGAAACCGATGTGCAGCCGTTCAAGGGCCTGCTGCTGGGGCTGTTCTTCATGGCCGTGGGTATGGGCATCGACTTCCACACGCTGTGGGCCCAGGCCGGCCTGGTGCTGGCGCTGCTGCTGGGCTTCCTGCTGGTCAAGGCCGCGGTGCTGTGGGCGCTGGCCCGCGCGGTGAAGGTGCCGGTGGCCGAGCGGCCGTTGTTCGCGTTGCTGCTGGCGCAGGGCGGCGAGTTCGCCTTCGTGGTGTTTCAGCAGGCCGAAGGGGTGAAGGTGCTGCCCCCCGCGCTGAGCTCGGTGCTGGTGGGCACGGTGGCGCTGTCGATGCTCGTGACGCCGCTGCTGCTGGTCGTGCTCGACCGCTGGGTGCTGCCGCGCTATGGCCGCACCGGCCCGCAGCTGGACGAGCTGAGCGAGCCGCAGGACTCCACCATCATCGTCGCCGGCTTCGGCCGTTACGGCCAAATGGTCGGCCGGCTGCTGTATGCGAGCGGCCTGACCGCCACCGTGCTGGACATCGACGCCGAGCAGGTCGAGACCGTGCGCCGCTTCGGCTTCCCGGTGCACTACGGCGACGCCACCCGGCTCGACCTGCTGCGCACCGCCGGCGCGGCCAATGCCAAGGTGTTGGTGGTGGCCATCGACGATGTCGAGCAGAGCCTCAAGCTGGTCGACGTGGTGCGCCAGCACTTCCCGCAGCTGGCACTGGTGGCCCGGGCCCGCAACGTGCAGCACTACTACGCGCTGCGCGACCGCGGCGTGGCGCTGGTGGAACGCGAGACCTTCGACGCCGCGCTGCGCAGCGGCCGCAGCGTGCTCGAACTGCTCGGCTGGCAGCCCTATGCGGCGCGACAGCTGGCGGGGCGGTTCAGGCGCCATTCGGTGGCGCAGCTGGAGCGCGCCTGGCCGCACCACCGCGACGAGCAGGTGCTGCTGTCGATGGCGCGCCAGGGCCGCCAGCAGCTGGAGGAGCTGTTCGCGCAGGAGCGTGCCGAACACCAGCGCCTGGATCAGCGTCACTGGGGTGACGAGCCGGTCGACAGTGCCGACAAAACGGCCGCTGACGCCCCGGCTCGCCACGCCACCGAGCAAGCGGCCAGCGGACAAGGTTGAGGCGCGCGGTTTAAGCTCGCCGCCATGGCAATCCCCTGGCTCACCGTCCTTCAAAGCGTGCCGTGGACGGATGTCATCCGCAATGCGCCCAAGGTGGCCGACGGCGCGAAGAAGCTATGGCAGACCGTGGCGCGCCGCACGCCCACCCGCGCCACCGCCACCACGGCCACCGCCACCCCGCTGGCACAGGCGAGCGACGCCGCCCGCATCGCCGCGCTCGAAGACACCGTGGCCGACCTGCATGCGCAGATGCTGGCGTCGTCGGAGCTGCTCAAGGCGCTGGCCGAACAGAACACCCAGCTGATCGGCCGGGTGGCCTGGCTGCAGCGGCAGGTGCGCCGCCTGGGGGCTGGCGCCGCCGTGCTGGCCGTGGCCGGCCTGGCGGTGATGGTGCTGCGCTGACCCCGACGGCCTCGACATCATCACCCGGTCGTACGGCAGCGGCGGCTGACAGCAGACGTCTGCGGGGTCGGCCGGCAAGGGGCTTCCCTCATATCGCGGCATTGCTCTTCAGCGATATGGTCTCGACCCACCCCGGTGGCAGCCCGTGCGCAGCGGTCGAGGCGCCCTGTCGTCATATCCCAACGGAGATCTCGGATGTTCAAGAAAATCCTCAGCGCGTCGTCCCTCGTTCTGGCCATGCACACAGGAGCCTGGGCTGCCGACCCGATCAAACTCGGCTTCCTCAGCGTCGACTCCGGGCCGTTCATGGTCATCATGAGTCACTTCAATGAATCGGCTCAGCTGTCGGTCGAACTGCTCAACGCCCAGGGCGGCGCACTGGGCCGCAAGTTCGAGCTGGTGATGCAAGCGCACCCCGGCACGCCGGCCTCGGCCATCGGGGCAGCGAACAAACTGATCGAACAACAAGGGGTGTCGATGTTCAGCGGCTTCTTCACCTCGTCGATGACGGCGGCCCTTGCGCCCAAGCTGGCAGGGATGAATGCGTTGATGTTCGACGCCGACACCACGTCGGACGACGCCATCGGCAAGAACTGCACCGCCAACTTCTTCCACACCGCCGGCACCAACAAGATGGCGTTGAACGTGCTGCGCAGTGTGGTGCGCAAGTCCGGCCTCAAGACCTGGGACGTGATCGGCAGCGACTATGCGATGGGGCACGACTTCGCCAATCAGTTCGAGCCCATGCTCAAGGCCGAGGGCGGCAGCGTGCAGGCGCAGGTCTTCGCACCCCTTGGCACGTCGGACTTCGGCAGTCACATCTCGCGGCTGTCGAGCAAGCCCGCCGAGGGACTGGCCATCGTGGTGACGGGTGGCGACGCCATCAATTTCATGAAGCAGCAGAAGCAGTTCGGTCTGCTGGGCAAATACAAGTCGATCATCTCCACCAACACCGTCAACGAAAGCGTGCTCGATGCGATGGGCGATTCGCCGGTGGGCGTCTACTCGGCCATCCAATGGGACAAGGCGTTGCCAAGTGAGGGCAATACCGCCTTCATCAAAGCCTACGAGGCGCGCTACAAGAAGACGCCGAACTACATGGCCGCCGATGTCTACCAGGCTTTCCAGCTGATGCGCGACGGCATCGTCAAGGCCAATTCCACCGACGCAACCGCGGTGCGCAACGCCTTGTCGGGCATGAAGACCAACACGCTGTACGGCCCGGTCGAAGTGCGCACAGGCGACCACCAGGTGATGCGCCCGATGGCACTTCAGCAAGCGGTCCAGGCGGGTGAGGGCAAGTCCGCGATGGCCCTGCGCACCCTGGTGCCGGCCAGCGAAATCGTGCCGCCGGTCAGCCCCGAGTGCAAGCTGCAGCTGTAGCAGTTTCCGGCCGCCGTTCACCAGCGGCCGGCGGATGCGCGGGCCCGGGTTGGCGCCGGAGCTTTCGGCGCCCGGCCCGCCGCCCGCCCGTCATCGGCGCGCCAGCGCCTCGCGAAGTGCCGCAACCAGCCCGAGCAGTGCATCGGTCAGGGCCTGGGTGCGGGCCAGGAAGGGTGCGCCGTCGCCGCCCGCCAGCACCGCATGCTCGGCGCTGAGCAGCGACTGCTGCAATGTGCGCGCACCCAGCGTGGCGCAGGCCCCGCGCAGCGAATGCGCGATCGCCAACCAGGCCGCCGTGTCACCCGTGCGGGCAGCAGCCAGCAGCTCCGGTAGACCGTCACCGTACAGCGCGACGAAGCGGCTCAACACCCGCTCCAGCAGGGCCATCTGGCCACCCACGTTGCGCAGCCCTTGCGCGACATCGAAGCCGTCGATGCCGGCCAGCCGCTCCTGCAGCAAGGGCCCGTCCGCAGCCGCCAACTCGCCGGCCCCGGCAGCGCTGTCGGCGGGCCCCGCAGGCAGCGGCAGCCATCGCAACAAGGTGCCGTACAGCGAGGCTGGGTCCACCGGCTTGGCGACGTGGTCGTTCATGCCGGCGTCCAGGCAGGCAGCACGGTCCTCATCGAACGCATTGGCTGTCATCGCGATGATGGGCAGCGCCTGGCCGGCCTGGGCACGGATGGCGCGGGTCGCGGCAAGGCCATCCATGCCGGGCATCTGCACGTCCATCAACACCAGGTCATAGGCCCGCGTGAGGGCCAGCTCAACCGCGCGCGCGCCGTTGTCGGTGGTCTCGATGTCCAGGCCCACCGAGCCGAGCAGCTCGACCGCGACCTCGCGGTTGATGGGGTTGTCTTCGGCCAGCAGGATGCGCTGCCCGGCATGGCGGCGGCGCAGCAGGGTCTCGATCTCGCCGGTCCGCACCGGCACCGCGGGCTGGCTGGGCGGCATGCCGCGCAGCACCCGCACCAGGGTGTCGTGCAGCACCGAGGCGGTGACGGGCTTGACCAGCACGGCCTCGCATTTCACGTCCTGCGCCAGCCGCCAGACCTGCGGTTCGTCGTGGGCGGTGACGAGGATGCTGGGCGGCATGCCGGCCCCGAGCATCTCGCGCAGGCGCTGCAGCGTCTGCACGCCATCCATCGGCGCCATGCGCCAGTCGACCATCATCACGTCGAAGGGCCGCCCCGCCGCCATCGCGGCGGCGACGGCGCGCAGGGCCTCGGCGCCGCCGGGCTGCGGCTCAACCTGCAGGCCCAGGTGGCGCAGCCGGTCACCGAGCGCGCTCAGCGCTTCGGGCAGGTCGTCCACCAGCAGGGCACGCAAACCCTGCAGCGAAATGGGCGCCGCGCGGTCGCCGGCCTGCGCGGCCCGCCCCAGCCAGCCAGTGAACCAGAAGCTGCTGCCCTGCCCGGGCGCGCTGGTGACGCCGGCCTCGCCGCCCATCATGCGGGCGATGTGGCGCGTCAACGCCAGGCCCAGCCCGGTGCCGCCGTGGCGCCGGGTGGTGGAGCTGTCGGCCTGCTCGAAGGCATTGAACAGGGCCTGCTGGCGCTCAGGCGCAATGCCCTCGCCGGTGTCGCGCACCTCGAAGCGCACGAACAGGCGCTGGCGCTCCTCGCGCAGCAGCTCACCGCTCAGGCGCACCCAGCCCCGCTGGGTGAACTTGACGGCGTTGCTCAGCAGGTTGATGAGCGCCTGCGACAGGCGGGTAGGGTCGCCGCACAGGCGGTCGGGCAGGCCGTCGGTGTCGATCACCAGCTCCAGGCCCTTGGCGCGGGCCCGCTCGGTCACCATGTCGAAGGCGCTGCCCAGCATCGCATCGAGCGAGAAGTCGGTGTCCTCGAGCACCATCTTGCCCGCCTCGATCTTCGACAGGTCGAGGATGTCGTTGATCACCTGCAGCAGGTGCTTGGCCGCGCCGTCCACCTTGCCCAGGCGCTCGCGCTGGGCCGGGTCGGCGATGTCCCTCGACATCAGGTACGTAAGGCCGATGATGGCGTTCATCGGCGTGCGGATCTCATGGCTCATGTTGGCCAGGAACGCACTCTTGGCCTTGTTGGCGGATTCGGCCTCGTCGGCCCGCCGCGCCAGCTCGGCCTGCATCGCGGCGATCTGCTGCTCGCGGGCCTGGCGCTCGCTGTTGTCGACCATCGTCACGCGGCTGGCCACGAACCGGCCTTGTTCGTCGCGCACCATCAGGGCCGTCAGCACCACGGGCATCACGCTGCCGTCGCGGCGCACCAGTTCGTAGTCACTTTCGAAGGCACTGCCGGCGGACAGGTATTCCTTGAAGCGCCCGGCCTGCAGCGCCTGGCTCGCCGGCGTCATGAGATCGACGCTCCGGCGGCCGATGAACTCCTCACGTGTGTAGCCCAGCATGGTCAGCGCGGTCTGGTTGACTTCCAGCATCACGCGGTCGGGGCTGACCGTGAAGTACCCGCAAGGCGCCTGGTTGTACAGGTCGGCAAAGGCCGCCGCCCGCTGCACCAGCGCCGCATTGACCGCCTCGAGATCCTGGGTGCGCTGCGCCACCAGCGCCTCCAGGCGCTCCTGCTGGCGCTCAATCTGCTGACGGGCCTGGACCTGCGGGGAGATGTCTTCGGTCGAGATGATCACGCCGCCGATGCGACCCGCGTCGTCGGTCCACGGCACGGCCACCCAGCGCAGCCAAAGTTCGGTACCGTCGGCGCGCACCCAGTGGCCCGCCTCGCAGTGCTGCGGGGTGCCTTCGAGCGCCCGTTGGCAGTCGGCCTGCCAGTCGGCGGGCAGGTCGGACAGAACCTCGTGGTGGCGCAGGCCGACGACATCGGCGCGGCCGCCGCCGAGCTGCTGCAGCCACTGGGCACTGGTGGCCAGGTAGACCAGCTCGTTGTCGAGCATCGCGATGCTGTGTGGCGCCTGCTGGATGAAGCGCTTGAGGTGCTCGCGCGAGCGGCGCAGCGCTTGCTCGGCCTCCTTGCGCGCGGTGATGTCGCGAAGCAGACCGTGCACCCCGCGCAAGACGCCATCGGGGCCGACGATGCGCAGCGCCACCGACTCGCCCCAGAACTCACTACCGTCGCACCGCCGGTAACGCATCTCGTACGTACTGGACACGCCCTGCGCCTGCGCCGCCCGCAGAATGCGACCGACCTCGTCAAAGTCACCCGGGTGGGCGTAGAGGAATTCGGCGGTGCGGCCGCAGACCTCGTCGGCGGTGTAGCCGAACATGGCCACGAAGGCCGGGTTCACCTGCCGGATGCAGCGATCGGGGCCCGTCAGCGCCACGGCATCGGGCAAACCCATGAACATGGCATCGAAAGTGGCTTCGCTCTGCTGCATGGCGGCCGTGGCCGCATCGCGGTCGCTCGCCGACAGGTCCAGCCGCTGCCGCAGCGCGGCCAGCTCGGCGATGTCGCGGGCCGGCTGGCGGCCACCACTGGGTTCGGACAGCGCCGCCATCGAGCGCGCCAGCCGGCGGCTGAGCACCGCACCGGCCACCAGGCCCATCAGTGTGGCTACCAGCGTGGCCGCCAGCAGCACCTTCGCGGTTGCCCATATCGGCGCCAGGCGACTGACCCGCGAGGTCTGGAGCTGCACCGCCCAGCTCGTCATGTTCAAGGCCGTCGTGAAGCGGCCGCCGCCGGTTTCGGTGGCATCGGCGGGCTGCTGCACCGCCGTGCCCTGGGTGCGCTGTGCCATCGCCACGCCTTGACCGTCATGCAGCGTGACCGTCCATCCTTGGGGCAGCGGCAGGGCATCGACCAGCTGCTGGAACTGCGCCACCGGGATGATCGTCACCAGCACCTGCGGTGCATGGCTGCTTGGACTGACCGGCACCGCAACGGCCACCAGACGGTCCTTGACGATCGGGCCAATGAAGCTGTCGCCCACCGCCGGCTGACCGGTGGCCAGCGCCGCGGGAACCGCCGCCCGGCCCGCGGGCCGGGGCAGGGGTGGCAGCAAGGCGCCCCAGGGCCGGCTCGAGTGCATCAGCATCTGGCCTTCGTCATCGGCGACGATCAGCTCGCTGCCATAGATGCGGCGAAAGGCCTGCGCGAGGCGATGGAACTCGCCCAGGCGCTGCTGCGGCCCTTCGAGCAGGGGCGAATCGGCCAGCACGCGCAGCGCGTTGATGCGGGCCAACAGGCGCTGGTCGATGCTGGCGGCCATCTGTTGCGCCATCCGTTCGCCGGCTTCGTCATCGGCCCGGTGCGCCAGTTGCACCCGGTCGACGCCCAGGTAGATCGCCAACAGCAGCAGCGGCAGCATGCACAGCCAAACCAGCCGACGCAGAAACGAGCGCAGCGGCAACGCAGCGGCCAAGGCGGCAGGCGGAATAGGCGAAACAGGCATGTCCATCGGCGGCGGGCGTTCGTTCGGCACCTTCGCCGCCTCAGCAAAAACCAAGCTGGAACGGCGGAAGCGCGTAGGTCATGGCTGGAACCCGCAGTGTGCATGGGCGGGGTGCACCACGCAGCCCGGCATATCCCTCGCGTACGGCCGGCTCATGAGTCAACGCCGGGCCGCCCCAAATTGACTCACCCCCGCGGGCGGCGACGGTGGCTTTGCCGGCGTCTGGGGGCGCTCTCAGCCGGCCACCGCCTCTGGCTGCCCGGCCTGACCCTGACCCGCCTGATGCACAGCCATCCAGGCAACAAAGGCCGACGCGTCAAGCGGGCGGCTGAGCAGGTAGCCCTGGAACTCATCGCAGCCCTGCGCGCGCAGGAAATCGCGCTGCGCCGTGGTCTCGACGCCCTCGGCCACCACCTTCAGCCGCAGGCCATGGCCCAGCGCGATCACCGCCACCGCGATGGCGCTGCGCTCGGCATCGGCCGGCGTGTCCTTGACGAAGGAGCGGTCGATCTTGAGCGTGTCGACCTGGAATCGGTGCAGGTAGCTCAGCGATGAATGGCCGGTACCGAAGTCGTCGATGGCGACGCCCACGCCCATCGCACCCAGGCCGGCCATGATGCCCAGCACGGCCTGCGAGTCGTCGATCAGCATGCTCTCGGTCAGCTCGATCTCCAGGTGCCCGGGGTCCAGGCCGGTGTCGGCCAGCACGGCAGCGATCTGGCTCACCAGCTCCTGGTGGCGAAACTGGCGCGCCGACAGATTCACCGCCAGATGGATCGGCGGCATGCCTTCGCGCCGCCAGGCCATCATCTGGCTGCAGGCCTGCCGCAGCACCCAGGCCCCGACGGCGACGATCAGACCGGTCTCTTCGAGCACCGGGATGAACTGGTCCGGCCCCACCAGCGCCTGCCCGGTGGGCTGCCAGCGCAGCAGTGCCTCGACCCCGGTGACGCGGCCGCTGACCAACTCGGCCTTGGGCTGGTAGTGCAGCGCGAACTCGTTGCGCTCAAGCGCATGCCGCAATTGGGTTTCGAGCTGGTGGCGCCGGCTGGCCTCGCGGTTGAGCGCTTCGTCGAAGAAGCAGAAGGTGTCGCGGCCCTGCTCCTTGGCACGGTACATCGCCATGTCGGCCTGCTTGATCAGGGTCTCGGGGTCGGCACCCTCGGCAGCGTGCACGGTGATGCCGATGCTGGCCGACACGAACAGCTCATGCTCGCCCACCATGAAGGGTTGCTTCAGCGCCTGCAGCAGCCGCTGGGCGATCGCGGTGGCCGCGGCAGCATCGACCAGGCCTTCGGCCAGCACGGTGAACTCGTCGCCGCCGATCCGGAACACGCCGTGGCTGTCGCGGCCCTCACCACCGAGACGACCCAGCAGATCGGTGTCGCGCAGGCAACCGGCCAGCACCTCGGCCACGGCCACCAGCAGCCGGTCGCCGACGTCGTGGCCCAGGCTGTCGTTGACGTGCTTGAAGCGGTCGATATCGAGGAACATCAGCGCAAACGGCATGGCTGAGCGGTGCGTGCGGGCCAGCGCCTGCTCCAGCCTGTCAAGGAACAGGACCCGGTTCGGCAGGCCGGTGAGGCCGTCGAAGTTGGCCATCTTGAACAGATGCGCCTCGTTCTGCTCGCGCTCGGTGATCTCGCGCCGGTGCGCCTCGCGCAGGCGCTGGTCGAGCTGCGCGATGGCCTCGCGCTGCAGCTCCAGCGAATCGGCGGTGCTATTGAAGACCGCCATCAGGCCGCCCAGTTCGCCGCGTGGATGCGGCGGGGCGATGCGCGCCTTCAGGTTGCCTGCGCCCAGGTCGCGGGCCAGCGCGGTGATGCGCCCAACTTGGCGGCGGATGCCCCATTCGGCCAGCAACCAGACCCCCGCGAACAACAGCAGCGCGGCGCCGGCCAGCACCCACAGGCCCTGTCGCAGGCGTTGTGTCGACTCGGCCACCAGTGCCTGCCGCGGCAGGCCCAGCAGCACCTGCAACCCGGCGGCCTGCAGCACCGGCGAGGCCGCCACCGCCCAGACCTGCGGCTCGCCATCGAGGCCGATGAGCTCGCCGGTGCCGCCCGCGCCGCGGGCCTGCGCCAGCTTGAACACCGCGCTGTCGGCGATCGAGGTGCCCGGCCGCGCCAGGCCTGCGCCGCCGCCTGCCGAGGCCATCACCGTGCCCTGGCGGCTGACCAGCAGCAGCTGCGGCGGGGCCGGCAGCGACTGCCGCTGCACTTCGGCAGCGAACTTCTGCAGGTTGAGCGACGCCACCAGCATGAAGCGCAAGGCCCCGTCGGACGCGCGGGCCGGGTAGACGATCTGCAGCACACCGGTGCCGGTGAGCCGGCCGAACACGGGCTCCAGCACGAGGTCGGTGGCGCCGGCCTGGATGCGCTGGACGTAGGCCCGGTCGCTCAGGTCGAGCACCCGGTTCAGCTGCAGCGAATCGCAATGCAACCGGCCATTGGGCCGCACCGTCAGGATGCCGGTGTACTGCGGATAAGCCTCGCGAACGTCGGAAAGATAGGCCGAGCAGGCGGTGCGGTCGTCGCTGTCGAGCATGCGCGAATGCGCCAGCCCGTAGTGCAGCTGGGCGGTGCCCTGCACCCGGTTCATCAGTCCGGCGGCGACGTTGTCGGCCGCGGTGGCCAGCGAGCGCACGGCGCCGGCGATCTCGGTATCGGTCTCGCGGTAGAAGCGCCAGCCCAGCAGCAGCGCCGGCAGCAGCGTGGCCAGCAGCACCAGGCCGATCAGGCGTGCACGCAGGCTCACCGGGCCAGCCTCCGCACCGCCGCCTTGTCCTGCCGCGCCCTGGATTGTTGGGCTTCCATCTGAATTTCCTTCTCCCCGTCATCGCTCACCCCCGTGCCGCACGATGACCTGCCCGGATTGGATACCGAAGCGGCTCTGCACGGCGCAAGGGTTGCTGTCGGACAACGAACTATCCCACCGAATGGCGTCCGGGGCCGGCGGCCAGCCCTACCCGGGCTTGCAATTCATGGGCAGGTAGCGCTCGGGCACCGTGGTGCGGTCGGCGAGTGTGAAGCCGCAGGTTGATGAGGTGCGTGGCATGGCTCTTCCAGGGCCCGATTCTGCGCGAGGCCTCGCGACCCGCTACGTTGTTCGACGTATTCCGCCGCGCCGGGCGCCGCGCAGAATGGGTTGCAGACCCCGTCCCATTGCCTGCCCGGAGCCGCGCATGCCCACCTACGACTACGCCTGCCCCGACTGCGGTGGCTTCGACGCCTTGCGCAGCCTGGCGGCGCGCGACGAGCCCGCCGTGTGTCCAGCCTGCGGCACACCGTCGCAGCGGGTGTTTGTCAGTGCGCCGCGGCTGGCCTGCCTGAGCAGCGACACCCGACTGGCCCTGGCCACGAACGAGCGCTCGGCGCATGCACCGATCTCGTCGAAGGACCTGGGCAGCTACGGCCGCATGCGCCACCCGGCCGGCTGCGGCTGCTGTTCATCGGCCACAAAACGGGCCACTACCGTGACCACGGCCAATGGCGCCAAGACCTTCCCCAGCAAGCGGCCCTGGATGATCAGCCACTGACGCTGCGACCGCAGCACTCAACACTCAGCACTCAGAACAGGCTGGTGACCAGCAGGAACAGCACCGCCAACGCCATCAACGCGGTGGCGGCCCAGCCCAGGCAGCGGTGGCGAAGGGTGATGGTGGAGGCGCCCATCAGGCGCGTGGACTGGCCGATCCACATCATCACCACCATGATGGGCACCGAGATCACGCCGTTGATGATGGCGCTCCAGATCAGCGCCTTGATCGGGTCGATGTCGAGCGCACCCATCAGCGTGCCGATGACGGTGGCAGCAATGATGATGAGGTAGAAGCCGCGCGCATGGCGGAAGTCGCGCGACAGCCCGGTGCGCCAGCCGAACACCTCGCTCACCGCGTACGCCGCCGAGCCCGCCAGCACCGGCACGGCCAGCATGCCGGTGCCGATGATGCCCAGCGCAAACAAGGCGAATGCGAACTCGCCGGCCACCGGCCGCAGCGCCTCGGCCGCCTGCGCCGAGGTCTGGATATTGGTGATGCCCTGCTGGTTGAGCGTGACCGCAGTGGCCACCACGATGCACAGCGCCACCAGGTTGGAGAGCACCATCCCGATGGTGGTGTCCTGCTTGATGCGGCTGAGGTGCTCGGCCACGTACTCGGGATGGCTGCGCAGTTGCAAGGCATGCGGCCGGCGCCGGCCATCTTCGACCTCCTGCGCCGCCTGCCAGAAGAACAGGTACGGGCTGATGGTGGTGCCCAGCACGGCCACCCACGATGATCTTGGCGCCGTCATCCGCCAACTCGGCGCGGTGCGCGGCG
>JBDTQF010000076.1:0-15947 GCA_039932275.1 Burkholderiales bacterium
ACTCCTTGTTCAGCATCTTGTCGCGGATCAGCGCCCAGCCGGCCGTCTTGACCACGCTGACGTCCAGCCCCTGGTTGCGGTAGAAGCCCAGCGGGTGCGCCATGATCAGTGGCGTCGCACAGGTGATGGGGATGAAGCCGATCTTCAGCGCCGTCTTCTCCAGCGCACCGGCCTTCTTGTCCTGCGCCATGGCCTGCAGGCTGGCCACCGGCAGCACGCTGGAGATCGCTGCCATCGCGCTGCCCTTGCCCACCGCGCGCAAGAAGCTGCGCCGCACCGCGTCCTGCGGGAACAGCGCCTTCACCAACGTGGCCTCGATGAACTGATTGGAGTAGGCCTCGAAGTCGGCCGTCTCGCTGCGGCGCTTCAGCTCCGCCGTGGCCTGGTCGGCCTGGTGATCGGCGTCGGTCGCATGGCGGCCGCAGCTGCAGCGCAGCATCAACGGACGGTCGGCATCGAAGGGGTCGAAATAACGGGTCATCGTTGACGCTCCTCACGTTGTGGATGCGATCGATGACGCAATGCCGGGGCCACCCTGGCCGGTTTGTCGGGCGCCGGGCGAGGGCCTGTAGGGCCAGCCCTACACGTGAGCCCCTCGTCCGACGAATACGTCGGCCGGTCCCCCGTGGGGACGGCGGGCCGGCTTGGGAGCGGCCCTGCGCTCGGCCCGCTGGCTGCGTCGACTCAGTGTGTCAGGGGTCGAGCAGGCGCTGGCGCACCGCGTACAGCGCCAGCTCCACATCGTTCGATGCACCAGTTTTTTCCAGGATGCGTGCACGGTAAGTGCTCACCGTGTTCGAAGACAGTGCAAGCTGCTCGGCGATCTGCCCCACCGTGCGGCCGCGCGCCAGCAGCCCGAACACCTGCTGCTCGCGCTGCGACAGCAGTTCGTGGCCAGCCTTGTCGCGGTGCAGGCTCATCGACACGGCCATTGCCTCGGCCACCGCGGGCGTGAGGTAGCGTTGCCCGGCGGCGGCGGCGCGGATGGCCGCCAGCAGCGTCTCGGCATCGGCGCTCTTGTGCAGGTAACCCAGCGCGCCCTCGCGAATGCAGCGCACCGCATACTGCCGCTCCGGGTAGGTGGACAGCATCAGCACCGCCAGCTTCGGGCATTGCCGGCGCAGGTCGGCCAGCGTCTCCAGGCCGTCGCGGCCGGGCAGTGCGATGTCGAGCAGCAGCACGTCGGGCCGCAGCCGCTCGGCCAGGCGCAGGCAGTCCACGCCGTTGTCGGCTTCGTCCATCACCAGCACGTCGCCGGCATCGGCCAGCGTCTGCCGCAGGCCCTGGCGAACCACCCAGTGGTCGTCGCAGATCAGCACCTTGATCATGGTGCCGGCGCCCCCAGCGGCAGCGTCAGCCGCACCCGGGTGCCGCGCCCCGGCGCGCTGTCGATCAACACCTCGCCGCCATGCTGCGACGCGCGCTCGCGCATGCCCATCACACCCCAGGCGGTGGCGCGTTCGAAGGCCGCTGCCGGCGCACCGC
Organism: Burkholderiales bacterium; assembly: GCA_039932275.1. GTDB lineage: Bacteria > Pseudomonadota > Gammaproteobacteria > Burkholderiales > Burkholderiaceae_C > Sphaerotilus. The sequence goes on from JBDTQF010000076.1 coordinate 1,486, forward strand.
GGCCGTCGTCGGCCACCTCGATGCGCAGTTGCGCGGCGTCGGCCTGGATGCCGATGCGCACCTGCCCGGCCTGCGCATGGCGGCCCACGTTGGACAGCATCTCCTGGAAGATGCGGAACACGGCGATGGCCGCAGTGCCGGCTGGCTCAGGCGCGTCGGCCGCAATCTGCGTGGTCCAGTCGCAGCACAGGTCGGCCGCTTCGATGAACTCCTGCGCCTGCCATTCCAGCGCGGCCCACAGGCCCTGGTGGTCGAGCACCGAGGGCCGCAGGTCGGTGATGATGCGGCCGACGTTGTCCACCGCGGTGTCGATCAGCCGGGTCATGCCCTGGCACTTGTCGACCAGCGGCGCGCGGTCGTCGACCCGCCGCGCCAGCCAGGCCACGTCCATCTTCAGCGCCACCAGCAGGCTGCCGAGTTCGTCGTGGATCTCGCGCGCGATGCGGGTGCGTTCTTCCTCGCGCACCTGCTCCAGGTAAGCCGAAAGCTGGCGCAGCTGCGCCAGCGCACTGGACAGCTCGGCCGTGCGCTCGGCCACGCGCTGCTCCAGCTCGGCCGCGGCCTGCGCCCGCAGCGCCTGCACGCGCTTGCGCTCGGTGATGTCGACGAAGGTGACCACCGCGCCCAGCACCGCGCCGTCGTCGCCGATCAGCGGGTGGCTGGCGTACTCGGCCGGGAAGCTGCTGCCATCGGCGCGCCACAACACGTCGTCCTCGATGCGGCAGGGCACGCCGCGCCGGAAGGCATCGAAGATCGGGCAGGCGGCCTCGGGGTAGTGGGCGCCGTCCGGGTGGCTGTGGTGGATCAGCTCGTGCATGTTGTGGCCCAGCACGGCCTCGGCGGTGCGCCCCAGCATCTGCGCACCGGCCCGGTTGATGAAGGTGCAGTGGCCGGCCAGATCGACCCCGTAGATGCCCTCGCCGGTGGATTCGAGCAGCAGTCGCCACTGGTCCTGCCAGAGCGGTGTGGGTGGCGACGGCCAGGGAGCCGGGGGGGTGCGCATCCCCGAGTTGGTGCAAAGGCCGTGCCATCGCGCCCGGCGGCGGGCTGACCCACCTCGCGGCGGCACCAAAACGAGGAGGCGCCGGCTCGCGGGGACTTGTTCAGCGCCGCCTTAGGCGGCCAGCCAGCGATTGAGTTCGTCGATGTCCACCGGCTTCACCAGGTGGCCGTCGAAGCCCGCCAGCTTCGACGCCTGCCGGTCGCTGGGCTGCCCGTAGCCGGTCAGCGCCAGCAGCCGGGTGGACTGCAGCGCCGGGGTGGCCCTCATCCGGCGGGCCACTTCATGGCCGTCCATGCCCGGCAGGCCGATGTCGAGGAAGACGATGCGGGGGCGCTCGCGCAGGGCGATGTCCAGGGCCTGCGGCCCATCGTGGGCAATGCGCACCTCGTAGCCCTCCATGCGCAGCAGCATCGCCAGGCTTTCGGCCGCATCGCGGTTGTCGTCCACCACCAGCACACTGTCGAGTACGGCGGCGGCGGTGGGCGCCAGGGCGAGCGCTGGTACGGACGCGGCTGCAGGTGCGGGTGCCGGCTCGACGGCCAGCTCGGCCGCCGGCGCGCTGCTGAGCGGCAGCGTCACGGTGAAGCGCGAGCCTTGGTCGAGGCCTGCGCTGGCCACGCTGACGGTGCCGCCATGCAGGTCGACCAGGCGCTTGACCAGCGTCAGGCCGATGCCCAGGCCGCCCTCGGCCCGATCGAGCGTGCGGTCGCCCTGCACGAAGGGGTCGAACGCGCGCTGCATCAACGTCTCCGACATGCCGATGCCGTCGTCGACCACGCGGATCACGGCCGCCGAGCGGCTGCGGTCCAGGCTCACCCGGATGTGGCCACCCGCCGGCGTGTACTTGGCCGCATTGGTGAGCAGGTTGCCGAGCACCTGCGTCAGCCGCGTCGCATCGGCATCGACGAAGGCGGGCTGCGCGGCCACTTCGAGCGTCAGCGTGTGGCCAAAGCCTTCGACCACGCTGCGGGCGCTTTCGACCGCGAGCTGGGCCCAGGTGTTCAACTCCAGCGGGGCGGTGCGCAGGTCGATCTTGCCCTGCGTGATGCGGCCGATGTCCAGCAGGTCTTCGACCATCCGGGTGAGGTGGCCGAGCTGGCGCTCGATCAGGTCAGCACACCACAGCGTCTCGTGCGATTCAGCCTTCTTCTTGAGGATGCGCACGGCATTGCCGATGGGGGCCAGCGGGTTGCGCAGTTCATGCGACAGCATGGCGATGAACTGGTGGATGTGCTGCCCTTCGGCCTCCAGCTCCTCGACCCGCAGGCTTTCGGACAGGTCCTTCACGATCTGGGCGTAGCCGCGGACGTTGCCGTTCGGGTGGTACAGCGCGCTGGTCGTGACCTCGGCCCACACCGGCTCGCCGTCGGCCCTGACGCGCCAGCCGCGCACATTGCTGAAGCCGGTCAGGCGCAGGGTGCCCAACTCGGCCTGCGGCTTGCCGGCGGCGCGGTCTTCATCGCTGTACAGCACCGCGGCGGTCTGGCCGACCATGCGCTCGGCCGGCCATCCCAGCAGGCGCTCGGCACCGGCGTTCCAGGCCTGCACCTTGCCGGCCGGATCGAGCAGGTAGATCGCGTGGTCCTTCACCCCGTCCACCAGCAGCCGCAGGTTCTCCTCCGAGTCACGCAGCTGCTGTTCATGCCGCAGCCGCTCGGTGAGATCGCGCGTGACCTTCGAAAAACCCAGCAACTCGCCGGCCGCACCGCGCACCGCCGTGATCAGCACATTGGCCCAGAACCGCGTGCCGTCCTTGCGCAGGCGCCAGCCTTCGTCCTCGAACCGACCCTGCGCCACGGCGCGGCGCAGTTCTTCTTCGGGCCAGCCGCGTTCAACCGCATCGCGCGGATAGAACGTCGAGAAATGCCGCCCGACGATCTCGTGCGGCGCATACCCCTTCACCCGCTCGGCGCCAGAGTTCCAGGTGGCCACCAGCCCCTCGGGGGTGAGCATGAAGATGGCGTAGTCATGCACGCTCTGCACCAGACGGCGAAAAATCTCGTCGTCCAGATAACGCCGGTCGATCACCACGTTGCCGTCGGCTGATTGCATGCGCGCGTCCTGCAAGGCAGCAGGCCAAGCCTGCTGCGCGTCGCACAACGCGACGCGCGGGTCATGCTAGCGCGCAAGCCCGCACCCCGATGTAGGCCATCACGCCAACCGCGCCGCGCGCCGGTCGGTCGGTCGACCCGGCTGACCCACAATCGCAGCGCCGCCCAGATCGACACCGCCGTCGCACCCCAACGAGGAGGATCCGCCATGACCCGACACCACGCCCTGAGCACCGGCCTGCTGGCCCTGGCTGCCCTGGCCCAGCCGGCGCTGGCCGCCGACAAGGTGACGTTCGCCACCAACTGGAAGGCCCAGGCCGCGCACGGCGGCTTCTACCAGGCGCTGGCTGACGGCACTTATGCCAAAGCCGGCCTCGACGTGACCATCCGCCCCGGCGGGCCGCAGGTCAACAACCGGCCGCTGCTGCCGGCCGGCAAGATCGACTTCCTGATGACCGGCAACCTGCTGCACAGCTTCGACAACGTCAAGAACGGCGTGCCGGTGGTGGCGGTGGCGGCGCTGTTCCAGAAGGACCCGCAGGCGCTGCTGGCGCACCCCGGCCAGGGCTATGACAATTTCGAAGCGCTGAAGAACGCACCGCTGGCGCTGATCGCCAAGGACGGCCAGTTCAGCTGGTGGCAGTGGTTGAAGGTGCAGCACGGCTTCAAAGACGAAGCGCTCAAGCCCTACAACTACAACCTCGGGCCGTTCCTGGCCAACCCCAAGGCCATCCAGCAGGGCTACTCGGTGGCCGAGCCCATCTACGTTCAGAAGCAGGGTGGCTTCAAGCCGGTGGTGCACCTGCTGGCCGACCACGGCTTCTCGACCTACTCGACGCTGATCGAGACCCGCACGCAGACCATGCAGAAGAACCCGGCGCTGGTGCAGCGCTTCGTCGATGCCTCGATCCTCGGCTGGGTCAACTACCTCTACGGCAACCGCCAGGCCGCGAATGCGTTGATGCTGAAGGACAACCCCGAGATGACCACCGAGGAACTCGAAGCCTCGGTGGCGCTGATCAAAGCCCAGGGCATCGTTGACTCCGGCGAGTCGCTGGCCAATGGCATCGGCGCGATGAACACCGCACGGGTCAAGGACTTCTTCGACCAGATGGTCAAGGCCGGCCTGTACAAGGCCGGCGAACTCGACCCCGCCAAGGCGGTGACCACGCAGTTCGTCAACAAGAAGGTGGGCGTGGACGTGAAGGCGAAGCTGGGCGGCAAGTGAGGCCGCCCGGGCCGCCGGGTTGACGCCGAGGCCTGGGTGCGCCAGCGCACCGACAGCGCGGCCCGGCGCCCGCAGCATGGGCCTTTGGCGCCGGCCACGGTGCCCTGCCCACGGAGACCACCCCGCATGCACATCCTGCTTCACGCTGACCCCAACACCGACGGCAGCGACCTGATGGCCGACCATCTGAAGAGCGTGGTGAATGGGGCCATGGCGCGCTTCGGCGAGCAGGTCACCCGGGTCGAGGCGCACCTGTCCGACGCCAACAGCCAGGCCAAAGCGGGGCCCGGCGAGATCCAGTGCATGCTCGAAGCCAGGCTGGTCGGTCTGGACGCCGTGGTCGTCAAGCACCAGGCCGGCAACGCCCACGAGGCCATTGCGGGCGCGGTGCGCAAGCTCCGGCGGGCGGTCGGCACCGAGGTGGCCAAGCACGACCCGCGCGGCCACCGCAAGCCGTCAGACGCCCTCGCGCTCGATGAGCCAACGGACGCGCCGGAGTGAGCGCCGCCGGATCGAAACGGTGTGGCCGACGGAGCAGCTCGCCCACCGGCGGGCTCAGAACCCCATCGACGCCAGCAGATCGTCGACGTCGTCCTGCTTGAGCGCCTTGTCGGGCACCTGAGGGCCAGCCAGTTCGGTGCTGGCCTTGGCGGGCACCCCCGGCGCACTGTGCAGGAGCAGTTCCACCAACTGCTCCTCAGTGCGGGAGATGATCTGGATGACCTTGTTGATCACCTGGCCCGACAGGTCCTGGAAGTCCTGCGTCAGCATGATCTCGCTGAGCACGCCGTGCTGGGCCCGGGCGCCCTCCACCGACTTGCGTGCAAACGCCAGCAGCGGCTCCGGTGCGGTCGGCGCGCTGGCCAGCAGCACCTCGCCTTCGTTCGCCAGCGCCGTGCAGCCAGGTTGCGCCTGGTCCACCAGCGAGAGCACCCTGTGGGCGGCGCTTTCGGTCATCCTGCCCACGTAGGCCAGTCGCTCGCGGGCATCGGGAATCTCCTGCGCCACCTCGTGCAGCACGGTGTCGTAGCCCAGGGTCTGCAGCGCGTCGTGTAGCTGGCGCACGATGGTGCCCAGCTGCTGCCGCGTATCGTCGGAGATCGGGAGTTCGCTCATAACGTCACGGTGCCTTTCTTGCGGAGGATGTGGGTCACCTTCTCGGCCAGCGTGGCCGCCGAGAAGGGTTTGACGATGTAGCCGTCGGCGCCGGCCTGGGCGGCCTCGACGATGTTTTCCTTGCGCGCCTCCGCGGTGATGAGCAGAAACGGCAGGTGCCTGTATTCGGGCGCGGCACGCACCGCGCGCAGCAACTCCAGGCCGTTCATCACCGGCATGTTCCAGTCGCTGATCACCATGTGCACCGGGGTCGTTTCGATCAAGTGCAACGCCTGCTTGCCATCTTCGGCCTCCAGCGTTCGGCTGAAGCCCTTGTCTTTCAAAAGGTTTGTCACGATGCGCCGCATGGTGCTGAAGTCGTCCACCACCAGCACAGTCATATCTTTGGGGTCCATGGCACTGCGGACCGCCGGATCGGGTCTGCTTCATCTGCCGCAACACAGGTGCGCAGCGAGATGCCGACGGTTCATCGGGTTATCGACCCGATTGATCAGAACTTTATTTGTCGATCATTTATACAGCTTCTGGCACGGACGCCCTGGCATGAGGTCAGTTAATGCTGCGGGTTCGACCCTGCCAGTCCGGCTCGCGCAACACGCGCTTGAGCAGCTTGCCGCTAGCGTTGCGCGGCAGCGCCTCGACGATGTCGATCGACTTGGGGCATTTGAAGCCGGCGATGTGCTGGCGTGCGAAGGCCAGCACCTCCTGCGGGTCGAGCGTGTGGCCGGCGCGCGGCACCACCACGGCCTTGACGGCCTCGCCCCATTTGTCGTCGGGCACGCCGATCACCGCCACGTCGGCGATGCCGGGGTGGCGGCTGAGCGCGCTTTCCACTTCGGCCGGGTAGACGTTCTCGCCGCCCGAGATGACCATGTCCTTGATGCGGTCGCGCAGGTACAGGTAGCCCTCGGCATCGACATAGCCGGCATCGCCGGTGTGGTACCAGCCGTCGCGGATGGCCGCCGCGGTGGCCTCGGGCTTGCGCCAGTAGCCCTTGGTGATGAAGTGCCCGCGCAGCAGGATCTCGCCGGTTTCACCGGCGGGCAGTGCGACGCCGTCGGCCCCGGCGATCTTCAGCTCGACCCCGGTGGCCGGCCGGCCGCAGGAGGTCAGGCGCTGTGGCCGCTGCGGGTCGTGGTCGCTCGGGCTCAGCACCGTGCCGATCGAGGTGGACTCGGTCATGCCGAACATCTGGACGAAGCCGCACTTGAACGTGGCCAGGGCACGCTCCAGCAGGTCCACCGGAATGGGCGAGGCGCCGTAGGTCACGGTGTCGAGGCGGCTGAAGTCGGCGGTGGCGCAGTCGGGGTGGTTCAGGATCAGGCCCATCACCGCCGGCACCAGCCCCATCTTCGTGATCGGCAGCTCTCGAAACGCCTGCAGGATCAGCGCGGCGTTGGCCTCGCGCAGGATCACGCAGGTGCCGCCCGCATACAGCGGGTACAGCCCATAACCGGCACCGCCCACATGGAACTGCGGCAGCGGCGCCAGGGCGATGTCGTCTTCGCGCCAGGGGCCGAGGTCACCGCTGTCGATCTTGCTGAGGTTGCCGACCAGGTTGCGGTTGCTCATCTGCACGCCCTTGGGCATGCCGGTGGTGCCCGAGGTGTACATCTGCAGCACGGTGTCGTCGGCCAGCGCCGGCAGTGCCGGGTCGACCGGCGCATGCGGCGCCAGCCAGTCGTCGTAGCCGATGCAGCCGTCGGCCGGCCCGTCGATGCAGACCACCATCCTGACCCGCGGCAGCTGGCCGCGCAGCGCCTGCAGCACCGGCGCATGCAACTGGTCGACGAACACCAGCTCGGCCTCGGCATCGTCGAGGATGAAGGCGATCTCCGGCGGGGCCAGCCGCCAGTTCACCGCCACCAGCACCCGGCGCGATTTGGCCGCGGCCATGTACAGGTCGAAAAAGCGGTCGGCGTTCTTCGCCAGGTAAGCACAACGACCCTGCACAGGCAGCGCCGCCATCAGCGCCTGGGCGGCCTGGCTGCAGCGCTGGTCCCACTGCCGGTAGGTGCTGACGCGGCCCTCGAACACCAGCGCCGGGTGGTCGGGCCGCGACCGGGCGTGAGCCCGCGGGATGTCGGCGGGGCTCTGGATGCCGGGGCGCTGGAGAGGGGGCAGGTGCTGGTCCATGATCAGGTCGGTAGTTGCAGGCCGGACCCGCATGATGGCCGCAACCGCGCCCGCCGTCTGTCCCGTCCGGGGGGGCGGGAAACACCCGCAGCGTCAAGCCGGCCGCCAGGCCATGTCGATGCGGCCATCGACGATGCCGATGCGCCGGTCGGCCGCGCTGGCGAAGTTGCCGTCGTGGGTGACGGCCACCACCGTCTTGCCCATCTCGCGCGTCAGGTCGCGCAGGATCTGGCGCACGTTGGCGCTCGACACGGTGTCGAGGTTGCCGGTGGGCTCATCGGCCAGGATCACCAGCGGGTCGTTAGCCAGCGCACGCGCAATGGCCACGCGCTGGCGCTGCCCGCCGGAGAGCTGGCTGGGCCGCTTGTGTTCATGGCCCTGCAGGTCGAGCTTGCCCAGCAGCTCCATGCCGCGCGCATGGGCAGTCTCTTCGGACAGGCGGCCGAGCTTGTGCATCGGCAACAGCACGTTGTCGAGTGCGCTGAACTCGGCCAGCAGGAAGTGGAACTGGAACACGAAGCCCAGCTTGGCCAGCCGCAGGTCGGTGATGCCGTCTTCGCCCAGGCCGCTGGTGTCCTGGCCGTCGATCACCACCCGGCCGGTGGTGGGCACATCGAGCAGCCCCAGCAGGTACAGCAACGACGACTTGCCCGAGCCCGAGGGGCCCATGATGCAAACGAACTCGCCACGTTCGATCTCGACACTCACATCGTTGACCAGCGTGACCGGCACTTCACCGCTCAGCGTGCGCGTCACATGCTCCGCCTGGATGACCGCGCTCATGTCGCTGCACCGCGCAGGATGTCCACCGGATGCACCCGCCCGGCACGCCGTGCCGGCAGGTAACTCGCCGCCACGCACGACACCATTGCAAACGCCGCCGCCATGCCGAACTGGTCGGCGCCCCACCACAGCGGCAGGTGCACCGTCTCGGCCACGCCGGGCGGCTTGATCTCCACGACGCCGAGCAGCTGCATCAGGCCGATGCCCAGCAGCACGCCGAAGGCGCTGCCGATGACACCGACGATCAGCCCTTCGAGCAAGAAGATGCGGCGGATGTCGGCGGCGTGGAAACCCATCGACTTCATGATGGCGATGTCGCGCGTCTTCTCCATCACGATGGTGGAGATGGTGTTGTAGATGCCGAAGCTGGCCACCACCAGGATGGCCGCGACCACGCTGTACATGATGATGTTGCGCACCGTCAGCAGGCTGAGGAAGTCTTCCGACGCCTCGATCCACGACACGCTCTTGTAGCCGGTGGCGGCCTCGATGGTCTTGGCCATGGTCTGCGCCTGGTACGGGTCGTCCTGCTGGATGATGATGCGGTTGACGCGGTTCTCGCGCCCCAGCAGGGCCTGCGCGCGCTTGAGCAGCACGAAGGCCTGGCCCTCGTCGTAGGCGGCCGTGCCGGTGCGGAACACACCCACCAGCCGCAGCGGCCGGGGCACGCCGTCCTCAGCCACCACGCTGAGGATGCTGCCCAGGTGCAGGCTGAACTTATCGACCAGCCCCTGGCCGACGATGATGCCGTTCGGGTCGGCGGCCAGCGCGTCGAGCGAGCCGTTGACCATCTTCTGCTCGATGGTGGTCACATGCTTCATCTTGTCGGGGATGACGCCCGACAACGCCACGCCCTGCTGCCGCCCCGCAAAGCTCAGCACCGCCGAACCCGCCAGCACCGGCGCCGCGCGCAGCGCCGGCTGCGATTCGATGAACGCCAGCCGCTCGCGCCAGCCGCGGATGCCACGGGTCTCGCGCTGCGGCTTGACGTTGTGCACCGACACCGCGCCATCGGGCCAGCGCAGCGCCGCGGGCTGCGCGGCGGCATGGCGGTATTCGTCGTAGACGGTGATGTGCGGGCTGTTGTCCACCAGCCGCTTGAGAAAGTCGATCTCCGAGCCGCGCATCAGCGACGACACCGCCAGGAAGAAGGCCACGCCCAGCACCACGCCGGTCAGCGACACCAGCGTCTGGCGCTTGCGGTTGGTGAGGTGGGCCAGCGCCACCTCCACAGCGATCTGGAAGGCGGAGGCCATGCCGGTTCAGCGCGAGGCGGCGGGGGTTGGTGAGGGCGCCGATGCCGGCACTGACGAAGCGGGCGACGACGCCGCGCGGGCGCGCTGGCCTTCGCGCAGCGCCTCCACCGGCGTCAGCACCACCTGGCTGCCGTCCTTCAATCCGTCGAGCACCTGGGTGCGTTCGGTGCCCGCCACGCCGGTACGCACGCTGCGTTTGTGCAGCCGGCCGTCCTCCAGCACCCACAGCGCGCCGCTGCGCAGCGCCCGGGTGGGCACCAGCAAGACGTTGTCGAGCTTGGCGATGATGATGTTGGCGTCCATCGTCATGCCGCTGCGGCCACCCGCGGCTTCAAGTGCGGCCACGTTGGCGAAGCGCATGCGCACCCGGTAGCTGCGCGCCACTGGGTCGCCCTTGGGCGTGATCTCGGCCACCTCGCCATCGAACACCTGGTTCGGCAGCGCGTCGCTGCGCAGCACCACCTGCTGGCCCACCTTGACGCGAGCGATGTCTTCTTCATCCACCTCGGCCGCCACGCGCAGCGGCGCGCAGCACGACAGCGTGAACACCGCCTGGCCGGCCGGGATGAACTGGCCGCGCTCGCCGTCGCGGCGGATCACCAAGCCATCGGCCGGCGCCTGCAGCAGGGTGTAGTCGCGCTGCGCCTGGGCCCGTTGCACGCCGGCCTGCGCGGCCTGCAGTTCAGTGCGCACGCGGTCCAGCTCGGCCGGCGACAAGAACTTCTCGTCCACCAGCGCCTTGGTGCGCTCGTACTGCGTGCGGGCCAGGCGCTCGCGGGCTGCCAGCTCCTGCACGGTGAGGTCGAGGTCGGGCGCTTCCAGCCGCGCCAGCAACTGGCCGCGCTTGACCCGCGCGCCTTCGTCCACCTCCAACGTCAGCAGCCGCGCGCCGGCACGCGGCGCCACCGGCACCATCACGCTGGGTTCCACCACGCCGGTGGCGTACACCGCGTCGACGGCCGGCCCGCGCGTGACCGTGGCCACGGTCACCGTGGCCGGCCATTGGCGCCATGCCACCGCGGCGATCACCAGCGCCGCGACAGCCGCACCCATCACGATCCACGTCTTGCGGCGCACAGCGGCTCTCCCGGCAAACCCCAACATCCATCTCGCATTCGAGGAACTATCGCACGCCGTGGCGGTGAGCCGGCTCACCGCCAGCCAAGGACGGCCCTGGCTTGAGCTACATCAGTTTCTGGCGTCATCGCCGCTCAAGCCCGGTTTTCCGATGCCGACAACCAGTTCTGATTTCAATAAGCCAGAAAACATGGATCAGAGCTGGCGCCGCCCCACGCTCAAGATACCGCCCAACACGCCACCCATGGAACCGACCACCCTCACCGTTGATCGCCCTCTCGCACGCACTCACGATGCGGCACGAGTCTCGCCCCGCGAAGGTTTCTTCGCGCACCACGGCCTCTGGGCTCCGGGCATCCGGCTGTTCCGCAAGCTCGGCTTCCAGGCCAAGGCGCTGCTGATCACGGCGGCCTTCGTGCTGCCGCTGTTGGCGCTGCTCTGGGCTTACTGGCAGACCAGCCAGACCACGATCGACACCGCCCGGCTCGAACGCGCCGGCGTCGCGGTGGTGGCGCGCATCGAACCCTGGTTGATCGCCGTGCAGCAGCAGCGCCGGCTGGTGGTTTCGGGCGCACAGGCGCAGGTGGACCTCGCGGGCATCGAGCAGGCGCTACAGGCCGTGCAGGCCACGGTGCCCACGGCTCCATTCGACCTGGCGCTGGCCGAGGTACTCCAGCCCGGCCTGCAAGCCGACGAGGCCTTGCGCAAGGCCGCTGGCAGCGCCGACGCAGCGACGCTGGCTGCGCCGCTGCAGGCCTACGTGGACGCGGTGGCCGTATTGCGCACCACAGTGCTGGACCGCTCCGGCCTGACGCTCGACCCCGAGCAGGACACCTACTACCTGATGTCGGTGTCGACCGATGCCATCGCCCGCGTGGTGGAGTCCATCTCGCACGCGCGCGCCCTGGCCGGGGCCGCCGAGCAGCGCGGCAGCGCCTCGCCGGCCGAGCTGCGCGAGTTGTACGCCATCTGGCACACCGGCCGCGAGGCGCTGGGCCAGGTCGGTGCACAGATCCAGCGCGCCGGCGAACACACCGCCCAGGTGCGCGAGCGCATCCGCCCCGACGCCGCCAACCGGGCCGCCGCGGCCTTCTACACCGCCTCGGCGCAAGACTGGTTCGGCGACACCTTCAGCGCCCACCGCACCGCGCTCGACGTGCCCGGCCAGGCCGCAGTGGACAGTCTGCGCCAGCTCGGCGCCGACGGCCTGCAACTGCTCGACGAACTGCTGCAGGCCCGCATTGACCACACCACCGCGGCACGCCACGGCATGCTGGGCGGGATCGCGTTGTCGCTGCTGCTGGCGGGCTACCTGTTCCACAGCTTCTACGCGGTGATGCAAGGCGGCCTGGCCGAGGTGGGCCGGCACCTCACCGCGATGACCGAAGGCGACCTGACCACCTCGCCCAAGCCCTGGGGCCGCGACGAAGCGGCGCAGCTGATGCTGTTGCTGGCGGCGATGCAGGACTCGTTGCGTGGCATGGTGCTGCAGGTGCGCGGCGCGTCGGACGGCATCGTGCACTCGAGCACCGAGATCGCCGAAGGCGCGATGGACCTATCGGCCCGCACCGAACAGACCGCCGCCAACCTGGAGGAGTCGTCGGCCGCGATGGAACAGATCTCCGCCACCGTGCGGCAGACGGCCGACCACGCCAAGGAGGCCGCCGGCATCGCCGCCCACAACGCAGAGGTAGCCGCCCGCGGTGGCCAGGTCATCAGCAACGTGGTCGCCACGATGCAGGGCATCCAGGCCGCGGCCGGCCGCATCGGCGACATCATCGGTGTGATCGATGGCATCGCCTTCCAGACCAACATCCTGGCGCTCAACGCGGCCGTCGAAGCCGCCCGCGCGGGTGAACAAGGGCGCGGCTTCGCGGTGGTCGCCGCCGAGGTTCGCTCGCTGGCGAAGCGGTCGGCCGAGGCCGCGAGCGAGATCAAGTCGCTCATCAGCGCCAGCGTCAAGCAGGTGGACGCGGGCACCACCGTGGTGGCCGATGCCGGCCGCACCATCGACGAGATCGTGCTGACCGCCCGGCGCGTGCACGAGCTGCTGGCGCAGATCGCCGTCGGCGCGCAGGAACAGAGCCAGGGCGTGACGCAGATCGGCGAGGCCGTGCACGACCTCGATGAGGTCACTCAGCAGAACGCCGCGCTGGTGGAAGAAACCGCTGCCGCCTCCTCAGCCCTCAAGGACCAGGCGCATGCCCTGGCCGGTCAGGTGGCGCGCTTTCGCCTGCCCTCCGGCATCGCCGGCGGCTGACCGCTGGAGACGACCTCTGGCGGCGCCGCGGCGCCGCCCGGCTTGAGCGGCGGGCGCAGCCCGGGTGCCAGAATCGCCGCATGACCCTGCGCCCGCCCCGCTTTCTGCCCTGGCTCCTGGGCGGCTTGCTGCTGGCGCTGGCGGGGTCCGCGTGGATCGCGCGCGACGGCCTGCAGCAGCAACGCGAAGCCTTCGACACCGATGCCCGCATCGCCCACCGCCTGCTCAGCCAGCAGACGGTGCAGCACGACGCCATGCTGGCCACGCTGGCGCTGCTGCAGCCCGGCGAGGTGGACGGCACCCGCACCCAGAGCCCCGAGCAGCGCCTGCCCGCGCTGTACCCGCAGGTGCTGCGCGTGCTCAAGCGCGAACGCGATGCCGCCTGGCCCGGCCAGGCACTGCAGGCCGCCGAGGCCACCTCGCGCCAGCGCCAACGCGCCGTGCTGGCTGAAGCCGACCTGAGCGCGGGCCATTACACCGTGCTGCGTGCGGCCGAACCGGCCAGCTACGCGCTGCAGATCGACCTGACCCGCCTGGTGCCGTGGAACGAATGGCCGATGCGGCGCGACGGCCCGGTGCGCGTGCTGCTGCGCTGGGGCGACCAGCTTGCCGTCCTGCAGCCGGGTGATGCACACACCGCCGCCAATGCCGGCCCGTGGCGCTTCGCCGCCACCAAGACCCTGGCGGCCGAAAGCCAACCCTTCGAGCTGGTGGCCACACGCAGCCTCGGCTGGGCGCAACTGCCCTGGGCGTTGATGGCCACCTGGGCGCTGGGCGCGGCGCTGGCCACCGCCGCGCTGCGGGCCGCAACAAGCGCCTGGCAGCGCCAGCGGCGCGCCCGCCGCCGCGCCGAGGAGCTGCTGCGGCTAGGCCAGGTGGGCCGGCTCAATGCGATGGGGGAGCTGGCCGCCGGCATGGCGCACGAGCTGAACCAGCCGCTCACCGCCGTGCTGGCCAACACCCAGGCCGCGGCTCGCCTGCTCGCTGACGAGCCGCCCGACCTGGACACCGCACGCCACGCCATGGTCCAGGCGGCGCAGCAGGCCCGCCGCGCCAGCGAGGTGCTGGGCCGCCTGCGCCAGGTGGTGCAGCGGCCTGATTCAACAAGCGCCACCGACGCGGTGCTGACGCTGGCCGACGCCGCCCGCAAGGTGCTGTACCTGCTGGAGCCCGACTGCGCGCGCCGCGGCATCGCGCCCGAGCTGCGCGTGGCGGCCGACGTGCCCGCGGTGCAGGCCGACCCGGTGGCGCTGGAGCAGATCGTGCACAACCTGCTCACCAACGCGCTGCAGGCGCTCGACCAGGTGCCCACGGCCGAACGCACCTTGATGATTCACATCGGCCCGGCCGCCGGCGGCGCGGCGCTCACCGTGCGCGACAGCGGCCCGGGCATTGCCGCGGCCGACCTGCCGCACCTGTTCACGCCGTTCTACACCACGCGCCGCGACGGCCTCGGGCTGGGCCTGAGCCTGTGCGAAACGCTGGCCGCCGGCATGGGCGGGCAGCTCAGCGGCGCCAACCATGCGCCGCGCGGCGCCGAGTTCGTGCTGCG
>JBDTQF010000077.1:0-15819 GCA_039932275.1 Burkholderiales bacterium
GCGCTCCACCTTACAGGACGTGAGGTGTTGCACTTCAAACTTGAGCCGGCCCAGCAACCAGTCTTTCCCATGGCGATGCGGCCATCGCCGCCGAGCTCATTCAACAACGCGAGGCTGACGTTGAGACTGGGCGAGACAGAAAAGAACTGTTGTGGCACAGGGCGATTGCGAGATTCTTGGTATCCCGTGGTTGTTCGGATCTTGCACTAGAACTGGCGAGAGGAATTGAGCCGTCAATCCTGTCGCACTTCACCATGGAAACCATCGCAGCCGAAGCAGCATTCCGCGGTGACGAAGAAGTGGCTAGAAAAATACTCGAGTTAATCCCGTTGTATCGTCAATGGCCAAGTCCTCGCGATGGCGCCGTCATGATGGTCGCGCGAGGGCTCATCGCTTCAGGACGCATGACTTCCGTAGATCAATGTGTCGCTTTTTTCGCATCAGAACCGCAAATTCGAGTTGGTCGAACGTCTTGTACGAGTTCTTTTCTAGAGAAAGGGCTCGTAGCGGTTGCCATCTCCATGGCGTTTGATGAACGTCTGCCAGATGATATTTGGGCTGCTCCAGCCCAAGTTGCGCGCTACGTGATGCGGCGGAAAGACCTTGCTGTTGCTGATGAACTGCTGAGCCGACTGGAAGAGCGAGCGGAAAGGGACAGAGGCCATCCGTTAGATCAGGGGGCTGAGGAGGGGCGGACGATTGACAAAGCGCGCGATGCAATCATTTTTTCGTACTTGATCAACGGGTTTCGAGCTCGCGCCTTTGCCGTTTGCCAGCACTACGACAGCCAGGACCAAATTCGTTTTTGCCGTCAAAAGGTTGTCCGAGAGGAAGAGTGGATAGCAAAACAGGGAATCCTCGGATCGGAGGACCGTTGAGTAAGCGATGGCTTTACTTTCCTGACCTAACCGCGCTTTTCGGCCGGAAGGCTTGGCACACCGTCTCGTTGGTTTCGAGGTACGGCCCGCCGATCAGGTCGATGCAGTACGGCACGGCCGCGAAGATGCCGGGGCAGGGCGGTGTGGCCGCCGGCAAGCCTTCGAGCGTTTCGGCAATCGACTTGGGCTGGCCCGGCAGGTTGATGATCAGCGCCTTGCCGCGCACCACCGCCACCTGGCGCGACAGGATGGCGGTGGGCACGAAGCGCAGGCTGATCTGGCGCATCTGCTCGCCAAAGCCGGGCAGCACCTTGTCGGCCACCGCCAGCGTGGCTTCGGGTGTGACGTCGCGCGGCGCCGGGCCGGTGCCGCCGGTGGTGAGCACCAAGTCGCAGCCATCGTCTACCAGTGCCCGCAGGCTGGCGCTGATGCCGTCCTGCTCATCGGGTATCACGCGGGTGACCCACGTGATGGGGTTCCTCAGCGCGCGGGTCAGCCATGCCTGCAAGGCCGGTACGCCTTTGTCTTCGTAGACGCCGCTGCTGGCGCGGTCGCTGACCGACAACAGGCCGATGCGCACCGGTTCGAGTGGCAGCGGCTCACTCATTCCCAGGCTCTTCGTCCTGCGGTGCCTCGGCTTCGCCCAGCGTGTCCTTCACATGCTGGAACAGGTCGCGGTAGGCGCGGCCCTTGCGCGCCAAGAAGCCTTCGGAGGCCTGCGTTGCGGCGGCCTGCGTGGTGTCGCGGCGGGCGTTGCGGATGAGTGCGCGCAGCGCCTGCGCATCGACCTGCGGATGCGCGTCGAGCCACGCGGTGAGCGCGTCGTCGCCGGCCAGCAGGCGTTCGCGCCAGCTCTCGGCCGCGTGCAGCGCCAGCGATTCGCGTGCGCTGGGCAGGCGTTGCGCGGCCACGGCCTCACGCAGCGGCGCGGGGTCAATATCGCGCATCAGCTTGCCAACGAACTGCAGTTGCCGGCGCCGGCCCTCGTGGGCGCGGATGCGGCGCAGTTCTTCGAGGGCGTCGCGCAGGCGTTCGGGCATCTCCACCGCCGCCAGCTTG
This sequence comes from Burkholderiales bacterium, assembly GCA_039932275.1. Taxonomy (GTDB): domain Bacteria; phylum Pseudomonadota; class Gammaproteobacteria; order Burkholderiales; family Burkholderiaceae_C; genus Sphaerotilus. The sequence goes on from JBDTQF010000077.1 coordinate 1,938, forward strand.
CCGGCGGGCAGCTCCAGCAGCGCCTCGCCCAGCGCCTGCAGTTCATGCGACGCCTGCTTCAGCCGGGTCTTGCTGGGCCGCTCGAATTGATAGCCGGGGAGATCCATAGCGTGAGGGGTATCGTGGCGTGGGGTTGGGTGCTTGCGGCCATGGGGGCCGCGGGCAGGGTCGGTGGCTATGATACGAGCGACTTCCCTGGAACCCCTGATGAGCACCGACACCGCCGCGACCCGTTCTGCCCATGGATTTGCCCACAGCCGGGCCCAGTTCCAGACCCTGATCGAAGACACGCTGGGCATGGCCAAGGCGCTGGGCGCCAGCGATGCGGCGGCCGAGGTGTCGGAGGGCGGCGGTTTGAGCGTGTCGGTGCGGTTGGGACAGATCGAGAACGTCGAGCGCAACCGTGACAAGTCTATCGGCGTGACGGTCTACATCGGCCAGCGCCGCGGCAATGCCAGCACCTCCGACTTTTCGCCCAAAGCGCTGCGCCAGACGGTGCAGGCCGCCTACGATATCGCCCGCTTCACCGCCGAGGACAGCGCAGCCGGCCTGCCGGACGCCGACGACCTGGCCTTCGGCGCCGATGCACAGCGCGACCTCGATCTGTTCCATCCCTGGCCCATCACCGCGGAAGATGCCGCCACATTGGCCCTGCGCTGCGAAGCGGCGGCGCGCCAGACCGATGCCCGCATCACCAATTCCGAAGGCGCTGCGGTGTCGGCGCAGCAGGCTCACTTCTTTGCCGGCAACAGCCGCGGTTTCCGAGGAGGGTATGCCAGCTCGCGCCATTCCGTCTCGGTGTCGCCCATTGCCGGCAAGGGCGCCAAGATGCAGCGCGACGCCTGGTACAGCTCGATGCGTGATGCCGCCGAACTGGCCGCGCCCGAGGCCGTGGGTCGCTACGCCGCCGAGCGGGCGCTGTCGCGCTTGAATTCGCGCAAGATCGCCACCTGCGAGGTGCCGGTGCTGTTCGAGTCCAGCCTGGCCGCGGGCCTGCTGGGCGCTTACGTGCAGGCCACCAGCGGCGGGTCGCTGTACCGCAAGTCGAGCTTCCTGCTCGACAGCCTCGGCCAAGCTGTGCTGCCGTCGCATCTGGATCTGTTCGAGAACCCGCACCAACCCAAAGGCAAGGGTAGTGTGCCCTTCGACGACGAAGGCGTCGTGACCCGGCCGCGCCAGGTGGTCGAAGCCGGCGTGGTGCAGGGCTACTTCCTGTCGAGCTATTCCGCCCGCAAGCTGGGCCTGCACACCACCGGCCATGCCGGCAGCTCGCAGAACCTCACGCTCACCAGCCGGCTGACGCGGCCAGGCGATGACCTGCCGGCCATGCTGCGCAAGCTCGGCCGCGGCCTGTTTGTCGTGGAGCTGATGGGTCAGGGCGTCAACTACGTCACCGGCGACTACTCGCGCGGCGCCGCCGGCTTCTGGGTCGAGGGCGGGCAGATCGCCTATCCGGTGCACGAGATCACCATCGCCGGCAATCTGCGCGACATGTTCAAGCAGATCGCCGCAGTGGGCGCCGATGCCTACAACTCCGGCAGCAAGACCATCGGCTCGGTGCTGCTCGAACGCATGACCATCGCCGGCCATTGAAGACGATGTCCTCTGGCGAGGGGGCGAGCGAAGCCGCATCAAGGCCTGCCGCCCGCCGCGCGTGGTACGGCCTGCTGCTGGCACTGGGTGCGGCCATCACCTTCTCTGGCAAGGCCATCATCATCAAGCTGGGTTACCGCTACGGCGTCGATTCGGTGACGCTGTTGATGTACCGCATGCTGTTTGCGCTGCCGCTGTTTGCGTGGATGGCGTGGCGGGCCGGGCGGGGGCGGCCGCGGCTGAGCGGGCGTGATCTCGGCCTCGTCGGCGCGCTGGGCTTCGTGTTCTACGCGTCGGCGTTCTTGAACTTCCTTGGCCTGAACTACATCAGCGCCAACCTGGAACGGCTGATCATGTACCTGCTGCCCACGGTGGTGCTGCTGGTCGGCTTCGTGCTGTTCGGGCGCACGGTCTCCCGGCTGCAGGTGCTGGCGCTGGTGTTGAGTTACAGCGGCGTGCTGCTGGTGTTCGGCCATGAGTTGCAGATCCAGGGATCACACGTTGGATTGGGCACGCTGATGATCTTCACCTGCGTGGTGGCCTATGCGGTGTACATGGTCGGCAGTGCCGAGCTGCTCAAGCGGCTGGGGCCGATGCGCGTCTCAGGCTGGACCTCCACCGTGGCCTGCTTGCTCTGCATCGGCCAGTTCCTGCTGATGCGGCCACTGTCGGCCGCCGCGGTGCCGACCTCGGTGCTGTGGCTGTCGCTGGCCAACGGTCTCGTTTGCACCGCCGCCCCGGGCTTGTTGCTGATGATGGCCATGGAGCGGCTGGGCGCGGGGGTGACTGCGCAGGTCGGCATGGTGGGGCCGATGAGCACCATCCTGATGAGCGTGCTGATCCTCGGTGAACCCTTCACCGTGTGGGTGGCCGCCGGCACCGCGCTGGTGATGGGCGGTGTATGGATGCTGACGCGTGAGCGTTCGGCTGGCGCCGCCAACGCCTGACGCGGCGGCGCGGCCGGCCGCTAGCGCCGCGAGGACAGCCAGATGCCGGCAACGATCAGCGCGAAGGCCGCACCGTGGTAACCGTGCGGCGCGTCACCCAGCAGCAGCGTTGACAGCAGGGCGACGAACAGCGGCGTCAGATTGCTGAAGAAGGCCGCGAGCTGCGGCCCGCCGAGCGCCACGCCTGCGCCCCAGAACCAGTAGGCGATGATGGATGGCCCCACTGCCAGGTAGACCAGCGCCAGCACCAGGCTGGGCTGCCATTCGATCTCACGGCCGATGAGCTGGTGCTCGACGCCCGCAGCGGCGCCGGCCCACACCACGCCGAACAGGGCCTGCACCAGCAGGAACTCGGCCCAGTTCCAGGGTCGCGGACCCTCGGGCTGGTCGATCTGCGGTCGCTGGGCGCCCAGCATGTGCGAGGGCGGCCGCACCAGCAGCCAGCTGTAGCCCGACCAGCAGGCCGCCGCCAGCAGCATCAGCAGATCGCCCGGCACGAAGCGCACGTCGGCCAACGCGGCCGGCTCGCCGCGCGCCAGCACCAGCGCCACGCCCAGCAGCGAACACAGCGCGCCGGCGAACTGGCGTCGGTGCGGCCGTTCGTCGAAGAACAGCGCACCGATCAGCATCATCCACACCGGCATGCTGGCGGCAATGAGCGAGACATTGATCGGCGCCGAGGTCACCAGCGCCATGTACTGCAGCGCGTTGTAGGCGCCGGTGCCTAGCAGCCCCAGCGCCGCGAAGTAGGGCCAGCGCCGGGCGATGTCGAGTCGTCGGCCCGGCGTGGCCAGCGCACGCCAGCCCAGCACTGACAGCAGCACCGCCACCAGCACCCAGCGCATGGCATTGAGCGCCAGCGGCGGCACATGCGGCACCGTGAGCCTGCCGACGATGGCATTGCCGGCCCACAGCAGCGGTGGTGTCGTCAGTAGGACGACCAGGCGAGGGGACAGAGGCATGGCGGGCACGGCATCGGGCAAGGGGGCCGATGGTAGCCGCGGCGCTTGCCGTGTGCTGGTGAGGTGCCTGGCATGCCGGGCCGCATCGCCCGGCGGGCGGGAGTGCGAAGAAGGCACTCCCGCGGGTTCGGGTTCAACCCTGTGGCGTTATGCCCGCGATGGCCCATTGCTGGGCGTCGGGCCGGCTGTCGTCCAGCGGCTTGACGAGGTGCCAGAGTTCGTCGAAGGGTGCGGCTTCGGCACCGGCTTCTTCGCGGATCAGGCCGCGGAAGCGCACCGAGGCGATCCACTGGCCGCCTTCCTGGGCGGTGTCGACCAGCTGGGCATCGAGTTCGACCACGTCGGTCTGTTGGGCCTGCTTGCCGCGCTCCTGCAGGTCAAGCCGCAGCGAGGCGAACAGCTCGGGCGTGGTGAATTTGCGCAGGTCGTCCACCGCGCCGGCGTCATTGGCTGCCTGCAGGCGAATGAAGACCATCTTGGCCAGCCGCTCGAAGGCAGCAGCGTCAACGCCCGGCGGCAGCAGCGGCGCAGCGAGGTGGCTTGCATCCGGGCCGAACTGGGAAGCGGAGCCGAGCGATTCCGGTGTGCGCAGCACGGGTTGCAGTGGTGGCAAGGCGACGTCATTCGCCTGCGATGCCTTGGCCAGCGGGGCATTCAATGGGGTGGCAGCGTTGCCGGTCCAGGCCGGCGTTGCCGCGCCGCCACCCACACCGGCAGCCGCGCCAGCCATCTGTGGCCCGCCAAAGCTCATGGGCTGCGTCGCGCGTGCCGAGCCGCCACCAAAGCGGCGCATGGCCCAGCGGATTGCGATGAACGCCACCACGGCCAGTAGGAGCATCGTGATGATGTTGCCGAAAGCGGCGCCGAGGCCGAGGTGGCTCATCAACGCAGCCAAGCCCAGGCCAGCCGCCAGCCCGGCGATCGGGCCCAGCCACGAGCGCTTGCCAGGTGCTGCCGCCGGTGCAGCGGGCGTGGCCGGCGCCTGGGCCGGTGCGGCCTGTTGCGGCGTGTTGGGGGTGGCTTGATTGGCTGGCTTGGCCGGCGGCGCTTGCCGCTGCATGCCGGCGGGGCGGCCACCACCCAGGCGTTTGGCATCGGCTGTCAGCGGCAGGGTGGACAGGCTGACGCCGGCCACGGCCATCGACAGGGCAAACAGCAGAGATTTCTTCAAGGGGCGTCCTTCGGGGTTCACTGACAGCAGTGCATTAGGACATGGGGGCGGCCCTGAAGTTCCGCAATAGCGGAAAGTCGCAGACGCTGTTTACCCGGGGGTGCGCCGCGGCGTCGCTGGACGGCGAGCGCTATTGGACATCCGCTACGGCGGCGCGGTACGCATGCCAACTGGCATGGCCCAGTACCGGCCCCACCACCAGCAGGCCGAAGAACCAGGGCAGCAGCGCCAGGACGATCAGCACCGAGATCAATGCGGCCCACAGCAGCATCACACCGGGCTGCGTGAGCACTAGGCGCAGGCTGGTCAGGCCGGCGGTGACGGCATCGACCTGGCGGTCGAGCATCATCGGGATCGAGATGACCGCCACTGCGAAGATCAGGCCGGCGAACACCGCCCCCACCGCCAGGTAGGCCACGATGAAGCCGATGTGCTGCGGGTTCAGCAAGGCCAGCAGCGAGCCCTTGAAGTCGGGCCTGCCGTCGAAGCTGACCGCGAAGATCACGAGCGAGGCGCGGCCCCACAGCATCTCCAGCACCAGCAGCACGAAGCCGAAGATGGCCATCTGGCTGATGTGTTCATCCCACGCGGTGAGCGCGTCGCCGAAGTCGGGGCGGTTGCCGCGCTCCAGCCGCATGCTGACCTGGTACAGCCCCATGCACAGGAAGGGCCCCATGAGCAGGAAGCCGGCCGACAGCGCCAGCATCCAGGCCGGGGCGTGCTCGAACACCTTCAACAGCGACCAGCCCATCACCATGAAGCACAGCCCGAAGAACGAGCCGATGCCGGGATGGCGGGCGTAGTCGCGCCAGCCCAGCGCCAACCACTGGAACGGCGCTCGCCACGACAGTGTGTTCAGCCGGAGGGGGAGCGAGGCCTCACTGGGTTCGGCCGGCGCGGAGGCCGCGCGGGTGCTGTCGCCGCTGTTGGCGCTGTCGGCTGTATTGCCTTGCGGCTGATCAGCAAGCGGGGCCGAAGGGGCCGTGGTCATCTGGCGTCTCCTGGTACTGCGGCAACCCTAGGGGTTCCTCACCGCCGCTGCCAGCGGGACTTCACCGACTCGCAGCGGATCGATGGCACCGTGGCTTGACCTCGCGCAAGTTGGGCCTGCTCGACAAAGGTCTTACCATTGCAGGCTGCGCGCAGCGCGGGTATTCCAGTTCATTCACATGCAACCCAGGAGACAACCCATGGCCATCCCATCCGACATCCTTTTCAAGATTGACTGCCAACTCGGCGAACAGACCTTCACTGTGGGTGCGGTGCCTGGGGGCAATCGCGTGGTGGCCATGATGCACGGCGGCAGCTTCGAGGGGCCGCGCCTGTCCGGTACCGTGGCCAGCGGTGGCGATTGGGCGGTGGTGCGCGCCGACGGCACGCTGGAAGCCGATGTGCGCGTGGTGCTCAAGACCAGCGACGATGCGCTGATCTACCTGCGCTACAGCGGCGTGATCGTGGAAATGCCCAAGGCTATGGCGGCGGTCAAGCAGGGCCGCACGGTGGGGCCGGACGAGGTGTACTTCCGCGTCGCGGCTCGCTTTGAGACGGCCGCACCGCAACACGCCTGGCTGAACAACACGCTGGCGGTGGGCATCGGCTCGCTCACCACGACGGGCGTTTCTTACGAATTCCACGCGGTGAAGTAGGCCCGTAGGCCCGCTGCGGCCGCCCGGCTTCAGCGGCTGCGCCGCACCCTCAACAACTCGTCCAGGATCAGGCCGATGGCACCGGCGGTGATGGCACTGTCGGCCACATTGAACGCCGGGAAGTAGCCACCCGGGAACAACGGTGCCATCCAGCCCGAGTGGAACTGCAGGAAATCGACCACGTAGCCATGCCACAGCCGGTCGATCAGGTTGCCCACCGCGCCGCCCAGGAGCATGGCCATCGCGAAGCAGAAAAGCTTCTGCTGCGCATGGCTGCGCAGCATCCAGATGAAGAACACCGACGCGGCGGCACTGAGTGCCGCAAACACCCAGCGCTGCCAGCCTGCCGCCTTGGCCAGGAAGGAGAACGCCGCGCCGGTGTTGTGGGCGCGCACCAGGTCGAAGTACGAGGTCAGGGTGAGCAGGTCGCCATGCTGGAAGCGACGGATGACCAGCCACTTGGTGAGCTGGTCGAGCAGCACGATGACCAGCGCCAGCGTTAGCCAGCGCCACAAGGTGGGAGATCCGGCCGCGGTGCGTGCCATCGCCAGCGCGCCTCAGGCCACGGTGCGGACTTCGCCCGCGCCGTAGAGGTTGTCGGCGCAGCGGCCGCAGATCGTCGGGTGCGTGGCGTCGATGCCGACGTCGCCGCGGTAGTGCCAGCAACGCTCGCACTTGGTGTGGCTGCTGGGGGTGACCTGCACCGCGAGGTGCTCGCCATCCACCACGCTGACGGCCGAGGTGATGGTGACGTACTTCAGGTCATCGCGCAGTGACCGCAGCAGCTCCGCATCGTCGGCCCCGGCGGTGATGGTCAGCGTGGCCTGCAGCGAAGCGCCCACCTGGCCTTGCGCACGCAGCGCCTCGATCTCCTTGTTGGCCAGATCGCGGAGGGCACGGATGCGGGCCCACTTGGCCAGCAGCGCGGCATTGGGCGCGGGGAATGGCCAGAAGATCTCGGTGAAGATCGAGCCGCTGCTCGTCGGGCCGGCGAACACGCCCCAGGCCTCTTCGGCGGTGAAGCTCAGGAACGGCGCCATCCAGCGCAGCATGGCATGCGTGATCTGCCACAGCGCGGTCTGCGCCGAGCGGCGCGCCAGCGACTTGGGCGCGGTGGTGTACAGCCGGTCCTTCAGCACGTCGAGGTAGAAGGCGCCCAGGTCTTCGGAGCAGTACACCTGCAGCTTGGCCACCACCGGGTGGAACTCGTAGACCTCGTAGTGCTTCAGGATCTCGGCCTGCAACTCGGCCGCGCGTGCCAGCGCGTGGCGGTCGATCTCCAGCAGCTCACTGGTGGGCACGGCGTCAGTGGCCGGGTCGAAGTCAGAGGTGTTGGCCAGCAGGAAGCGCAGCGTGTTGCGGATGCGGCGGTAGCCATCCACTACGCGGGCGAGGATCTTGTCGTCGCCGGCGATGTCGCCTGAATAGTCGCTGGCGGCCACCCACAGGCGGATGATCTCGGCGCCGAGCTTCTTCGACACGTCCTGCGGGTCCAGGCCGTTGCCGAGCGACTTGCTCATCTTGCGGCCCTGGCTGTCGATGGTGAAGCCGTGCGTCAGCAAGCCGCGGTAGGGCGCGCGGCCATACAGCGCGCAGCCCAGCAGCAGCGAGCTGTGGAACCAGCCGCGGTGCTGGTCGTGGCCTTCGAGGTACAGGTCCGCCTCGGGCCCTTCGGCATGGTGGCTACCGCCGGGGTAGGCGTGGGCATGGCTGCCGCGCAGCACGTGCTGGAAGGTCGAGCCGCTGTCGAACCACACCTCCAGGATGTCGCTGCTCTTGCTGTAGTGCGGCGCGTCGTCGGCGCCCAGGATGTCTGCCGTGGTGACGCGGCTCCAGGCCTCGATGCCGCCGGCCTCGACGATGTCGGCGGCCTGGTCGAGGATGGCCATGGTGCGAGGGTGCAACTCGCCCGAATCCTTGTGCAGGAAGAAGGGCACCGGCACGCCCCAGCTGCGCTGGCGCGAGATGCACCAGTCGGGCCGGTTGGCAATCATGTCGCGCAGCCGGGCCTTGCCGTTCTCTGGGTAGAAATGCGTGTGGTCGATGGCCTCCAGCGCCATCTGCCGCAAGGTTTTGGGCGCCTTGTCCTGGGTGAACACGCCGTCGCCTTCATCCATGCGGATGAACCACTGCGCCGCGGCGCGGTAGATCACCGGCGTCTTGTGGCGCCAGCAGTGCGGGTAGCTGTGCGTGATGCCCTGGGTGGCCAGCAGGCGGCCGGCATTGCTCAGTGCATCGAGGATGACGGGCACGGCCTTCCAGATGTTCAGGCCACCGAACAATGGCAGGTCATCGGCATAGCGGCCATGGCCTTGCACCGGGTTGAGGATCTCGTCGTACTTCAGGCCATGCGCGACGCAGGAATTGAAGTCGTCGACGCCGTAGGCCGGCGCGGCGTGAACGATGCCGGTGCCATCGTCGGCGCTGACGTAGTCGGCCAGGTAGACCGGCGCCAGGCGCCGATAACCGGCGTCCGCATCAAACAGCGGATGTCGGAAGGCCAGGCCGCTCAGCGCCTTGCCCGGGGCGGTGGCCAGCACGCGCCCTTCGAGCTGGTAGCGCGCCAGACACTTCTCCACCAGCGACTCGGCCAGCAGCAGCAGGCCTTTCGGTGTGTCGACCAGCGCGTAGGTCAGCTCGGGATGGGCATTGAGCGCCTGGTTGGCCGGCAGCGTCCAGGCCGTGGTGGTCCAGATCACCGCGAAAGCCGGCTTGCTCAGACACGGCAGACCGAAGGCCGCGGCCAGCTGCGCCGCATCGTCGGCTTCAAAGGCCACATCGAGCGTGTCGCTCTTTTTGTCGGCGTACTCGATCTCGAACTCGGCCAGCGAGCTACCGCAGTCGAAGCACCAATACACCGGCTTGAGGCCGCGGTAGACGAAGCCCCGCTCGATCACACGCTTGAAAGCGCGGATCTGGCCGGCTTCGTTGGCCGGGTCCATGGTGCGGTAGGGACGTTCCCAGTCGGCCAGCACACCCAGGCGCTTGAAGTCGGTGCGCTGCTGCTCAATCTGCTCGGCGGCATAGGCCCGGCTCTTGGCCTGCATGTCGTCACGGCTGAGCTTGCGGCCATGCAGCTTCTCGATGGCGTTTTCAATCGGCAGGCCATGGCAGTCCCAGCCGGGGATGTACTGCGCGTCGAAGCCGGCCAATTGCTTGGACTTGACGATCATGTCCTTCAGCACCTTGTTCACCGCATGACCCATGTGGATCTGGCCGTTGGCGTAGGGCGGACCGTCGTGCAGCACGAACAACGGCGCACCGTGGCGCGCGTCGCGCAGGCGGCGGTACAAGCCGCTGGCGTTGGCTGGGTCGTTCCATTCGTGGACCCAACCCGGCTCACGCTTGGGCAGGTCGCCGCGCATTGGAAACGCGGTCTCGGGCAGGTTGAGGGTGGAACGGTAATCGGTGGGGTCGGTCATGACGGGGCCGCGCAGGGCTGGGAAAAAGGTAGCGGCCCGGGAGGAGCGCGCTCAGAAGCATGCGGCGTTGTGCGCACGCAAGACAAAGCAGGGCGCTCTAAATTCGATCGCGCGTGGTCTGGCGACGCGTGCGGGTGTGCCCGCCGATGAGTTCGCTGGGTTGGCAAGCCAATCTCATGATCTGCTGAGTTTATCGTGAGCCCTGCCTCAGTCATGGACGGACGACCCGTCCTGGCCAATGACGGCTGCGCAGGGCAGAGGAAGAGGGGCCGGGCTGATAGAATGGCGGGCTTACGCGCCCGTAGCTCAATGGATAGAGTACTGCCCTCCGAAGGCAGGGGTTGCTGGTTCGATCCCAGCCGGGCGCACCACGCTGATGCTTTCGAAAAGCCACCGACCGGTGGCTTTGTCGTTTCTGCAGTGCGCCTGCATGCGGTTGGGCCGCAAGGCGCCGCCAATCATGTTGGCGGGACCAAAAAGAAACCGCCTGCGCGGCGCGCAGCCGGCAGGCGGTTCTTTGTGCTGGTCCGCTGGCGACAGCCTCAGGTGCTGGCGGTGTCGGGCGTAGTGGTGCTGGCAGCCACCACCTTGGCCGTGCCCGCAGCATTGCCGGCCAGCGTGGCCTCCAATTCCTTGCACGAAGGTGCGCAGACGAACTGGGCCTTGCCTAACAGCTTGCGCGTCTTCAGCGATTGACGTGGCCGGTGCTTGCCGCAGAGGAAGCATGACATCGTCGACGGGGCGAAAGCGCCCGTGGCGGTGAAGGGGGAACCGGGTGCCTTGCTGCGGTAGCGCAGGCCATCGGGGTCGATCGTGGTCTTGGGGTCTTGGTCTCTGGCCATCGTTTAGCTTTAGGGGCGGTAAGGCGGAAGGTTCGATGAGCCGGTCGGGCTGCATTGCTTACGCAATACATGACCCTCGACCGAACGTTTTCAAGGCCGCTGGCCCGAGGGGAGGCCGAAACCAACGTAGAACCCGGGAATGACGGCACACACGGAAGCCTCGATTATCGGGCCAGAATGAATTCTCTGCCCACGCAGGCTAATGCCGCAGCGCAAAGCTGCAGCGCCGAGAGGCTCAGGTTCTAGTGCGGACCTGCTGCATACCTGCTTCAGCAGGAACCCGTGCAGGTCTCGAATGGCCTGGGGCTCAATGAGCCTAGATCTCTTCACCGCCTGGCAGCGGGAGAGTGCCGGTCCTGCGTACGCAGGACCGGCTGGAGCGGCGCGCGGCCACTGTGCCATGCACGCCGATGTGTGCACAACTCAGTCAATCACCGGGCGCCCCGGCGAGGACCGATGGAATCATTCGCCGCTGTGATGGCAGGCGGCGGCGCACAGATCGGCCGCCAGTGCCGGTTCGGTGTCACGCAACTGCCAGGCCAGTGCGAAGACGGCCTGCGCTTCCTGCGCGCGGGTCAGCGGAGCCTTGCGGAAAAGCTGGGCAAGGCCGGCCAGCAGCGCGCCGAAGGCTTCTGCGGCCAAGCGGGCGCCGCGGGGTTCTGTGCGTGCGGCCGGTACGGGGAACTGAAGCGTGGTCGTGCCCATGACAGACTCCTTGGCAAGGGGACGGTGTGTCCCGATGGCGTGAATTTAGGGTAAACACCTATCTTGCGCAACTGAAGTCTGTTCACGGTAGAAATTAACCACGTGAATATCATGCGCCGTCGAACCCGGGGCTGCCGATGAACTTTCGTACGCTGGATCTGAACCTGTTGCGCGTCTTCGATGCGGTGATGGCGGAGGGCAACCTGACCCGCGCGGCGGAGCAGCTGGCGCTGACGCAGCCGGCCGTCAGCCATGCATTGAAACGCCTGCGAGAGAGCGTTGGCGAAGAGCTGCTGGTGCGGACGGCTCATGGCGTGCGACCGACCGAACATGCCCAGGCCCTGTGGCCGCAGGTGCGCGCGGCCTTGCAGGCCCTGCAACAGGCCCTGGCACCAAGCGGGTTCGACCCGTTAGAGCAGGGTGCGAACTTCCGCCTGGCGATGGCGGACGCCACCGCGGCCCTGCTGATGCCGGCCATGGTGGCCGAGATCGAGCGCATCGGCGCGCAGGTCAACCTGCGGGTGCTGCCGCTGACCACGCGCGACCCGGGTGCGCTGCTGGAGCGCGGGGACGTGGACGCCGCGGTGGGCAGCTTCCCTGCGCTGATCACCGCCATGATGGCCGACGAGGCGGCCGCGCAGCTGCATCACCAGCGGCTGTACGACACCGAGTACGTCTGCGTCATGCGCAAGGGCCATCCACTGGCCAAGCAACCGCTCACGCTGGAGACCTTCTGCGCGGCGCACCATTTGCGGGTGAGCTTCTCGGGCCGCCCGCACGGCGTGGTGGACGAAGCCCTGACCGCGCTGGGCCGCACCCGCCGCGTGGTGTTGACGACCAACCAGTTCTTCACCGCCGGCCGGGTGGTGACGCAATCCGACCTGTTGACGGTGCTGCCGGCCCACTTCGTGGCCGCCACCGGCTACCAGGCCCAGTTGGTGACCCAGCCCATCCCGCTGCCGCTGGGCAGCGTGCATGTCGAGGTGGTGTGGCATGCGCGCAATGACGTCGACCCTGCACACCGCTGGCTGCGTGCCGCGCTGGTGGCGGCGGCCGGCCAGCGGGCGGGAATGGCCCCGCGCACTGACCGGCCGAACGCCGCCTGCGTCAAGCGGGGGTGACGGGTTCCGGGGCGATGGGCCCGCGGCCGCTCCAGCGGTCCAGCGCCAGGTAGATCACCGGCGTGATGTACAGCGTCACCGCCTGCGACATCACCAGCCCGCCCACCACCGCCAGGCCCAGCGGTTGACGCAGCTCGGCGCCGGCACCCAGGCCGAGCGCGATCGGCAGCGCGCCCATCAGGGCGGCCAGCGTGGTCATCATGATGGGCCGCAGTCGCAGCAGGCAGGCCTGGCGGATCGCCTCCGGCGGGGCCAGGCCCTGGTTGCGCTGCGCGTCGAGGGCGAAGTCGATCATCATGATCGCGTTCTTCTTGACGATGCCAATCAGCATCAGGATGCCGATGGTGGCGATCAGCGTCAGGTCCATGCCGAACAGCCACAGCGTCAGCAGCGCGCCCACGGCCGCCGACGGCAGGCCGGCCAGGATGGTCAGCGGGTGGATGTAGCTCTCGTACAGCACCCCCAGCAGCAGGTAGATCACCAGGATGGCCACGCCCAGCAGCACCATCTGGCCGGACTGGGCATCCTGGAACACCGCGGCATCGCCGCCGTACGAACCGATCAGCGTGCTGGGCACCTTCAACTCGCGCATGTAGCCATCGAGCTTCGCGGTGGCCGTGCCCAGCGAGGCCTCGGGCGCGAGGTTGAACGACAGCGTAATGGCCTGCAGCTGCCCCTGGTGATTGACCGCGGTCGGTCCCAGGGTGCGCCGCACGCTGGCAAAGGTCGACAGCGGCACCAGCGTGCCGGCCTTGCTGCGCAGGTAGATCTTGCTGAAGGCGTCTTCGAACTGGCGGTCGGCATCCGCCGCCTCCATGATGACCTGGTAGGTGTTGCTGGGGTTGTAGATGGTCGAGACCTGGCGCTCGCCGAAGGCGCTGTACAGCGCGCTGCGCAGGTCGGCCATCTGCACGCCCAGCAGGTTGGCTTGGTCGCGGTCGATGCTGAGCGTGGCCTGCAGCCCGCGCAGCTGCGAGTCGCTGGTGACGTCGCGGAACAGCGGGTCCTCGCGCAGCTTGCCCTGCAGCTTGGCGGCCCATTCGTTGAGTGCATCGGCGCTCACGCTCTGCAGCGTGTACTGGTAGCGGCTCTTGCTTGCCCGCCCGCCCAGCTGCAGGTTCTGCACCGGCCGCAGGTACACGGCCAGGCCGGGCACGGTGCGCAGTTGTTTGCGCAGGTTCTCGACCACCTGCGGCATCGGCGGGCGCTGGGCGCGCGGCACCAGGTTGATGAACATGCGGCCGTTGTTGAGGGTGGCGCTGGAGCCGCCGGCACCGACGATGGCAGTCACGCTGGCAACGGCCGGGTCGTTGCGGAAGATCTCGACCGCGCGGTTCTGCAGCGCCAGCATGGCGGGGAACGAGATGTCCTCGGCCGCTTCGGTCTGCACCTGGATCTGGCCCAGGTCTTCTTCCGGAAAGAAGCCTTTCGGGATGGTGACGAACAGCACCGCGGTCAGCACGAAGCTGCCCA
>JBDTQF010000078.1:0-15759 GCA_039932275.1 Burkholderiales bacterium
CAGCACGCGGGCCTGCTGCCCGACGACGCGAACGCCCGGGCGCGCGCGATCACGTGGATGTTTGCCGCACTCAACACGGTGGAGCCACCGATCCTTGAGCGTCAAAACGCCAAGCTGCTGGAGGGCGACAAGCCCTGGGCCGCGCATCGCCTGCCGCTGGTGGACGACCGCATCCACCAGCGGCTGGGCGAACTTGCTGACCATCTGGGCGATGCCGATTGGCTTGATGGTGAGTTCAGCGCGGGCGACCTGATGATGGTGACGGTACTGCTGCGCTTGAAAGCATCGGGCCTGTTGAACGACCATCCGAACCTGGCCGCGTATCTCAGCCGCGGCGAAACGCGGCCCGCTTACCAGCGGGCTTTCGCTGCCCAACTGGCCGCGGCCACGGGCCAGCCACCGGCTGGCGGATGACACGGCTCCCTCCACCCATCCACATCACACGAGGCACCCCATGTTCGATCACCTTGGATTCGCGGTCTCCCACCTGGCCGACAGCAAGGCCATCTTCCTGAAGGCGCAGGCCCCCATGGGCGCAGCCCTGGTGATGGAAGGACCGTACGGCGCCTTCGTCATCGGGCCGGATGGCCACAATGTCGAGGCCCTGTGCCACAGCCACAAGCCACAAGCCGCAGGCTGCTGCCTGAGGCCCTGTCGAATTCGTGCCCGCCCGGCCGTCGTGACGTCAGAAGGCCGTTGTCCTTCTTCTGCCTGACCCACCTTTTCTGGAGCATCCGCAATGTCCACCCCCACGACCAACACCGTCCGCCTGCACCGCGTGCTCAAGGCCGCGCCGGAACGCGTCTACCGCGCCTTCCTCGATGGCGCTGCGCTGGCAAAGTGGCTGCCGCCGTATGGTTTCACCTGCACCGTGCACCACCTCGACGCCAAGGTGGGCGGCACGTTCCGCATGTCGTTCACCAACTTCGGCACCGGCAACGGCCACTCATTCGGCGGCGAGTACCGCGAGCTGGTGCCGAACGAGCGCATCCGCTACTCCGACAAGTTCGACGACCCGAACCTGCCCGGCGAGATGGAAACCACCGTCATGCTCAAGCCGGTGGTCTGCGGCACCGAGGTGAACATCGTGCAGAGCGGCATCCCGGCGATGATCCCGGCGGAGATGTGCTACCTGGGTTGGCAGGAATCGCTGGCCCAGCTCGTCACGCTGGTGGAGCCGGTGATTCCTGATCAGTGAAGCCTGTGGTCGTCAGTGCTTGGCGGGCTTCGCCTCGATGGGCGTCTCGGTGTGCATGACGCATTGCCACTGCTTGCCCTTGAGCACCCAGGTGGAGGTGTCGTGCATGTGCTGCGTCGTGCTCTGGCGCTCGCCCCGCGGCGCCATGCCCTGCTTGACGTTGTAGCTCACGACGGCGGCGGTGGCGGCGGGGAACACCACCTCCACATCGCTCAGCTCGAAAGCGGTCACGGTCATTGGGCCCTGCTCCGCCATCTGGCGGTAGGCGGCGTGGTCGAACTTGAACGCACCGTGCGGGCTGACCATGAACGACGGCTCGGTCATCAGCGACAGCGCCGTGTCGGTGTCCTGGTTGATCATGGATTGCCAGAAGCTGGTTTCGAGATCAATGAGGGTCTGGGCCGAGGTCTGCGCTGACATGGCATCTCCTTCGTAAAGGCTGCAGTTGGCGCCCAAGCGAGGTCGCGAGCCGTGGGAGGATGTTGACTTCCCGGGTAGGTCGATGCCTACGAAGGTCGCGACCCCAAAGCCGCCCCTCAACACCTGGATGCCCGCAATGCGCTCACGGCCCGCGGCCCGGCCCAGCAGACTGCACCCGGCAGCGTTTGGCGATTTCAAGCCTCGATGACCTTGTCCGACGGCACTGGCGCACCGGTCGTGCGAAGCCTATGCTTGCCGCCTGGCTCACGGCGCGCGAGCCGCGCCTTCACTGTCAGAGCATCTGAATTCAGCGAAAGGACTGCATATGCTGGCCAATGCTGCGGTAACCACGATGCTCCCGGTGGCCGACATGGCCCGGGCGCGTGCGTTCTACGAGGGGTGTCTGGGGTTGGTGCCGGGCGGGCTCAAGCCCGATGGCAAGTTCGTCTACCAGGTGGGTGGCAGCACGCTGGCGCTGTTTCCCAAGCCGGGCGGCACCAAGGCCGATCACACGGCCATCAGCTTCCAGGTGCCGGACATCCAGGCCGCCATCGCCAGGCTGGTGAAGGCCGGCGTGGTCTTCGAGGACTATGACTTCCCCGACCTGAAGACGGTGAACCACGTGTGCGTGCTGGGCTCTGAAAAAGCGGCCTGGTTCAAGGACCCCGAAGGCAACTACCTGTGCCTGCACGAGGACCTGCCGCCCGGCAGGTGACACCGGGCGGCAGCCTGGGCTCGCCAGGGCGATCAGGCCCGCAGCTGCGCGATGCGGTGCAGGTGGAAATCGACCGTGCCGTACAGGCTCTCGATCACCGTGGCGCGCCGGAAGTAGTGGCCCACGGCCAGCTCCTCGGTCATGCCCATGCCGCCATGCAGCTGAATGGCGCCCTGCCCGACCACCTTGCAGGCCTTGGACACGGCGACCTTGGCCGACGAGACGGCGCGCGCGCGCTCGGGCGCCGCAGCACCCAGCGACGCGACGGTTTCGCGGGTCAGGGCGCGGGCCGCTTCCAGTGCGATGAACATGTCGGCCATGCGGTGCTGCAGCGCCTGGAAGCTGGCGATGGCCACACCAAACTGCTTGCGCTGGCTGGTGTACGCGACGGTGTCGGCGAGCAGCCGCTCCAGCACGCCGATGGCCTCGGCGCAGACGCCCAGCGTGGCCTCGTCCAGCACCTGCTGCAGCAGCGCCGAGGCGTCGGCGTCGGCGCCGATCACGGCCTCGGCCGGCACCACCACGTCATCAAAGCGCAGTTCGGCAGCGGCACCGCCATCCACGGTGCGGTAAGGGCGTGTGGTGATGCCCGGCGCGCTGCGCTCGATGAAGGCAACGGCCACACCGCCGGTGGCCGCATTGCGCGCGGTGACGGCCAGGTGGGTCGCCCAGGGCGCGTTGAACACCAGCGACTTGGTGCCAGACAGGCGCCAGCCGCCCGGTGCCACCGTCAGCGTGGTGGCCTCGTCAGCCTGGCCTTCGCGAGCGCCGGGGGCCCGGTGGGCGAAGGCCACGATGGCAGCGCCTTCGATGATGCGGCTGCGCAAGGCGTCGGCCCAGGGCGAAGTGGCGCCACGCAGCAGCCCGCCGCCAATCACCACCGTCGACAGGTACGGTTCGGCGGCCAGCGCTGAGCCCAGCACCTCCAGGATCACCTGGTTGTCGGCCGGCCCGCCATCGAGCCCGCCCTGCGCTTCCGGAAAGCTCGCGCCCAGGATGCCCAGGTCGCCGGCCATGCCGCGCCAGTACGGCGGCACCTGTTCGGCGGCCTTGTCGAGCCCGCGCACGCGCGCCTCGAAGCCATAGGTGTCGGCCAGGAAGCGGGCCAGGCTGTCGCGCACCATCACCTGGGTGTCGCTCAATGCTTGTTCCATGAAAAGTCCTTCGAATGCTGTGAGGTACGGCCGGTCAGCCGATGCGGCCGATGAGGTGCTTGGCGATCAGGTTGCGCTGGACCTCGTTGGTCCCGGCGTAGATCGAAGCCGCCCGGTCGTTGAAGTAGGTGGTCATGCCGAAGATGGCGTCCTCAGGCAGCGGCAGCGGGCCCTGCGCGGCCTCGCCGATGCCGACCTTGGCCGCGGCGATGGGCCCGGCGATCTCGTTGTTGAGCTCGGTGAGCCGCTGCCGGGTTTCGGTGGAGAGCACCTTCATCACCGACGGTGCGACACCGGCGGGTTCACCGCGCATCTGGGCCCGCAGGGCGCTGAGTTCGAGCGCCTGGAGGGCGTCGATGTTGCACTCCACCTCGGCCAGCTTGCGGGCCAGGTCGGTGCGCTCGATGCTGCCCGCCGGCTGCCCGGCAAAGGCGTTTGCCAGCATGCCGCGCAGGCGACGCAGCCGCGCGCGGTTGCGTGCCGCCCCAGGCGACGAGCGCTCATGCTCCAGCAGGAACTTGGCCACCGTCCAGCCCTGGTCCTGTTCGCCGACGAGGGCGGAGGCCGGCACGCGCACGTCGTCGAAGAACACCTGGTTGAGCTCATGATCGCCCGAGATGCTGATGATGGGACGCACCGTGATGCCCGGCAGAGGGAACTTGAAGCACAGGAAGCTGATGCCGTGCTGGCGCTTGCTGGAGCTGGCCGTGCGCACCAGGCAGAAGATGTGGTTGGCGAAGTGCGCGTGAGTGGTCCAGATCTTGGTGCCGTTGAGGATGTACTCGGAGCCGTCCTCGCTCAGCGTGGCGCGGCATTGCAGCGCCGCCAGGTCCGAGCCCGACTGCGGCTCGGAGTAGCCCTGGCACCAGTAGTCGTCGCCGTTGCGGATGCCTGGCAGCCAAGCCTCCTTCTGCGCCTGCGTGCCGAACTCGATGATCACCGGCGCAGCGAGGTGCGTGGCCTGCGGCGAGCGTGGCGGTGCGGCGGCATCGGCCATCTCGCTGGCGAAGATGTAGTGCTGCATCGGCGTCCAGCCGGTGCCGCCATGCGCCACCGGCCAGTGCGGCACCGCCCAGCCCTTCTTGTTGAGGATGCGGTGCCACTGCAGGCCCACGTCACGGTCGGCAAACACACCGGTGCTGCGGCGGCCCTCAAGCCGCAGGTCGGGCGTGAGCTCTTTGTCGAGGAAGGCCCTGACTTCATCGCGAAAGGCCGCATCGGCCGCATTGAGAGTGAACATCGATTCGATCCTGGGTGACATGACAGACGGGCGCCATTCTCTCTAATGATTGAACCATCCGCTGTCCGGCCGCGGCCGGGCCATCAGCCCAGCACCAGCCGGCCCGTCTGCGGGTCGACGAAGAACCCGGCATTTCGCCGATGATGCAAAAATGGTCAGACCGACAAGAACGGACGAGACCAGACCGATGAGACCTGTGTCGACGCGCACGCCCGGCAAGCCGGAAAGGCCGTGATGGACCGCATCGACTGCGTGGTCATCGGCGCCGGCGTGGTGGGCCTGGCGGTGGCGCGGGCCCTGGCGAGGCAGGGCCGCGAGACGCTGATCGTCGAGGCCGAAAGCGCCTTCGGCACCGTCACCAGCGCCCGCAACAGCGAGGTCATCCACGCCGGGCTGTACTACCTGAAAGGTTCGCTCAAGGCGCGGCTGTGCGTTCAGGGGCGCGACGCGCTGTATGCCTTCTGCGCCAACCACGGCGTGGCGCACCGGCGCTGCGGCAAGCTGATGGTGGCCACCGACGCGGCGCAGATTCCGCAGCTCGCCGCGCTGGCGCATGCCGCAGCCGCCAACAGCGTGACCGACGTTCGCCAGATGAGCGCCGCCGAGGCCCGCGCGATGGAGCCGGCGCTGGCCTGCGTGGCGGCGCTGTATTCACCATCCACCGGCCTGATCGACTCACACGGCTACATGCTGGCGCTGCAGGGCGATGCCGAGCAGCACGGCGCCGTGCTGGCCTGCCACAGCCGCGTCACCGGGCTGGCATTGCAGGCCGATGGCGTGGCCGTCAGCATTAACGGTGAGGCCACACCCACCCTGTGCGCACGCTGGGTGGTCAATAGCGCGGGGCTGCAGGCACCGGCGCTGGCCGGGCTGATGGCGGGCTTTCCGGCCGCGCACATCCCACAGGCCCGCTACGCCAAAGGCCACTACTTCAGCCTGGCCGGGCGCGCGCCGTTCAGCCGGCTGGTGTACCCGGTGCCGGAGCCCGGTGGGCTGGGCACGCACCTGGTGCTCGACCTCGGCGGGCAGGCCCGCTTCGGCCCCGACGTGGAATGGGTGGCCGACGACAGCGACTACACGGTACCGCCTGAGCGGGCGGCGACGTTTTACAACGCCATCCGGCGCTACTGGCCGGGCCTGCCCGACGGCGCGCTGCAGCCCGACTTCGCCGGCATCCGGCCCAAGATCAGCGGGCCGGGCGAGCCGGCGCAGGACTTCCGCATCGACGGCCCGGCGCGGCACGGCATGCCCGGCGTGGTGAACCTGTTCGGCATCGAGTCGCCGGGGTTGACCGCCTCGCTGGCGATCGCCGACGAGGTGGCGCGCATCGTCACCCGTGTTGCAGACGCCCGTTCGCCGTCCTGACTGCACTGACACTTCCTCGACAACCTGGAGCCATCGATGAGCCAGAGCTGGTACGACCGCGTGGTGCTGCCCCATGTGCTGGACCTGGCGTGCGGCGTCAAGCCCATCCGCCGGCAGCGCGAGAAGGTGGTGCCGCTGGCCACCGGCCGGGTGCTCGAGATCGGCATCGGCACCGGCCTGAACCTGGCGCACTACGACCGCGGCCGGGTGCAGTCGATCGTCGGCGTCGACCCGGCGCTGGAGATGCACCCGCTGGCGATGAAGCGCGTGGCACAGGCCGGGCTGGCCGTGCGCATCGTCGGGTTGTCGGCCGAGACGCTGCCGCTGGAAGACCGGTCGTTCGACACCGTGGTCTGCACCTACACGCTGTGCTCGATCCCGCAACCGCTGCTGGCGCTGGCCGAGATGCGGCGCGTGCTGGCACCGGGCGGCAAGCTGCTGTTCTCCGAGCATGGCCGCGCGCCCGATGCCTCGGTGCGGCGCTGGCAGGACCGGCTGCAGCCGTTGTGGGGCCGCATCGCCGGCGGCTGCCAGCTCGGGCGCGACATCCCCGGCCTGCTCGATGCCGCGGGCTTCCGGCCCTCGGTGCAGAGCAGGTACATCCCCGGGCCCCGCTTCGCCTCGTACCACTACTGGGGCGAAGCGGTGGCCGACTGACCGGCCGCGCGCCAGCGGGTTGGCGCCGGCATGGGCAGAATCGGCCGGCGGCGGTGCGCCCGCATCTTCATTTGCCCACCTTCCGAATCCGACCCAAGGAACCCGCTTGATGACCCCGCAACAGCACTACGCCGCCCTCACCCATATGTTCGCGTCGGCGCCCATCAACGAGTTCTACAAGCCCACGCTGCAGGTCGCCGAAGGTTGGGCCGAGGTGAACATGGTGGCGCAGCCGCAGTTCCACCATGCCGTCGGCGCGTTGCACGGTTCGGTCTACTTCAAGATGCTGGACGACGCGGCCTTTTTCGCCGCGGCCTCGCTGGAGCAGGAGGTGCTGATGCTGACCACGTCGTTCGTCACCTACATCACCCGCTCGGTGTCCGAAGGCAACGTGCGCGCGGTGGGCAAGGTGGTCAACCAGAACAAGAGCCAGTTCGTGGTCGAGGCGGTGATGTTCGACGCCCAGGACCGCGAGCTGAGCCGTGGCAGCGGCATCTTCACGCGGGTGAAGACGCGGCTGGCGGAGATTCCCGGCTACCGCATCGACCCCGCTTGAGGCAGCATCCTTCCCTTATCGAAAGTCATCACCATGCTCACTGTCCACCACCTCGGCCTGTCGCAGTCTGAACGCATCGTCTGGCTCTGCGAAGAGCTGGCGATACCGTACGAGCTCAAGGTCTACGCACGCGACCCCAAGACCCGCCTCGCCCCGGCCGACTACAAGGCCCTGCATCCAATGGGCACCGCGCCGGTCATCACCGACGGCACCCTGGTGCTGGCCGAATCGGGCGCCATCATCGAATACATCCTGGCCCGCTACGGCAAGGGCCAACTCACGGTGGCCCCTGACGACGCCGAATTCGGCGCCTACCTGTACTGGCTCCACTTCGCCAACGGCACGCTGATGCCGAGCGAGATGCTGGGCATGCTCAAGACCGAGGAGCCCTTCGTGCAGGTGATGCGCCTGCGCTCCGACCGCGGCCTGGCCATGATGAACCAGCGCCTGGGCCAGGTGCCGTACCTCGGCGGCCAGGCGCTCACCGCGGCAGACATCATGACGGTGTTCGTGCTGACCACCATGCGTGCCTTCAACCGCCGCAGCCTCACCCCCTACCCGCACATCCTGACCTACCTGGCCCGCATCGGCGAGCGCCCGGCCTACCAGCGCGCCATGGCCAAGGGCGACCCGACCCTGAAGCCGATGCTGGCCTGAGCCACCCGCGCCCCCTGACCCGCCGGCCGATCATGACCTTCTACAACATCATCTTCGGCCTGCTGTTCATCGGCACCTTCCGCGAGGTGATGGTGGCGCTCATGCTGCCGGCCGGGCCGAACTGGCCGCTGTTCGCGCTGGCGGCCACGCTGGCGGTGCTGGTGTTCAGCGACACCATCTACACCGCGGTGGTCATCGAGGGCAAGAAGTTCAGCTACTCGATGACGATGAAGCTGCTCGACCTGTGGAGCTTCATCCTGCTGAGCTTTGCGGTGATGGTGTTGAACCCGGACAAGAACGACATGTTCGAGATCGACGCGCGTGACGCGATGACCCGCGTGGAACTGGCCACCGGCTGGAGTGCCGAGGCGCTGCTGTGGGGGCTGCTGACGGTGTACGTGCTGAACTTGGTGGTCTGGAACCACCTGATGGGCGTGGGCATGGTGCAGGGGCGCTACCGCTGGGTGCGCTGGGTACAGCCGCTGCAGGCCCTCGCGTTCGGCGTGATGGCGGTGCTGGCCTGGCAGAAGGCGCTGCCCGAAGCCGCCATGCAGGGTCTGCGCTGGGTGATGCTGGCGGGCGTGGTGGTGTACCTGCTGCGCTTCAAGACCTACATGTCGCAGGTGCTCGATGATGTGGTGCGGCTGCAGCCGCTCACCGCGGTCGATGTCTCGGCCATCCACAAGTGGCCGCATTACCAGCCGCCCATCGACGCGCTGGACTATGCGCTGCGCCCCGGCGGCTGGCTCGACCAGTACCCTGAATGCCCCACCAACCTGCGCTATGGCGTATGGCAGAACGGCAAGCTGGTGGGTTTCACACTGCTGGTCGACATTGCCGACAACGACGCCGAGTTCTACATCGCGCTGCATGCCGGCTACCGGCGCCGCAACATCGGGCGCGATGCCGCCGAGCAGACGCTTCACCTGGGCTTTGCCGAACACGGACTGGCCCGCATTCACCTGAAGGTACGCAGCTGGTACGGCGCCCGCCGGCTCTATGCGGACATCGGGTTCAGCGAATGCGGCGTGGTCGAAGAACAGGTCCAGGGCCAGCCGGTGAAGTTCATCCTGATGGAGAAACTGCGCCCGGCCTGAGCCGCGGCGCGGACCGACGACAACACTGGTTGATCAGTCGGCCAGCTGCTTGCGCAGCACCTCGCGGTTCCAGTAGTCGCGCACGTTGCAGACCTTGCCATCGCGCAGCTGGATCACCGAGACACCTCGCACCGAGATCGGCTTGCGCTTCTCGGGCTGGCCCGCCCGGGCTGGCGCCACGTAGTGGCCGGCCATCACCCATTCCCATGTGGCATGGCCGGGCCCTTCGGCCAAGGTCACGGTGTTGAAGCGCACGTCGGGGAAGTCACGCGCGGTCTCATCCACGAAGGCGCGCAGCGACGCCGGGTCCGGCATGGTCTTGCGCAGCGCCGTGTCCTCGTACACGCAGTCCGGCGTCAGGCAGCGCAGCAGGTCATCGGCGTTGTGCTCGTTCCAGGCACGCACGTAGGTTGCCATCAGCGTCGAGGGTTCACTTGCCATCGCAGGCTCCGGGTCATTGGGGAGGAAACCAGTTTATGCCGAGGCCTGCAGCCACCGCCGGGTGGCATCGTCCGACGGGTAGAACAGCTCGATGCAGAGTTCGTCCAGCGTCACGTCGCGCGGTGTGCCGATGCGTGCCAGCGTGGTGAAGAAGCTCAGCTCCTGCGCACCCAGCCGCAGTTTGAACGGCAGGATCATCAGCGGCGCAGTCACTGCCGGGTCGGTCGGCTGGCGCAGCAATGCAGCGATGTTGGGGTAGGCCTGCACTTCCTGCAGCAACGCGTGCAGCGCCGGGTCAGCGCTGGCCGCGGCCAGCTGCTGCAGCTCGTGCAGCAGGTAGCGGCCCCAGTCGTCGAAGTTGCTGGTGTGCGCGGCCAGTCCTTCGGGATGCAGGCTGATGCGGAACAGGTTGATCGGCGCCTGCGCCAGCGCGGGCGGCAGCAGGCTCACCAGCGCCTGCGCGGCTGGGTTGGCCATGACGATGTGCCAGGCCCGGTCGACCACCAGGCCGGGGTACGGGCTGTGGGCTTCAAGCAGGCGTTGCAGGGCCTCGCGCACCGGCGCCAGGCGGTCGGAATCCAGCGGCAGCTCGCTGTAGCCCGGCGCATAGCCCGCTGCCAGCAGCCAGGCATTGCGCAGCCGCAGCGGCACGTCCAGCCGCTCGGCCAGCAGCAGCAGCACCCGCCGGCTGGGCAGCGAGCGGCCGGTTTCCAGAAAGCTCAGGTGGCGTGGCGAGATGCTCACGTCCAGCGCCAGCGCCATCTGGCTGAGCCGGCGCGTGGTGCGCCAGCCGCGGATCAGCTCGCCCACCGGGCCGAGTTCATGCCGCGGGGCGGCTGGGGCATGGGATTGAAGGGAATCCAGCGGCAGGCTCATGGGGTGATCCAGCGGTTGTTGAGGCAGCAGGCCATGATTCTCAAGCAGCGCCGGCCGCACCGTGCAGCCGCCGCAGGCCGCGCGGGGCGGCGGACGCGTTGGCAGACAAGGACATCGTGGACATGGCAGGCTCCTGTTGGGTTGCGATGGTCGCCAGTCTCGGCCGTGCGGCGCAGCGCGTCGATTACCTCGCAGGTAAGCAGCCGACCCTGCGCCCACAGGCCTTTGCCCGCGCTGCTAGCATGGCCCGCTCCCCCTTAGAACCTGCCCGCCATGTCCGCCACGCCCCCGTCGACCCCGTCTCCGGCCCAGACCGACGACGAGGGCGTGCCGGTGTCGCAGAAGATCCGCGAGCGCATCCAGGCGGCGCAGCAGCGCTTCCATGCCAACGACAACATCGCCGCCTTCATCGAACCCGGCGAGCTGGATGCGCTGCTGGACGAGGTGCAGGGCAAGATGCAAGGCGTGCTGCAAAGCCTGGTGATCGACACTGAGAGCGACCACAACACCCACGAGACCGCCCGCCGCGTGGCCAAGATGTACCTCAAGGAGGTATTCCGCGGCCGCTACGTCGAGCAGCCACCGGTGACGGAGTTTCCCAACGTCGAGCACCTCAACGAGCTGATGATCGTGGGGCCCATCACCGTGCGCAGCGCCTGCTCGCACCACCTGTGCCCCATCATCGGCAAGCTGTGGGTGGGGCTGCTGCCCAATGAACATTCGAACCTGATCGGGCTGTCGAAATACGCACGCCTGGCCGAATGGGTGATGACGCGCCCGCAGATCCAGGAAGAAGCCGTGACGCAGGTGGCCGACCTGCTGCAAAGCAAGATGCGGCCCGACGGCCTGGCCATCGTGATGCAGGCCGAACACTTCTGCATGACCTGGTGCGGCGTGCGCGACATGGAGACCAAGATGATCAACAGCGTGATGCGCGGCGCCTTCTTGAAGGACGCCAGCCTGCGCAGCGAGTTTCTGGCGCTGATCCGGGAACGCCAGGCGGGCAACTAACCGGTCAATGCAACGAGCCGCCTGGCGATCTCGACATGCAGCGCATGCAGCAGGGCCAGCGGCTCCCGGGCCAGCTCCGCAGGGCCGCAGGCGCAGCCGGTCTCGATCTGCCGGCACAGTTCGCCGTAACGCAAGGCGCCGACGGCCAGCGCACCGGAGCGCATGCGATGCGCCAGTGCTTTCAAGGTTGCCGCGTCGGCACGCGCCAGCGCCGCATCCATCTCGGCCAGCGTCTGGCCCGCCGTGTCGACGAACAACCGCGCCAGGCGCTGCACCTTCACCGGATCATCGAACAGGCGCTGCGCCAGCACGCGCAGATCGATGACGTCCGGGTCGGCCAGCGGATCGAGCCCCGACGGTGCCGGTGCAGGGGTCGCCGCAGCGGCTGTCGGGGTGCGAGGTGCCCGTGCGGGCAACCACTTCAACAGGGTCACGATCAGCAGTTCCAGGTCGAGCGGCTTGGTCAGGTGATCGCACATGCCAGCGGCCAGGCAACGATCGCGGTCGGCATTCATGGCCTGGGCGGTCTGGCCGACGATGGGCA
The DNA here is from genome assembly GCA_039932275.1 of Burkholderiales bacterium. Taxonomy (GTDB): domain Bacteria; phylum Pseudomonadota; class Gammaproteobacteria; order Burkholderiales; family Burkholderiaceae_C; genus Sphaerotilus. The sequence goes on from JBDTQF010000078.1 coordinate 11,932, forward strand.
GCGTCGGCGCGATGGCCAGGATGCGGCGGGCGGCCTCGTAGCCGTCCATCTCGGGCATCTGCATGTCCATCAAGACGATGTCGTATGTCCCCGGCACAGCCTGCTCGATGCGCTCGACCGCTTCGCGCCCGGTGGACACCAGCGTGAGCTGCGCGCCCTCGGCCTGCAGCAGGCCTTCGAGCAAGCACTGGTTGAGCAGGTTGTCTTCGGCGGCCAGTACGGAGACACCGGTCAAGCGCAGGGCGGAAGAGGACGTCATCGCTTCACCTTCTTCACAGGTTGACGCCATGGCGCGGGCTTGGAGGTACGCCACCGTACGGTTTTCAAAGCATATCAGCGGAGCCCCGCCGCCCGGCCACCCGAATGCACCGATGCGCTGGTCACAAATCCGCAGCACCGTCACAACCGGGAACGCGCCAACAGGACTTACACCGCCCGATCATGGAGCAGCATCAAATTCAACAGCGACATCCACCACAGCACCACAAATAGACGGTTGATTCGACCGATTGCTGGAAAAATCGCCGCCATGAATGCGCAAACTCGCAGCGACCAGGAGATCGGGCCTGCCCTGCGGCACGCCCAGCGTTGGTTGGCCATGCTGTGCCTGGCATGCGGTTCGGGGCTGCCGGCGCTGGCGGCCACGCAGTCGCTCGCCGATCTGTCGCTGGAAGAGTTGTCCACCATGGAGATCACCTCGGTCTCCCGGCGCGCCGAACGCCTCAGCGACGCCGCCGCCTCGGTCTACGTCATCACCCACGAGGCCATCCGCCGCGCCGGCATCACCACCTTGCCGGACGCCTTGCGCCTGGCGCCGAACCTGCAGGTGGCGCAGGTCAGTGCGAGCGACTACGCCATCACCGCGCGCGGCTTCAACAACAGCAGCGCGCTGGGCAACAAGCTGCTGGTGCTGATCGACGGGCGCACGGTGTACACGCCCTTCCTGTCGGGCGTGTTCTGGGACCAGCAGGACGTGCTGCTCGAAGACGTCGAGCGCATCGAGGTCATCAGCGGCCCCGGTGCCACGCTGTGGGGTGCCAATGCCGTCAATGGGGTCATCAACGTCATCACCCGCGCGGCCGGCGAGACGCAGGGCGCCCTGGTGCAGGCCGCCGTCGGCACGGGCGGCGCCCATGTGGCCGTGCGGCAGGGTGGCAGTCTCGGTGAGAACGGGCACTACCGCCTGTATGCCAAGCAGTCGCAGTTGCAGAACACCCGCACCGCCGCCGGCACCGCGGTGAGCGATGGCTGGGACCGCCGGCAGGTGGGTTTTCGCGGCGACTGGTCGGCCGGACGCGACCGCTTCACGCTGCAAGGTGAAGCCTTCAGCGGCGCATCAGAGCGGCGCTCGGCGGCCTTCGGAGCGATCGAGGCCTCGGGCAGCAACTTGCTGGCGCGCTGGACGCGGCAGCTCTCCGACACCTCGAACCTGCGGGTGCAGGCCTACCTCGACCATGTCGAGCGCGACGACCCGCTCCTGTACCGGCCGACGCTCGACATTGCCGACCTGGAATGGCAGCACGCCCTGCAGGTGCAGACGCACAAGTTGGTCTGGGGTGGCGGCTACCGGCGCTCGCACGACGACATCCGGCCGGGTTTCCTGTTCGCCTTCGTGCCGGCCAGCACCACCCAGACCTGGCGCAACCTGTTCCTGCAGGACAGCGTGGCCCTGAGCCCGGCGCTCGAACTCACGCTCGGCGCCAAGCTGGAGAGCAACGACTACACCGGCACCGAAAAGCTGCCCAGCGCCCGCCTGGCCTGGAAGCTCGATGACGACCGGCTGCTGTGGGCCGCGCTGTCGCGCGCGGTGCGGGCGCCAGCGCGGCTCGACCGCGACCTGCGCCTTCCAGCCAACCCGCCCTACTTCATCGCTGGCGGGCCCAACTTCGTCTCCGAGGTCGCCAATGTGGCTGAAGTGGGATGGCGGGCCCAGGCGAACGCCGTGCTGAGCTATTCGGCCACGCTGTTCTACACCCACTGGGACCGCCTGCGCAGCGGCCAGTTGCCGCCCAATGCGTTGGTACAGAACATGATGGAGGGCAGCACCTACGGCCTGGAGACCTGGGGTGCCTGGCAGGTCACACCGACGTGGCGCCTCAACGCCGGATGGACGTGGTTGCAGGAACGACTGCACCTCGCGCAGGGCAGCACCGATCCGGACGGGTTCAGCGACCTGGGCAACGACCCGCAGTTCCAGTGGAACCTGCGCTCGTCCTTCGAACTGGCGCCCGGGCAGGAACTGGACATCGGCCTGCGGCGCATCGCCGCCCTGCCCAACCCGACGGTGAAGGCCTACACCGCACTCGACCTGCGTTACGGTTGGCGCCTGCGGCCTGGCCTGTCGGTGGCCGTGGTGGGGCAGAACCTGCTCGACCCCAGCCACGCCGAGTTCGGTGCCGCGCCCGGCCGCAGCGAGATTGCGCGCAACCTGATGGTCCAGCTGACGTGGGCGTTCTGAGCACCCCCAGCGCCACGCTGCGCAGCCGCCGACGCCTGCTGGCACAAGCATTTGGCATCGGCCTGGCGCTCACCGGTCTCGGTCGGCCCGGAGCGGTGCGCGCCGGCACGGCCGATGCGGAGGTGCAGATCAAGTCGGCCTTTCTCTACAAGTTCCTGACCTTCATCGAGTGGCCGTCGCAGGTGTTCGACCAACCGACGGCAGCGTTGACCATTGGCGTGCTGGGCGCGGACCGGCTCGGCGACGAACTGTCCCAACTGGCTGCTGGCCGGCAAGCCGGTGGCCGGCCAATCACGGTGCGCCGGCTGCGCGCTGGCGAAGCCCTGACAGGGCTGCATGTGCTGTTCATCGGCCGCCCTGAGAGCAACCGCACCGCCGCGGCAGTGGCCGCAGCCAAGGGCCAGCCGATGCTGGTGGTGACCGAATCGGACCAGGCCTTTGCGATGGGCAGCGCCATCAACTTCGTGGTGGTAGACGACAAGGTGCGTTTCGACGTGGCGCTGCAGCCGGCCGAACAGGTGGGCCTGAAGATCAGCGCGCGGCTGCTCTCGGTGGCGCGCAAGGTGGTGACCAATGCGTCATGACCCCGACACCCTGCCGCAGGGCCGCGGCGCCGGTGGCTGGGCGGCCAGGGCCGCGCCCGCGGCGCTGAAGGCAGGCGCGCCGCGTTCCCTGCGCGCCAAGCTGATCGGGGTGGTGCTGCTCACCACGCTGGTGGCGTTGGCCGTGGCGCTGGGCGCGATGGTGGCTTACGACCTGCGGGTGTACCACCGGGCCTGGCTCAGCGACATGAGCACCCAGGCCGAACTGCTCGCGCTGACCACCGCCCCGGCGCTGGCCTTTGACGACCCCAAAGTCGCCAAGGAGAACCTGGCCCTGTTGCGGTTGCGGCCGCAGGTGCGCGCCGCCGCCGTCTACGGCCCGGGCGACAAGCTGTTCGCCAGCTTCGCCGCGCAGCCGCAGGACCGCCGGTTTCCGGCCGGGCCACAAGCCGAAGGCGTGCGGGTGCAGGACGGTGACCTGATCGTCTTCAAGCGCATCACCTTCGACGGCGACCCGCTGGGCTGGGTGTACCTGCGTGCCGACTACGAGCTGTACGACCGGGTGCGCGACTACGCCGGCATCGCCGCGGCCGTGGCAGTGGTGGCCATGCTGGTGGCGCTGCTGCTGTCGTTCTGGCTGCAGCGCATCGTGACCAGGCCCATCCTGGCCATCGGTGCCGTCGCCCGCGAGGTGGTCGAGAAGCACGACTACTCGCGCCGCGTTGAGCGGCTCAGCGACGACGAGGTGGGCACGCTGGCCGAGTCGTTCAACCGCATGATGGCCGAGATCGAACGGCATGCGCAGGACAACCAGGCCTCGCTGCGCAA
>JBDTQF010000079.1:0-15746 GCA_039932275.1 Burkholderiales bacterium
GTGCGTTTGCATTGACTGGCAAGCAGTATTCCGCCAAACTCGCGCCCGATGATTCAACCATCGATCAGCTCCGCGACGCCTATGGCTCCATCGAACCCTGGTGGAGGAGCGAGTTCGGGCATGGTTTCGACGGCCTCACCGAGTCCGAGGCCCGGTACATCCTCAAGTCCGGTGCGTCGCCTGAGTCCCTCCGAGATCGAGTCGCTGCGGCAAGACCTGGAGGACTCGATAGCGGAGCTGGCGCGGCGCCGGGCGGAGCGAACACAGAAGGCCTGATCCGCCGGAGCACCGAGCGCTTCGCCGACTGGCAGGCGCCCAGTGCATCCAAGTTCGACGACCTGGTCTACAAGCTGCAGGACAAGCAGGTCGACACCAAGCGCGTGATCGACGCTGTCGCGTCTACCGGCAAGGCCATCGCCGACGACCTCGACGTCTACCTGCAGGAGGAGCTGTACCACGGCCGCGCCGCGAAGCGCACCGAGGACTTCGTCTCCACGGAGCTGGAGCCGCTGGTCAAAGAGATGGCCGCCAAGGACATCAAGATCGACGACCTCGATCAGTTCCTGCATGCCAGGCATGCGCGCGAGGCCAACGAGGTCATTGCGCGCCGCAACCCAGAAATCCAGGACGGCGGGTCCGGCATGTCGAACGCGGATGCCGATGCGTATTTCGCCGAACTGCCGGCCGGCCGGCGCGGCGACATGGAGGCTGCGGCTGCCCGGGTTGACGCGATCCTCGCCAGCACCAAGCAGCTGTTCGTCGACTACGAACTGGAGTCGGCCGAGACGGTTCAGGGCTGGGGCGAGATGTTCAAGCACTACGTCCCGCTCATGCGTGAGGACGAGGGCGGCGGCGGGGGTCTGGGCACCGGCCAGGGCTTCAGCATCAAGGGCCGCGAGGTGAAGAGCCGCACCGGCTCGACCCGCAAGGTGGTCGACATCCTGGCCAACATCGCGCTGCAGCGCGAGAAGGCCATCGTGCGTGGCGAGAAGAACCGCGTCGCACAGGCGCTGGTCGGGCTGGCGGAGAGCAACGAGAACCGGGACTTCTGGGTGGTTGACGAGGTGCCCACCAGCCAGGGTTTCAACCCGGCCACCGGACTGGTGGAAGAGCGGGCCGACCCGATGTTCAAGAGCCGCGACAACGTGCTCGTGGCCAAGATCCGCAGTGATGACGGCGCAGTGCGTGAGCGCGCGGTGATCTTCAACGAAAAGGACGAACGGGCTGTGCGCATGGCCGGCGCCCTGAAGAACCTGGATGCCGCCAGGCTGGAGGGCCTGCTCGGCGTCTCGGCGAAGGTGTCCCGCTACTTCTCGGCCATCAACACCCAGTACAACCCGGTGTTCGGCGTGGTCAACCTGGTGCGCGACGTCCAGGGTGCACTGATCAACTTGCAGACCACGCCGCTGGCGGGCAAGCAGGCACAGGTGGCCCGCGGCACGATCGGCGCGATGCGCGGCATCTATGGCGACCTGCGCGCCGCCCGCAACGGCAAGGGGGCCAGCTCGGCCTGGGCCAAGCTCTGGGAAGAGTTCCAGCAGGTCGGCGGCCAGACCGGCTACCGCAACCAGTTCGCCGACAGCAAGGATCGCGCGGCGGCCATCCAGCGCGCACTCGACCCTCACGCCTGGATGGAAAGCAAGCTCGGCCGGATCTTCACGGCCAACGGCACGCTGAAGGTCCCCGTGGCCGTGGCCCAGAAGGCGCTGGGCTGGATGTTCGATTGGCTGGCCGACTACAACGAGGCCATGGAGAACGGTGTTCGCTTGTCGGCCTACAAGGCAGCAATCGAGCACGGGCTCACGAAGGAGCGGGCCGCCAGCCTGGCCAAAAATCTGACGGTCAACTTCAACCGCAAGGGGCAGGCCGCACTGCAGGCCGGCGCCTTGTACGCCTTCTTCAACGCCAGCGTGCAGGGCACGGCCCGCATGGGGTCGGTGCTGTTCGACATGGAGGCCGGCAAGCCCAAGACCCTGCGGCTGAGCAAGCTCGGCCAGCGGGTGGTTGCTGGCGGCATGCTGCTGGGCAGCATGCAGGCCCTGGCGCTGGCTGCCGCCGGCTTCGGTGACGACGACCCGCCGGACTTTGTGCGCGACCGCAGCCTGATCATTCCCACGGGCGGCAAAACCTACCTGGCCATCCCGATGCCCCAGGGCCTGAGCATCATTCCGAGCGTCGGCCGCGCCACCACCGAATGGGCGCTGAGCGGGTTCAAGGATCCGGCCAAGCGCGGCGTTAAGGTGTTCAGCCTGTTCGCCGACTCGTTCAACCCCATCGGCGGCGCAGGCCTGTCGATGCAGACACTGGCGCCAACCGCGCTGGACCCGCTGGTGGCCTTGACCGAGAACAAGGACTTCACCGGTCGGCCGATTGCCAAGGAGTCGTCGAACAAGGCGATCCCGGGGCACGCGCTGGCGAAGGACACATCGACCGCGCTCTCGCGCATGCTCTCAGAGGCGGTGAACTACCTGTCAGGCGGCAACAAGTACGTGGCCGGCGCCCTGAGCCCCACCCCAGACCAGATCGACTACCTGGCGGGGCAGGTGGGCGGCGGCGTGTGGCGCGAGGCCAGCAAGGTCTGGCAGGCCGGCGGAGCGGTGCTCAGCGGCGAGGAACTGCCGACCCACAAGATCCCGCTGCTTGGCCGCTTTGGCGGCAGCACAGCCAGCCAGGCGAGCGAGGGCAGCGCGTTCTACGCCAACGTCGAGAGGCTCAACCAGCTCGAGACCGAGGTCAAGGGCCTGCGCAAGGACGGCAAGGACAACCAGGCGCGCGAGCTGCTAATGGCCAACCCTGAGTCCTACCTGATCACTCAGGCGAACGCGGCCGAACGCGCCATCCAGCGGCTGCGGCGCCAGAAGACGGAGATGGTGCGCGCCGACGCGCCGCGGGAGCAGGTGAGGGCGCAGGAGACCAAGATCACCGAGGCCATGGCCAGGCTGAACCGGGCGGTAGAGCGCCTGAAGGAGCGGGCGCCAGCGTGATCAGAATCGACCGGCGCCGATGGGCCCCTCGGCGGCTCGTTCGCCGCGCTGCGCGGGATCCTTGGGCTCTGGTGGCAGCCGGGCCGCAGGCAGGTCGCAGATCGCCTCGGCAAGCATGTCGAACACCCTGCCGCCGTCTGGGGTCCAGTAGTAGTTGCGCTCCGTGCTCTGAATCGAAATCGTGCGCTGTAGGCGCGCCTGCGACTGGCAGCCCGTCACCGTCGTGGTCTCCAGTTGCGATTCACTTTGGCCAGGGTTCCGGAAGGCGATGCGCGTCACCACAACCGCATACCCGCCGATGAGGTAATGCCTCGCCCGATCTTCGAGGATTCGGATCGATCGCACGTTGTCGGTGTAGATGATGCGGTCCGGCTCGGCGTGCGCACTGAGGGCGCAAAGCGAGGCGGCAATGGCAGCGACGATGTTTTTCACAAAAGCTCCGATGAGCACGGTCTCAGGTGAATACCAAGCGGCACACGCGCCAGGCCAGCTCACCGAGCATCCAAAGAATCGGGATCGCCCAAAACACGCCCAGGAACGCCTTGATCCCAAGGTCAGAGGCGTTCGCGATCAGCCAGTAGAACAGGCCGCCGAGCACCAAGAGAATGAAGCCGGGCGTCACTCGACCTCGTAGGACCCTGGGCAGAACGCCTGGCCAGCCAGCGTGACCCAAAACAGCTGGTCGAGGTAGTTGTACTGGCACCTGACTGCCTGCTTGAAGGTCACGGTCGTGACGAATTCGATCTTGCCGGTCCAGATCGCGGTTGCCGCATTGGCGCCGGCAGATGCCGCCGCAACGAGGATGGCGGCGATGAGCTTTTTCATTTTGATCTCCCTATTGAGGGCGTAATGTTGCCTTGCTGGCGGCGTGTCGTCATCCGCGCGAACGGATGGCTATGCCGCCGCGAGTTCGTCGAACCTGGTGTGCAGCGACTCCGGCTTGATGTGGGTGTAGCGCTTGAGCTGGGCCCAGTTCGTATGCCCAGAAACGATGGCCACCTCCTGGATGGAGAAGCCCATCTCAAACAGCCGGGTGATGCCGGTGTGCCGCAGGTCGTGGAAGCGCAAGTCCTTGATGCCCGGCATGCCGGTCTCGGCAATCCGGTTGCGGGCCCGCTCGAACGCCGTGCACATCGAGTCGGTGTTGTAGGGGAAGATGCGCTCATCGACCCGCGGCACGGCCTGGATCACCTTCCAGGCATCGCCCAGCAGCGGGACCACCTGATCGTTGCCCGTCTTGCGCGTGGGGTGCTTGACGTCGCGGATCGTGATGGTCTTCTTGCTGCCGTCGATGTCGCGCCACCGGAGGCGCGTGAACTCGCTGGCTCGCCGCGGCAGGGCCACCGCCACCCTGAATACGGAGACCATGTCGATTGCCGTCTGGTGGTGGAGTGCGCCGCGCCTGAACTCTTCCATCAGCGCCGCCTCCTCCGCGATTGTCATGGGTCGATCGATGCTGCGAGATTTCGCCACCACGCCCGAATCCTTCAGCCGTCTCATCGCCAGGTCGACGCACTCGGTGTCGACACGCACGCCGTGTGCGTGCAGCGCGGCATGCATCGCGGCGGAGACGATGGCGAGGTTGGCCAGGATCGTGGCCGGCGTCACCCCCTCGGCGCGCCGACGCAGCGCGAAGTCGATGAAGTGCTTGGTCGTGAGGTCGCTCAGCCTCAGTCTCCCGAGCTGACTCGACATGTAGTCGTGGTTCTGGATCGATGACCGCCCAACGGGGCGCAGCCTGCGCTGGTAGGCCAGGTGCAAATCAAGCAGGTCACCCAGCGTCTTGTTTGAAGTGGCTGCACCCGCGACCCCCTCCAGCCGGATCTTCTGCTCCAGGGCGGCGGCCCACCGGCGGGCAACCTCTTCGGAGGGGTGGAGCTTCGACTCAGAGAAGACGACGACCCCGCCGCGATTGATCCGAACCTGCGCCAGGACCTGGTCCCCCCGGCGTGAAAACGATGCCATGATCTCTGCCCTCAAGTTGCAACTGAAGCACCGGAAGCGGTGCAACTGGGCCAATTATTTGCAGTTGTCGTTGCAACCGCAGAACAGCTAGTTGCGGAAATCCCCAGCAATAAACAGTTTAAGTTATGTTGGAGTTTTGGACAGAAGGAAAATGACTCAGGAAAATCAACGGCTTGGTGAATCATCATCGAACTGGAGGTTATGTTGTGCACCGATGATGGATTGGTCCGATCGACACTGCCGCTACTTCCACCGCCTGATTAGCCGCCGCACGCGCCTGTACACCGAGATGGTGACCACCGGCGCGTTGCTGCATGGCGACCAGCCCCGCCACCTCGACTTCAACCCTGAAGAACACCCGCTGGCGTTGCAGCTTGGTGGCAGCGAACCGATTGATCTGGCGCGCTGCGCCGTGCTCGGCCAGCGCTGGGGCTATGACGAAATCAACCTGAACTGTGGCTGCCCGAGCGAGCGGGTGCAGCGCGGCGCCTTTGGCGCCTGTCTGATGGCCGAACCTGCGCTGGTGCGCGATGGGGTCAAGGCCATGCGCGACTCTGTGTCCATACCCGTCACCGTTAAGCATCGCATCGGCATCGACCGCACTGAAGACTACGGTTTCGTGCGTGACTTCATCGGCACTGTGGCGGCGGGCGGTTGCGAGGTCTTCATCGTGCACGCACGCAATGCCTGGTTGCAGGGGCTGAGTCCGAAGGAGAACCGCGAGGTGCCGCCACTGCGCTACGAGTGGGCCCATCGCCTCAAGCAGGACTTCGCGCACCTGACCATCGTGGTCAACGGCGCAATCAAGACCGAAGCGGAGATTGCTGAACATCTGGGGCCGGTGGATGGCGTGATGGTGGGTCGCGAGGCCTATCACAACCCTTGGACGATGGCGCGGTGGGACGAGCGCTTCTTCGGCGAGCCGCCGGCTGAGCTGGACCGGCAGGCCGTCGAGGCACACATGGTGTCGTACATGCGGCGCCTGCAGGCGGCCCAGGGCACGCCGTGGAGCCATGTTGCGCGCCACATGCTGGGGCTGTGGAATGGCCAACCCGGCGCACGGCGCTGGCGGCAGGTGTGGTCGGATCATCACCACAAGGCGCTGGACCCAGGGGCGGTGATGGAGCGGGCGGTGCAGGCGCGCTGCGGCGCCTGAAATTCACGCCGGGGCAGGGCTGTTACCGGTGACCCTGGCACGCGCCGGCATTGACAATCTCGCCTTTGATCGGCGGGAGTCCGTCATGAACATGTCCCGGATCGAAGCAGTGCCCACGGTGCTGGATGTCGAGGCGTCGGGTTTCGGGGCGGGCAGCTATCCGATCGAAGTGGGGTTCGTCACGCCGGATGGCCAGCCGCATTGTTCGCTGATCCGCCCGGAGTCCGACTGGACGGCCTGGGACCCCCGCGCCGAGGCGGTTCACCAGGTCTCGCGCGCCACGCTGCTGGAGCATGGCAAACAAGCCGAACAGGTGGCGCACTGGCTCAATGGCCTGCTGCATGGCCAGACGGTCTACAGCGACAGCTGGGGGCATGACTACGCTTGGCTGGCTCTGCTGTTCGATGTGGCGGGCAGCCGGCCGGCGTTCCGGCTCGAATCCGTGCGGGCACTGCTGGGCGATGCCGAGCTGCGCCTCTGGCACAGCACCCGCGACCGCGTGCAAGTGCGCATGCAACTGGCCCGCCACCGGGCCAGCAACGACGCCCGCGTGCTGCAGCAGACGTGGCTGCAGGTCAGGCGCGCCTGTGCCGCTGGGGGCTTGCAGTAGCGGTAGCGGTCAAACGGCCTGAGGCCGGGCTGAAGACCTCGTGGCATGCGCCCGCCGCGCATGGTCCGCACAGGCCCGTGCAAACGCTGCGAACAGTGCCACCGAGACCGGGTCGTCCGTGCTGTACCACTCTGGGTGCCATTGCACGAAAACGTTGAAGCCCGGGGTGGCCGGCATGGAAAAGGCTTCCACCAGGCCGTCGGGCGCAATGGCCTCCACCACTGCGCCGGGGGCCAGCTGATCGACGCCCTGGCCGTGCAGGCTGTTGACCGTCCAGGCCGTGGCAGGGTCAAGCCACTGCGCGAGCACGCCGCCGGGTTGCACAGCCAGCGCATGGGCGGGCGCGTACTGTGGCGCCCCGGGCATCCGCGATGGCGGTCGGTGGTCCTGGTGCCGGCCAGTGCGGTGAACGGCCTGGTACAGGCTGCCGCCCAGCGCCACGTTTGCCTCCTGCATGCCACGGCAGATGCCAAGGATGGGCAGACCGCGGGCGAGGGCCAGGCGCACCGTCGGCAGCGTCCATGCGTCTCGGTCCGGGTCGAGCAGGCCCGCCAGCTTGGGATGCGCCACGACTTGGCCGTAATGCGCCGGATCGACATTGGAGGGCGAGCCGGTGAGCAGCACACCGTCCACGCGGGACAGCAGATCGTCCGGCGCTTCAGTCTCGTGCCTATTCCGATCCTCCTGAGCAGGCGGCCTGCCGCGTTGAGCACCGCGTCTGCTGCTCATGGTCAGCGGCTGTTGATCTCTTCAAAACTTCTACAGCGGTGGGCAACGCATAGCGTTGTCCACGGCCAGCCGGGCGCGCAGCGCCCGGCCCCACGTCACGTGTGATCGAAGAGTGAGGGCGTCGTCGGAGCCGAGCACGAAGAGCGGTGATCTTGGTTTGTGGGCAAGCACGGCGGGCAACAGGCTCTCTCCCAATGAATGACGGAAGGCCAGCGTTGTGACTCCCCCGGAGACAGCGAACGCCCCGGCGAACACTTGGCGCGTCCTGCTACGCCGATCGCCAGACGCCCGCCTAGAGACGGCGTCAGCCGGACGGTTGGCCACGGGCGCGCTGAAGCGCTAGCTGGGGGCGACTTTCAGCTACCGGTCTGCGAACTGGTGCACCCGTTCGCGGCAACACATGCAGGGGTGGCGAACGACGCCTCATCGGACGACTGCTGCTGGTGACCGCGAACTCACGCAATCGACCCGTTGTTGCCGCAGGCCTGAGCGTCGCGGACATCAGCAAAGTGCCCATAGCAGATCTCGGTCGAACTACGGGTACAGGCTGGGAGCAGACGTCCAACCGCTCGTTGCGACCTGTAGACACTTCCGGCCAGAAGCGGACATCCTCAATGCCAAGCACACGCGCCGTCGCATAAATCCCCTCACACCACATCAAAGTCCAGCCCGATATCTGCCGCAGGCGCGCTTTGCATCAGACGTCCGACTGAGACGTAGTCCACGCCGCTCGCCGCGACCGCGCCGATGTTGTCGAGCCGCACGCCGCCGCTGGCCTCGGTGGCCGCACGGCCTGACACCAGTGCCACTGCCTCGGACAGCATCGCCGGCGTCATGTTGTCGAGCAGGATATGCGTGGCGCCGGCCACGATCGCCGGCTCGATCTGGTCGATCCGATCAACCTCGCAGATGATCCGCGCGGCGCCCGCCGCCTTGGCGCGCGCCACCGCCGGCCCGACGCCGCCTGCCACCGCGACATGGTTGTCCTTGATCATCACAGCATCCCACAGGCCCATGCGGTAGTTGGTCGCGCCGCCCATCCGCGTCGCGTATTTCTGCAGCGCGCGCAGGCCAGGAATGGTTTTTCGTGTGTCGAGCAGCGTGGCGTGGCCGTTCATCGCTTCAACATAGGCGTGCGTCATCGTCGCGATGCCCGAAAGGTGCTGCACGGTGTTAAGCGCGTTGCGCTCGGCGGTGAGCAAGGCACGGGCGTTGCCGGCGATCCGCATCAGTGCGGTGCCCGGCGGGACGTTCTGGCCATCCTTAACAAGCATTTCCATCTCACACGCCGGGTCGAGATGAAGAAAGAACGCAGCGGCCAAAGGCAGCCCTGCGACGGTGATCGCTTCGCGGCTGTCCATCACGCCGGCAAAGCGCGCGTTCGCCGGGATTACGCTCTCGCAGGTGACGTCGTGCCCGCCACCGGGAAGGCCAATGCCGAGGTCTTCAGATAGCGTGTTGGTCACAAATGCATTTAAGTCGAAGCCAGGGAGGGTAAAAGACATGCGCATGCTTCAAAGGGATTGAGGGGACGATGTAGCGGTGATCCGTCTCTATGCTGCGGTGCATAACCAAATGCGATTTTCACCCGCCTGCAAGCTGCCGTTCTTGACTGCGAGAAGCTGAGATGCAGCGTTCGCGGCTGGCCCTCCGGGCCATCGTCAATGTCCGCTTTGGGCACTTTGATGCCACTTGATCCGCGTCGCCGAGCGAGAGGAATTGGCCGACTGTAGTAGCTGGCGGGTGGAGGACGTGCCCTCCGCAGTCACCGCTTGGCTCTAGTCTTCACTTTGGTTTGTCGCTGTTGTGCCTCAGCGCCTAGCGGCGGCAAGCCCGGCATTTCGTCGGAGTTCCGCTCAGTTGACTCAGCGTCTTTGAGTAGCAGTTCTTCCGTGGCGGACGAGAAAAGCTCAGTCACCCTCATGTACGTGCCGGAGTCGACGTGGAGGTTCAAGAAGGCCGGGTCGCGAAGCAGCGAAACACGCATCAGCCGATCCCAGGCATCAAGCTTGTAGAGATCCACAGCGCCCGCCTTTGCGCCCAGGGAAACAGGCTGAACCACCACATTGGTTCTTATATCGTGCTGCACGTACAGCCAGTTGGGGAACCTCAGGTCAATCACGCCGAAAAGTTCATCCGCCACTCGGGCGAACGCCGGCAGCACCCTCACGCTCTGCTGCGTGGCCATGTACGCCATCCAGGCCAGCCTGCGCAGCTGGACGGACGGAAGCAGTTCTGCCCGCCGCATCAAGAGCACGGAAGCGACCAAGGCATCGAACCCGCCGGCGTTCGCGAGTTGCTGCGCGAGATCAAGGTCAAACGACTTCAGCTTCGGTGCGACGCCCCGTGCGGCCTTGGGCTCGTAAAGCAGACGGCGAAGTTTGGGCCTCAGGCCCTGCAGTTGGTTGAGGACCCACTCCATCGAGTCCGTGCTGTCGCGCAGCAGGGTGTGCAGGGGTGAGTTGAAGAACTTTGCCGTTCCCGGGTACCGCGCCTCGGCTAAGTCGACCGGGCTTGGTTCACCGGGCTTCCCGGTGGGGACACGACGCCCTGCCTCGTAGGCGTCCCATTTACACGGTCGGATCAGCCCATCCGGACCTTGTCGCACGAGGTGGGACTCAAGGGTCAGCTCAATCGCGTATGCCGAACGCAGGCGCGATTTGGCCTTGACGCCATCGAACCACAGGCGAGTGAACAGAATGTCGACCTCATGCCGCTTGGGCCTGCCGCGTCCGCGTTGCTGGTTTGATGCAGCCATGTTCGTAGAGTACAGAAATTCCGATTACCTCGTCGCTATGGTCAAGAGCGTGACAGGCCGCAACACTGCGTGAACTGAATTCGATGCGCCCGACGGCGGCGTCCTCATGCTCACAGCCGACCTGAACGACGCCGAAGTGCTGAAAGCCCAGTTGCGGCAAGAGCTGGAGCAACTGCACGGCCCGTTGTTGGGCGGCACGAAGCTGGTCGCCGCGCTCGGGCATGCCAATGCGGCCTCGCTGCGCCAGGCCCGCCTACGAGGCCGCGTCCCGGTGCCGCTCTTCTCGCTCCCCCAGCGGCGTGGCTTCTTCGCCTTGACACGCGACATCGCCGACTGGCTCGCCGAGGCACGGCTCACGGCGGCGTTGCCCCGAGTTCCCCAACCGTCACCTGCGAAAGGAGAACCGCCACCAGAACAGCCCTGACATCTCCTGATCCCGCCCAGAAACGCAAAAAGCCCGAGGCGGCAACCACGGGCTTCAAGCGTCGGCTCCAGAGCCAATCGATCCAACACAGTCGTAGGCAGTATGGGCCGTGGCCCCCCAGGCGTCAAGCCTGAGTGGGTAGCTGGGTGAACTCGTCCCCAAGTTCAACAGCGAAGGAAAGCCTAATGAGGGTTCCCGTTCACCTGCAGCGCCAAGCAGCGCGCCTGCACTTCTACGACCCGGCACAGGCCGATCGCGCCATCGCGCGCACCAGCGGCTTGTCTGCCGGCACCGTCAGCGAGTTGCGTCACAAGCTGCGCGCTTCCAGCAAGACGTGGCAGGAACTGCAGGATCTCGACGACGACGCATGGTGCGCCGAGCTGGGTACGCAAGACCGCAGCAAAGTCCAGTTCAAACCCGTGCCCGACTGGACCTGGGTGCAAGAACAGATGCAACTGCCTGATGCGACCATGGAGCGCATCTGGCGCGAGTGGCGCGAGACCTGCCCGGAAGGCGTGGCGTACTCCCAGTTCACGGCGCTGTACCGGCAATGGGCCAAGCGCCAGCACGTCGTGATGCGACGCAGCCACCGTCCCGGCGACAAGCTCTTCGTGGACTTCGCCGGCCGCACGGTGGAGATTCGCGATGCCGACGGCGGGCCATCGACCTTCGCGCAGATCTTCGTGGCGGTGCTGGGCTACTCGAACTACACCTACATCGAAGCGCTGGCCAGCCAGACCACGCCGGACTGGGTGCTGTGCCATGTGCATGCCTTCCAAGCTCTGGGCGGCGTGCCGCAGTGGGTGGTCAGCGACAACTTGAAGGCGGCCGTTTGGCGCCGCGAGCGCGAGCGGGTAGTGCTGAACCCGGCCTACACCGACTGCCTCCGTCACTACGACACGGCGCCGCTCCCCACCGGTGCGCGGAAGCCGAAGCACAAAGCCAAGGCCGAGGTGGGCGTGCAGATCGCGCAGCGCTGGGTGCTCTTCGCGCTGCGTGAGCGCGTGTTCTTCAGCCGGGCTGAGCTTAACGAGGAGCTGGTCAGGCTGACCGCGCTGCTGAACGACCACCCCTTCAAGAAGCTGCCCGGTTGCCGGCGCGAGCGCTTCGAGGCGCAGGACCGCCCAGCGCTAAAGCCGCTTCCGGCCGTGCCCTTCGAGTTGAGGGACTGGCGCTATGGCGTGCGAGTGCAGGATGACCATCACGTCGAACATGGCCGGTGCTACTACTCGGTGCCGCATCACCTGGCCCGGGAGCGCGTGGACCTGTGCGTGGCTGGGCAGGCGCTGGAGGTCTTCCACAAGGGCCGGCGCGTCGCGATGCATCCGCTTCTCACCACTGCCGGCGACGCGGCCACGCTACCTGAGCATCGGCCGCTGGCCCATCGGCGCGTCTTGGAAGGCGAGCCCAAGCTGCTGCTGGCTTGGGCGACCGAGGTCGGGCTGAACGCGGCGCAGATGATCTCGCACCATCTGCAACAGCGCCACGACGCCGCCAACGGTCTGAAAGCCGCGCAGCGCTTGCGCGAGCTGGCGCGGCACTACGGCGACGAACGCTTCGAGCAGGTCTGCGCGTACGCGCTGCCCCTGAACATCACGACGCTGCGCGGTGTCACCTCCATCCTCAAGGAGGAGGCGGACTTGAGGGCCCGGAAGTCGCCGCCGAAAGTGCCGACCGTGGTCGGCGAGGTTCGCGGCGCTGACTACTACAAGGAGCCGGCATGAGCAGCGTTCAACAGACGTTGGCCAGGCTGCGGGAGCTTAGCTTGGGCGCGATGGCCGAGGCGTACGAGCAGCAGCTCCAGCAGCCCCGGCTGCACGAGATGAGCTTCGAGGACCGTCTGGCCTTGCTGGTCGAGCACGAGGCATCGCAGCGGCACGACCGCAAGCTCAAGCGCCTGTTCAGGGCAGCCGCGCTGCCAGAGGCTGCGGCGCTGGAGGACCTCGATCCAAGGGCTCAGCGCGGCATGGACAAGGCGCAGATCGCCAGCCTGGGCAGTTGCGATTGGATTCGACGCCAGCAGAACGTCATCATCCAGGGTGCCACCGGGGTGGGCAAGACCTGGCTGGGCTGCGCGCTGGCGACCCAGGCCTGCCGCCAGAACATCCCGGTGTTGTTCTACCGGGCCAGCGACCTGTGCAGCGCCATCAGGGACCGTGCTCACGAAGGGGCGCTTCCCAAGTTCAAGCTGGCGCTGGCCAAACCGAGCCTGCTGGTGCTCGATGACCTGGGACTCGGCGAGATCGACACACTGTCCGGCCAGTTCCTGCTCGAACTGGTGGACCGCCGACAACGCACCGGGTCGCTGCTCATCACAAGCCAGTACCCCACAGAGAAGTGGCACGCCTTCTTCCCGGACCCGACCGTTGCAGACGCGGTGCTCGACCGCATCGTGCACAAGGCGCACCGCATCAGTCTCAAGGGCGAATCGATGCGCAAAGTGATGGCGAAGAAGACGTTCCAGGCTGTCTAGGAGGGCCAGCAAGCTGCGCAGGAGCATCAGCGCCCTGCGCAGCACGCCGGAACAGGTGCACAGGTCACCGGAATCGCTGCACTCGGCTCTGGACTGGATGGTCAAGTCATCGGACTGGCGTCCCGCACGACACCCCCAGACAGCGTGCTCAACAGGCGCCGGATTAGGTGCTCAAGAGATGCTGGACCGGGTGCTCAGGACGCGTCGGAATATGCAGTCTCGACACCCGCCACGAGTAGCGGCGTCAGGCCAACCTGCCGCAGGGCCCGGGTGTACGCCTGGCCGGCGTAGTGCACCGCTTCGCCATGCAGCTCTGTGTGGCAGGCTGGCAGCAGCACCAGCGGCCGGAAGGCAGTGGCGGGAGTGACATCGTCCATGGCCGGATGATAGGCAGCGACCGCTGGCCCCTTCACAGCGGGGGCCCGGACAGACCTTTCGCAATCAGCTGCCCGGCTGTGCGCGGCGGCCCGCCGATTGGGTGCGGCCGGCGCCGGACTGGGGCCGTTGGTCCAGGCGCTTGCGGGCCTCGGGGTAGATCAGCGACTCCTCGAGTTCGATGTGGTCCTCGTACAGCGCGAGAAAGACCGGCAATGCGCTGTGCAGCATGTCGAGGTCGTACCAGCTGTAGCCCTCGGCAATAGCGCTGAGCTGAGGTGCGAGCACCAGCCAGTCTTCCTCCAGCCAGCCGTGGTCTTGCTGCAGGCGCTGCACATGGGCAACCAGCTCGGCATCGCCGCTTTGCAGCAATGCCGGGAACACCAGGCGTTCTTCGTCCGCATGGTGGCGCTGCGCCGACTCGGTGAAGAACTGAACGATCGACTGGGCCATCGATCGCGCGGTGGTATCGACGCCATGGTCTTCGAGGTGGACGAACAGGCGCGACATCTCTGCCAACTTCGCCAGCACCTGTTGATGGCATTCGTCCAGTGCTTGAAGCTGCGGCTGAGTCGCCGGCAAGGCTTGAAGGTTGGGCTCCCGGGCAGCGGGCTGGGTGATGGCGGCCATGGTGGTTCCTCAATGCAGCGCCCTTGCGGGCGGGTGAGGTCATTCTTTTCGTAGGGCCGCGTCGACGGCTTGCGGCATGTCAAGCATCCCGGGGCCTTGAGTTCTTTGCAGGTCCATCCTGTTTCATGACAGTCAATCGCATTCCGCGATGTGATAAGAGGCCATGCTGCAGTGCGAGATATTTTTCCATTGTGAAAGATGATCTTCCGCATTGCGGAAGTTTGTTCCTAACCTGTTGATTTTATTGCACTATAACTTATGTCTTATATAAGACATAAGTCGCCATGAGTGAGCGCAATCCCGCTAAGCTCCTGTCCGTGCATTCGTTCGTTTGAACTCTTCCAGGAGCCCCCCATGACCCGACTGACCCGTGAACAACAAATCGCTGCCCTTGAAAAAGACTGGGCCGAAAACCCGCGCTGGAAGCTGGTGAAGCGCGGCTACAGCGCCGCCGATGTGGTGCGCCTGCGCGGCAGCCTGCAGCCGGAGTTCACCCTGGCAAAAAACGGTGCCGAGCAACTGTGGGCCAAGGTCAATGGCGGCGCCAAGAAGGGTTACGTCAATGCTTTCGGTGCCATCACCGCCGGGCAAGCCATGCAGCAGGCCAAGGCGGGGCTGGAAGCGGTGTACCTGTCGGGTTGGCAGGTGGCCGCCGACGGCAACACGTCGGAAACCATGTATCCCGACCAGTCGCTGTACGCCTACGACTCGGTGCCGACCATGGTTCGTCGCATCAACAACACCTTCAAGCGTGCCGACGAGATCCAATGGTCGCGTGGCATCAACCCGGGTGATGAGGGCTTCGTCGACTACTTCCTGCCCATCGTGGCGGACGCGGAAGCCGGTTTCGGCGGCGTCCTCAATGCCTTCGAGCTGATGAAGAACATGATCGCCGCAGGCGCTGCCGGCGTGCATTTTGAAGACCAGCTGGCGGCGGTGAAGAAGTGCGGCCACATGGGCGGCAAAGTGCTCGTGCCGACCCAGGAGGCCATCGAGAAGCTGATCGCGGCGCGTTTCGCTGCCGACGTGATGGGCGTGTCCACCATCGTGCTGGCCCGCACCGATGCGGAAGCAGCCAACCTGATCACCAGCGATCACGATGCCAACGACAAGCCCTTCCTGACCGGCGAGCGCACGCAGGAAGGCTTCTACCGCGTCAAGAACGGCCTGGAGCAGGCCATCAGCCGCGGTGTCGCCTACGCGCCTTACGCCGATCTGGTGTGGTGCGAAACCGGCGTGCCCGACATCGGCTTCGCGCGTGAGTTCGCGCAGGCCGTGCACGGCGCCTGCCCCGGCAAGCTGCTGTCGTACAACTGCTCGCCGTCGTTCAACTGGCGCAAGAACCTGGACGACAAGCAGATCGCCAAATTCCAGGAAGACCTGTCCGCGCTGGGCTACAAGTACCAGTTCATCACGCTGGCCGGCATCCATATCAACTGGTTCAACACCTTCCAGTTCGCCCACGCCTATGCCCGCGGCGAAGGCATGAAGCACTACGTGAACATGGTGCAGGATCCTGAGTTCCAGGCGCGCGAGCAGGGCTACACCTTCGTGTCGCACCAGCAGGAAGTGGGGGCGGGTTACTTCGACGACGTGACCACGGTCATCCAGGGCGGTTCCAGCAGCGTGAAGGCGCTGACCG